>CANGDR010000046.1 GCA_947452765.1 Actinomycetota bacterium | reverse complement strand
CGGTTGTTAACTGATGAAGTCCATTCCTACGGGTCAGCTGTGATGATTCAACTAACTCACCTTGGACATCGCAGCAGTAGTTATGACGGCGAATGGTTGCCAACAATTTCCGCCAGCGCAGTTCGCGAAACCGCACACCGCTCGTTTACCAAAGCTGCCGAAGCTTGGGATATGGATCGCATCAAGGCTGACTATGTAACTGCGGCCCAACGTTGTGTCGCGGGTGGCATGGATGGCATCGATTTAATGATCCATGGTCATTACCTAGATGCTTGGATGACTCCGTATTGGAACCATCGCGACGACGAGTACGGCGGCTCACATGAAAATCGAATGCGTTATCCCCTTGAAGTGATTCGGGCAATCAAGGCTGCTGTTCCGGAAGATTTTATTATAAGTGCGCGCATGAGCTTTGATGAATTCCGTAAAAATGGGCTCGGGTCCGGAGAGCTGCTCACAGTTGCGCAAGACATAATCGATGAAGGCGTCGATCTAATTAGCGCATTAGGTGGCGCGATTGATTCGGATGCTCGCCTTACTCGAATGATTCCCGTTATGGGTATGGCGTCCGCGCCGCATCTGGAATTTATAGGCGAGATGAAACAGAAGTTAAATGTGCCTGTCATGCATGCTGGCAAAATTGCCGATGTTCCAACTGCGCGGTACGCAATCGAATCGGGTCTTTTGGATTTGGTCGGTATGACTCGTGCATTGATGGCAGACCCAGAACTTCCCAATAAAGTTGCTGCCAAAATTGAAGATCAAATTCGTCCATGTGTTGGCGCGAGTATGTGCATCGACGGTATTTATATGTCAGGAGCTGCGTACTGTATTCATAATCCTTCGACTGGTCGTGAACTTGAACTTCCACAAACACTTACCCCTTCGGCTAAAGCTAAAAAAGTTGTAGTTATTGGGGGAGGCCCGGCTGGGTTGGAAGCGGCCCGAGTACTTGCAGATCGGGGCCATGCCGTAACTCTGCATGAAGCAAACGATCAATTGGGCGGTCAAATTGGAATTGCCATTCGCTCGCCTCGACGTAGAGATCTGCAAGGCATAGTAGATTGGCGCGTCCAAGAATTGAATCGGATGGGCGTGGAAGTAAAACTAAATAGTTATGTTGAAGTCAGCGATTTAACCGGTGGTGACTTTGACGTAGTAATTGTTGCAACTGGAGGATTGCCAGGGTCAGTGGAAATCGCTGGCGGTGAGCACATCCTAGAAAGTTGGGATGTTTTAACCGGCTCAAAGCGGGTTGAAGGTTCAGCACTTATTTATGACGATCATGGTGGTAATCAAGCATTGGATCTGGCGGAATTCCTAGCGAACCGTGGCGTGGCAGTTGAAGTTGTTAGTCCTGAACGCACGATTTCCCCTGATGTCGGTGGCATGGTTGCATCCCTTTATTTCAAGGAACTTTCCAAACGTGGTGTGAAATTCACGATGTTGCGTGAGTTGAAGGAAGTTTCAAAGAACTCCGACGGCACTTTCACGGTAAACCTTGGCATGGAAGATGAATCCTGGACTGAAACGCGTATCGTAAACGCGGTCATCGCTGAAGTGGGAACGGTTGCAACCAGTGACTTGTATGACCAATTAGCTCCACTTTCTTCAAATGGCGGCGAAACCATCATTGAAAATCTCATCTATGGAAAGCCACAAACTTCAGTGCGCAATAATGATGGAGCATTTCAGGTATTTCGAATTGGTGATGCCATAACTAGCCGAAACATCCACTCCGCAATCCTTGATGCTAATCGCATCGGCCGAGCGATTTAGCGCCAGTTTTCCAATAATGCTCAGATAACTGGCGTGATGGTGCAAACTAACATCATGGTGGGCGATGAGATAGACGAAGACGTCAAGCCAAACGACCCTCACGAAAGATTTTGGCGTAACTTTATATATTTTGGAATTATTTTGTGCTTCGTGATGACTTACTTCCAGTACTTAAGAGCAATTCATGGCAATCAACGTAGTTGGACATATGTATTCGAGTGGCCATTTCTTGGTGGCATAGGGATTTGGATGATTTGGCGTGTTAGAAAAGAGATGTTAAATCCGACGGTATTTTTTCAGGATGCAGATAATCCTGATGACATTGAGTTAAGGAACTGGAAACTCCACGTACAAGCTCTTGAAGCAGAGCAGCGTGATACCCAAGAGCCTTAGTTTTGCTCTAGGCCTAGAGCTTCATTTTCCGCATAAATTTCTGCATTAATTTTCTGACCTTCTTGCTTTTCGCTTTCAAACCAGCGTTGTACTGCCACGGCAATCCATATTGAGTCAACAATCATGCTCATTGACCACATGAGCGCACCCGCTAGTTGCTGTTGGCTCAATGAGATATCAAGATTAGTCCCTGGCAAAAAATCTCTATAAATGATTCGATTCTGAATGTATATAAAGAACCCGATCATGGTTTCTGGAATCATCATCAGGAATAGCGACATGATTCGCAGCGCAAAAGAGAATTCATGTTTCTGGCTTTGCAGAATTGGCTGGAAGTACAGCGCCGCAATTACCGGTAAAAGCAGCGCTTGAGTTAGACGAGAACCAATGGGATTTAGATAGGCCCAGTTAACAATGTTGGGCATGTGAATGGCAATAAGTGCAGCTACGAAAATTGCCCAAGTGAAGATTGGATGCTGAGAACTAGTTTTAGTGCGAACCCAAATTTGATTAGTTTTCAGATTTTCCATTTTCGGGGAACTAATCCCGAGCGAAGGTTTGCTAAGCAGCACCAACGGGGTAGCGATCATCATGATCGCAAGCTGAGTCATCATATGTGCGGATAGGTTCGTCGTACTGAGATTAGCGAGCGGATCGCAAGAACAAAATAGCCAGGTAGACGCTCCAAGTACATAGGAAGCTCTCGCAGTCTTGGTGCGGTTCCTATTTTCTTGCTGCAAAAAGTATCGCGAGCCATGTAGCGCCCAAAGCGAGATAAAAAACATGTTCAGGCCAGTAGCGACGGTCATATCTCAGTAAATCGCATAATCTGCGGGAATTTACGCCCAATTGGTATTCGTATAGGCAGCTAGCGTGATAACCCATTAAACATGGGTTTTTCCCGAAATACGCCATTATCCCGAAAAACTAATTTT
>CANGDR010000045.1 GCA_947452765.1 Actinomycetota bacterium | reverse complement strand
CCAGTTCTGGCAAGGATCACTGCAACGCCAAGGGTAATTCCTAGCAACATAATTTCCCCAACAATTAAGCCTGTAGGGAACGCTATTTCAGGAGCTGACTTGATTAGTCTGCGGCGGTTTAAATAAGCAAGCCACCCAATTGTTACGGCTAGCAAAATTTTTGCCAGCACCATCTGGCCATAATGGGAACTGAAAATTTCACTAAAACTGCCCAACCTGAGCCAAGCATTTATAACACCACTCAAAACAACCGAGATGTAACAGAAGAATGCAATTTGGCTATATCTTCTAACTGCCAGAGCGCGCCCTAAAGGTATCTTGTTAAACCACATGGCCATCGCGATTAAGCTTCCAATCCACAAACTTAAACTCAGCAGGTGGACAGCCATCGTAGATGCCGCAAGTTCATGATTTTTGGCTAACCCAGAATGTCCGCCCAGAGCTGGAATGAAATTTGCCACGAGTACCACTAGCAAGGTTGTTCTAGCCTGTCGTGCGGTTTCGATCCGAGTTGCGAAAAGGAGCGCTAGTCCAAGAACTATAAATTGGCTCAGATACATTTTCCCAATAACTGTTTCCGTCAAAACAGACCTAATTACTTTTGGCGCAAGAACATCGGACACGGGAAGCGCAAAAATATTTGAAATTGAAAATAGGCACTCGACTAGAGCAGCAATGAGCCAAGTTGCAATTACAACAATTGCAAATGTAAGAGGCGCAGCAATATCAGAATCTATTTTTTCATTCCGAGAAGGGAAAATTATTCCAATAAAAGTTAGACTCCCCACTGCCAAAATTGCACTTAGGTCGGTTACTAATCGGAATAACGGGAGCGCCCAGAGCGTGAACTCTGGAACTTTAGGTAGCCCAATTGCTCCCAAGTCGACATCTTGATGCAGCAATCGGATTAGTAGCCCAGAAACTACAAATGACAGAACCGCAGCAAACAGCAACCACAGGTATCTTTGCCTTTGCGAATTCACACCTAATGCTATTCCGAATTAATAGGTAAACATGGTCGCGTAAGTTGTGATCGCAGATGCCACTGCCACCCAGATCCACCAGTACGTCACTTCCCGAACATGGCCGTGATCACCCTGGGAATAACGGCCTTGACGAATCCGATTTACGATCCCAATGCCTAAAAAGATGGTGAGCCCAAGGTGGAACACATTCGCCCCGGCAAGCGCAAACATAGTGCAAGCATAAGTACCGTTGCTCAGGGTAAATGGAAAACTTTGAAGCGCACTAATCTGTAAATAGAGATCAGCGATGATCACAGCTAAGGCAACTAATGCAAACGTAAGTAACAATTTTACGTTGCCTCGTCTTACGGCTCCTAAGCCTAAATACATGAATACTGCACTGATACCAGCTACCCCAGTAACAATCCAACTCGGTCTAGTAGAGGCGACTGATACATCTATTGGGATCCAGTTCCCACCTTGATTTAAGGTTCGTAAGTAAAACCAAGTGAAAACCAACGCGCCGACAAATGCAGCATCCGCGAATATAAGGAGGAGTACGCCCATGCGATCCCGATGGCTAATGACTTCAGGGGCTTCATGGTGGCCAGAATCAGCGTGGTGCTCAGTCACAACGGTCATTACTACACCTCAACTTTTTCTTTGCTGGAGTCAAGATTATAAATGTCAGGCTTTCCAAATTGATAAGGGTCGCCGGTAACAACAGGTGGTACTAAGAAGTTTTCAAGTGGAATTGGGTTTGGAACTTTCCACTCGAGCGTCTGTGAACCCCAAGGATTCGCAGGAGCAATTTCACCATTTCGCCACGAATCTATGATTGTCGCCAGCATGACTAGTGCGCCAGCGAATATTGTGTAAGCACCCGCGGTTGAAATCTTGTTTCCATTTTGAAAGAGAATGTCATACATGGCCACCCGTCGTGGTTGACCTTCAAGACCCACGAGGAACATTCCCATGAATGTAACCTGGAAACCGATTTGCATAACTATGAATGCTGGCGTTGCAATCTTTTCATTAAGCATGCGCCCGGTTATTTTAGGGAACCAATATGCTGTGGCACCAATCATTCCAGTGAGCCCAGCACCCATCAATGTGTAGTGGAAGTGCGCTGTGACATACATTGATCCATGCAGTGCCATATCGGCTGGAACATCAGAGAGATAGATTCCAGTAATTCCACCAATTAAGAAGTTCCAAAGGACAGCGTAGACGGCGATCATTGGTAATCTCACCCAAATATTTCCACGCCAAATCGTTCCAATAAACACCAAGAAAATTAATCCTGTTGGAATCGAAATTATTTCCGTTGTAAGCATAAATGGACCATTTAGATTTGGTGCCCATCCTGACGCATACATGTGGTGAGCCCAAACCAAAACGCTCAATCCGGTAATTCCTATGATTCCAGCCACAGCAGCATTGAAGCTAAACAGTGGCGATCTACTAAATACTGGAACTATTTCTAATAGGGCTGCAAGCGCTGGAAGTAGAATTACATATACTTCTGGGTGACCCATAAGCCAGAACAAGTTTGCATATAGCCATCCGCTTCCGCCATTTGAGGCATCGTAAAAGGATGCACCCATAGCTCGGTCTAGACCAGAAAATATCTGCGATGCCATAAACATGGGGAATGCTGGAATAGCCACGCCAACGCTTGCAACCGCACCATAAATGAAGATCGGAGTTCGATCCCAGGTCATACCTCGAGCACGCATGGTTACCGCGGTAGTTGTGATATTTGCTCCCGCAACCGCACTTGAGATTGCAAAAATAATGATGGTCAAAATGTAGGCATCCATGCCGGGAGGGGCCTGCGTGGATAGTGGTGCGTAAGCAGTCCATCCAGTAGAGATGCCACCTAAGAAAGGGGCGGACAAGAGAATTGGAACTGCAGCAAAAATCAACCAGAAACTTAAAGCATTAAGCCTTGGGAACGCCATATCTCTTGCACCAATCATGATTGGCAAGATGAAGTTACCAAACGGGCCAGTCACCATAATGATGGTGGCGATAATCATAATGATTCCGTGCATTCCTACGAATGAGTTATACGTTGAATGGTTTATGAAATGGTTATTAGGCGACGACAGCTGGGTACGAATCATCATCGCCAGTGTGCCACCCACGCCTAGTAAGACCATGGTCATAACGAAGTACTGGATTCCCACAACTTTATGATCAGTAGTGAAGCGAAAATATCTTGAATTTCCGGCATCTTTTCCAGCGAGCCACATTTGATCTTCATGAGAAAGATCTCGGTTCATAAGCCATCGATACGGTCCGACAAACGCTCCAATGCCAATCATGAAGCCAATGGCCCAGCCGATCATAGTGAGAATTAT
>CANGDR010000044.1 GCA_947452765.1 Actinomycetota bacterium | reverse complement strand
TAGCCAAAAATCATGAACTTGCGGCATCTACGATGGCTGTCCACCTGCTGAGTTTAAGTTTGTGGATTGGAAGCTTAATCGCGATGGCCATGTGGTTTAACAAGATACCTTTAGGGCGCGCTCTGGCCGTTAGAAGATATAGCCAAATTGCATTCTTCTGTTACTTCTCGGTTGTTTTGAGTGGTGTTATAAATGCTTGGCTCAGGTTGGGTGGTTTTAGTGAAATTTTCAGTTCCCATTATGGCCAGATGGTGCTGGCAAAAATTTTGCTAGCCGTAACAATTGGGTGGCTTGCTTATTTAAACCGCCGCAGACTAATAAAGTCAGCTCCTGAAATAGCGTTCCCTACAGGCTTAATTGTTGGGGAAATTATGTTGCTAGGAATTACCCTTGGCGTTGCAGTGATCCTTGCCAGAACTGGCTTTCCAGTCCAAGTCAGTAACTATCTACCGTCATTAGCCGAGCAAATATTGCACGTCACTGTGCCAAGGCAATTAACGGTTAGCTCGGCGCTAACTTCATTTAAACCAGATGCGTTGTGGCTGATTATTGAAATTGCGATCTGTATTGCATATGGCAGGGGAGTAAGGAATCTCAAAGAAAGCTGGCCAAAATCCAATACTGCGGCATTTATTGGAGCTATTGCACTATTTACATATGCAACGAGCGGTGGCCTAGGCGTCTATTCTCATGTGCTCTTTAGTGCCCACATGATTCAACATATGCTGCTTGCACTGGCAATCCCAATTCTGTTGGTATTTGCTAGACCGGTAACTCTGGCAAAAGCTTTGCAAAATCCAAATTCAGAATTCCTGGGACCAGTTGATTGGTACCTATCAGCGTACGATTCGAAATTATGGAAGTTCATAACGCAGCCAGCCAACCTTGTCGTATTTAGCTTGGTCAGTTACATAGGAATTTATTTCACACCAGTTTTCGGTTGGCTAATGTCTGGGCACTGGGGACATATTGCGATGCAGGTTTATTTACTTTTATATGGTTATGCACTTATGTGGCGAGTAATGGGCATTGACGGCGCGACTTTTGGCGTGACTAAGAACCAGATTTTCCTTTTGTTAATAACCGAACCGATCCATATTATTTTTGGAATCAGCCTTTTACTGTCCAATAAAATAATCGGCGAATCGCTTTATCAGATTATTGATCGACCTTATCTTCAAGATCTAGCTCACGATCAAAAAGTTGGCGGCATATTTTCGCTAGCAATAGGAGAGGCCTTAATCGCTGGGATCCTTGTGTATCTAGTAAGAGCAAAGAATCGAGACTTTCATGCAATTGGTCAGTTAAGCAAAAGCAGCCTCTAGAGTAAAAGGGTGAGTTCGAAATCTGCTGCGAAACCAAGTCATGCACGTAGGTCAGTTTCACTGTCGCTATTTGGAAATGGGCTTGCAGGAACTGCAGGAACCGCGGCAGCATTTTATTCCTTAAACAGCCCTGGACCCGTTGTTGGTTTTATTCGCTTATCGATTGGCTCAATTTCACTTCTTATCCTGGCTCCATTTTTTGGTGGAAAGTTTCGCCAGTTGCCTCGGCTATTCACGCGCCCTGGGGTCTGGATCATGGCTGCAAGTTCTGCTTCGTACCAGGCTTTTTTCTTTGCGTCAGTTCAGCGAACTGGAGTTGCAACCGCAGCTTTGATAACTGTTGGATGCATTCCAATTTCAGCAGGAATTGTTGGTTGGATAGCTCTGCGCGAGCGCTTGAGCACAATCTGGTTTGTATCAACCGCGATTGCCATAACTGGGTTAGTTGTAGCTTCAATCGGGGAGTTACAAACTAACGATGCAACTGGATTGCTTTATGCAGTAGCGGCAGGCACTGGCATCGGCGCCTATATAAATGCTGCAAAAGTAGAAGTTCGCGCCGGCGGACACTCGCTGCAATTGCCTGGCATGGCTTACTTCATCGGATCTTGTGGCCTGTTCTTCATTGTGCGAAATGACTTTCTAAAGGTGCAGTGGAGTCAGCAGTCGATCTTGTTGGCTCTATACCTCGGTGTGGTAACCATGGGAATCGCTAATGGAATCCAGATAATTGGTTTGCGGGGAATCGCTCCTGGGGTTGCTGCGACCATGATGTTGGCCGACCCGGTTACTGCGGCAGTTCTCGGAGTATTAGTCATGGGACAGGAGCTAACCGTTAATGGCGCAGTTGGCCTTGCACTTGTCGTAATTGGATTGCTGATGCAAAGTCTTTCGGCCAAAGATGATGTGGTTAGAGTTGAATCATGAGTACCCAAGCCACCTGCGAACTACTGTCTGAAGATTCCCGTACCAAAGTATGGCGTTGGAGTTTTGAATCAGGACAAGCAACTGGGATGCACATCCATGAATTCGACTATATAGCTATCCCAATTTCTGGCGGAAAATTTGAAGCCACCTTAGACACCGGGGAAGTTCTAGATGTGTTGCAGGAGGCGGGCGTTCCGTATCAACGCAATGCTGGCGTACATCACAACATAAAGTTTGTAGGCGCTGGAAATGCCGCCTTCGTAGAAATTGAATTCCTCATCTAAACATGAAATCGACAAAATCTGATTTGATTTCAACGCGTGATATCAACTTCCTGCTCTACGAGTGGTTAAATGTCGAAGAGTTAACTAAATTTGATCGCTATTCCCATTTGGCAAAGCAAGATTTTGATGCCGTACTTGATTTAAGTTGCGAATTAGCGCAAGACACGTTCGCCACACACAACCGCTTAAGCGACTTGAATGAACCCACATTTGATGGCACTTCGGTTTCAATGATTCCGGAAATCGGCACTGCACTCAATAAGTTTTATGACGCAGGTTTGTTAGCTGCCTCGATGCCGCTCTCCGTCGATGGCGGTCAACTGCCACATGCCGTTTACCGAGCTTGCTTTTCATTTTTCCAAGCAGCCAACATTGCAACTGCGGCTTACCCAATGCTGAGTGCGGCAAATGCGAACTTGTTACTTGAATATGGAACAGCGGAACAAATTGCGAAGTATGTAACGCCCATGATTGACGGGCAGTTTTTCGGAACTATGTGCCTGTCTGAACCTGATGCCGGTTCTTCGCTGGCGGATGTGTCGACACTTGCTTCACGACACGAAGCTGGCAGTTATCGCATCGTTGGAAACAAGATGTGGATTTCCGGTGGCGACCATGAACTTAGTGAAAATATTGTTCATCTAGTCTTGGCTCGCTGCCCAGATGCAGTCAAGGGTGTGCGCGGCCTTTCGCTTTTTATTGTGCCTAAATACTTAGTTAGTGACGATGGTTCGCTAGGGGAGCGCAACGATGTAGTGCTGGCCGGAATCAATCACAAAATGGGTTACCGCGGCACGGTGAAT
>CANGDR010000043.1 GCA_947452765.1 Actinomycetota bacterium | reverse complement strand
AATGCCCAGCCACTAATAATCGGACCACAATTTGGTGCCTTCGGTGTTACTGCCGAAGACCTAGGTGTGCACTTCACCAACGCTAAATCTGTTACTTCGCCAGCTCGACGACGCAGTGTTCCAGTCCGAAATACCCGAAGTATTCGAAGTTCGGACATGATCCGCCATGGAATTCTTGGCGAAATCGCTGTGGACCATACCGGTCATGTCGTAACGTTCAATGGTCAGCACATAACTAGCGACCCACAAAACGCAGCGACACTCACCCGCACTTACTTGCTGTAGGAGCCACAAATGGCATCGCATATTGTTACCGCCTCAGGAACTGGTGCGGAACGTGGAACCCAACTTGGTGAGCAACTTGCCGAACAACTGCAAGTTGCCTGGAATCGTTGGGTAGTTCATTTCAGTCGCAATGATCAGGACGCTGATGATTTAGCGCAACGACTTGCTGAGGTTGGTGGCTGGGAAACCGCTGAAAGATATTGCCCAGACTTAGTTGCCGAACTTGAATCAATGGCAGAAGCTGCCAACATGCCATGGTATCAAATGGCTGGTCTTTCCATGCTGGATGAATCATGGGCTCTTACTGGAGGTATGGGCTGTACCGCAATTGCGATTACACGTGAGGATTCGCGAGCCGCCGGACAAAACATGGACCTGCCTGACTGGACGGACAGTCTGCAAACTGTTTTAAATATTCGCGACAGTTCAGGACTTGGAGTTGTTGCAGCGACATATCCTGGCTGCCTTGCAACCATGGGCATGAATTCAAACGGGGTAGTTGTTGTAGTTAACGCACTTGACTTACATTTAAACCTAACTGGGATGCCCGTAGATTTTGTAACTAGAGGTGCACTGCATCAACCGACAGCTCAAGACGCAATTGATTTCATTCGTGAAATTCCACATGCGGTTGGTCAGAACTACACCGTTTTAGATAGCAAAGATTTATTTATGGTCGAAGCGGACGCTTCTGAAGTAATAGATGTCCCACTTCATCCACTCGTTTCGGCGCACACAAATCATGCTTTTACTCGCGAATACACAGGATCTGAAGGTTCGTATGCGCGGATGGCTGCGGTGGAAGATCACCGTGATGAAATATTAACTGCTGCTGACATCAAACGAACTCTGCTCAATAAGGATTCAGGTGTGTGCTTCACAACTGGGCGCTGGAGAGAGGACATGTATAGCTTCATGTCCTTAGTTGGTGATGCGAATTCGAAACAGGTTTGGGTGAACTCGGCGCCAGCAAAAGGCGGCAGTTACGAGGAAATTCCCTTTCTTTAACGCCATAAATTAGGGGGTTGGCTTTACCTAGTCCTGTTAGCTAATGACCACCCCACGAACTCTAGGATTGTTAGAAATCGGCGTATTGCTAGATGCAGTAAATTGATTCAACTAGGTGTTGGGGAGCAGCGTGACTAAGTACGTTTACGACTTTTCTGAAGGCGATAAGGATCAAAAGGATCTGCTTGGCGGTAAAGGTGCAAACCTTGCTGAAATGACTCGCCTTGGATTGCCGGTTCCGCCAGGGTTCACCATAACAACACAGGCTTGCCGAGAGTTCTTGATAGCCGGGCTAGCACCTGCCGAACTTCGCGTTGAAGTAACGATGGCGTTACGCCGCCTCGAAGATGCATTAGGTAAGCGACTTGGCGATGTCCATGATCCACTACTTGTCAGCGTGCGCTCAGGTGCCAAGTTTTCTATGCCAGGCATGATGGAAACGGTCTTAAACGTCGGGCTAAATGATTACTCAGTAAAAGGTTTAATCGAAGTAAGTGGAAACGAAAGATTTGCTTGGGATTCCTACCGCCGCCTAATTCAAATGTTTGGTAAGACAGTTCTTGATATTGAGGGCGAAGAATTTGCTGAAGCGCTTAATGACGTGCTGGTGAATAGCGGCGTTACCTCAGAAGTGGATTTAACTCCACAACAGTTACAAGAGTTAGTTTCAATATTTAAAGAAATTGTACGTAAGCACACTGGCAAAGATTTCCCACAAGATCCGCGCGAGCAACTTGACCTTGCAGTAAGCGCCGTTTTCAATTCTTGGAACACAGATCGTGCCCGACTATATCGTCGTCGTGAGCGAATTCCACACGATCTCGGAACCGCAGTAAATATTTGTTCCATGGTTTTTGGAAACTTAGGCGAGACTTCTGGAACTGGGGTTGCATTTACTCGTGATCCAGCAACGGGCACTTCCGGTGCCTATGGTGACTATTTGCCAAATGCGCAGGGTGAAGATGTAGTAGCCGGAATCAGAAATACTTTTAGTCTTGAAGAATTAAATCGCACTGATTCAAAATCATTTGGTGAATTAATGACCATCATGCGAAAACTTGAGACCCACTACCGCGATCTTTGCGATATCGAATTCACGGTTGAGCGCGGCAAATTATGGATGCTGCAAACCCGAGTAGGTAAGAGAACTGCAGCAGCAGCGTTTCGCATCTCAACCCAGTTGGTGGACGAGCAGCTAATCACGATGGATGAAGCACTAACTCGAGTTACGGGTAGCCAGCTTGCGCAATTAATGTTCCCGCAATTTGATGCCAAAACGAAAGTAGTTCCGGTTGCTACCGGAATGGCCGCCTCCCCTGGAGCAGCCGTCGGCCGCGTAGTTTTTGACTCGAAAACCGCTGTTGCTTGGGCCGAAAAGGGTGAGCGAGTGGTCCTTGTTCGGCGCGAAACAAATCCAGATGACCTGGAGGGCATGATTGCGGCAAATGGCATCCTTACTTCACGTGGCGGGAAGACATCACATGCTGCGGTTGTTGCCAGAGGTATGGGCAAGACCTGTGTCTGCGGCGCGGATGCGATCGATGTTCAAGTTTCTGAAAAACTAGCAACCATTGGAACGCTTGAAATTCGCGAAGGCGACATGATTTCAATCGATGGTTCCACCGGCCAGGTTTACATCGGCGAATTAGACGTTGTGCCTTCTCCAGTTTCAAATTACTTAGAGCATGGGTTGGAAGCTGCAGCATCCAGTTTGGATGAAGAAACTGCTTCACTCATCAGGTCGGTGGATCGAATTTTGGCTCATGCTGACAAAGTTCGCCGCCTTCGAGTTCGCACCAATGCGGATACGGCGCAGGATGCGGCTTGGGCACGTAACTTGGGTGCCGAAGGAATCGGTCTTTGCAGAACTGAACACATGTTTCTTGGCGATCGTCGAGTATTGATCGAACACGTGATCTTGGCAGATTCCAATGAAGACCGTAACAATGCCCTTGATGCTTTGTTGCCACTGCAACAACAAGACTTCGAACAGATCTTGGAATCTATGGATGGCCTGCCGGTGACCATACGGCTACTTGATCCACCGTTGCATGAATTCTTACCAGATCGTTCTGAGTTAATGGTTGAAGTTGCGTTAGGCAAAGAACGTAATCAGGATGTGAGCCGACAGGAAATTTTATTAAGTGCGGTTGAAAGACTGCACGAGTCCAATCCGATGCTCGGTCTCCGCGGAGTTCGCCTCGGCATTGTGATTCCAGGACTATTTACTTTGCAGGTGCGTGCGCTAGCCCAGGCAGCAATCTCACGAATTCGTGCTGGTGGTAATCCAATTGTCGAAGTTATGGTTCCGCTTGTGGGATCCGTTATGGAACTTCACCTAATTCGCGACGAGATCGACGCGGTAATCGCAGAAATTGCAACTGCCGAAAAAATCGAGTT
>CANGDR010000042.1 GCA_947452765.1 Actinomycetota bacterium | reverse complement strand
TTTGCTGGTCGGCCTGAATTCTTTTCAATAACTGAATTTGCAGATGTCAAAATATTTTGTGTTGAACGGTAGTTCTGTTCAAGCACAACCGTGGTGGCATCTTTGTAATCACGTTCAAATTCCACAATGTTCCGGATGTTTGCACCCCGGAATGCGTAAATACTTTGGTCTGCGTCACCGACTACACAAAGTTCGGCAGGTGCTACCGCATCTTTCCCATTACCAACTAGTTCGCGAATCAAAACGTATTGTGCGTGATTTGTATCTTGGTATTCATCAACTAAAACGTGGCGGAACTTGCGGTGGTAATACTCGGCAACATCAGGGAAGGCTTGAAGTAAAACGACGGTATGACCGATGAGATCGTCGAAATCAACAGCACTGGCGCGCATCAATCGCCGCTGGTATTCGCCATAAACCTGAGCCACAGTTTGCTCTTGGGGGGTTTGCGCCTTGGTAACGGCATCTTCGTAATCGATTAGCTCATTCTTGAGGTTACTGACCTGACCCAGCAAATACTTTGCACTGTAAGTCTTAGGGTCAATACCGAGTTCTTTCGATACCAAAGTCATCAAGCGAACGGAGTCTTGTGTGTCATAAATCGTGAATGATGATTTAAGACCCAAGCGGGTAGCTTCGCTGCGCAATATCCGCACACAGGAAGAGTGAAAAGTTGATACCCACATGGATCGAGCTTGTGGTCCAACAATGTGTGCCACACGTTCTTTCATTTCATTGGCGGCTTTATTCGTAAAAGTGATAGCCAAAATCTCGCCCGGTGAAACTTTACGCTCTGCGAGTAAATATGCGATCCGCCGAGTTAGGACCCGAGTTTTTCCAGATCCGGCACCAGCGACTACCAATAGCGGCGTTCCGGAATGGGTCACAGCTATGCGTTGCGGCTCATTTAGGTCGTCAAGTAGATGCGAAGGCACACGGATAGTCTACGGAGATGCCCCGACACCTACAGGTGTGGCATAAACGAAATAGAGTTGTCGTCGTGGCTAATGATTCAAATGAACGTATCGAAATTCCTGAAGGCGTAACCCGGGCACTTGTTGTGACGGCTCACCCAGATGATGTTGACTTCGGCGCTGGCGGAACTGTCATGGCGCTAGTCAAAGCTGGGGTTCAAGTAACTTTTTGCATTTGTACGGACGGCGATGCGGGTGGTTTTGATGATTCAACGGATCGCTCGGAAATCCCTGCGATCCGACGCGCGGAACAGGCTTCGGCTGCGGCCGTGTATGGCGTTACGGATGTTCGATTCCTCGGTTACAAAGATGGTTATCTTGAACCAAGCCACGATGTACAGCGCGACATCGCACGTGTGATGCGCCAAGTGCAACCTCAATTAGTAATTACGCAGTCCCCAGAACGTAACTGGGACCGGTTACCGGCAAGTCATCCTGACCATATAGCTGCTGGCGAAGCAACTACGCGTGCGCTCTATCCTGCAGTTCGTAATCCATACGCTTACCCAGAGCTGCGGTCACAAGAAGGTTTGGAAGCTTGGACTGTGTCTTGGCTTTGGCTACAAGGTCATCCAGAAATAAACCATTTTGTTGACACCACTGAATTCTTTAGCCGCAAAGTAAATGCACTAGAGCAACATGCAAGCCAGACTTCACATATGGAGGATCTTGCTGGTTTGCTACGTACCTGGGGTGAAATGCAAGCCCAGGCTGCTGGTTTTGCTGAGGGGCGCCTGGCTGAAGGATTCCGCCAAATTAAATTGCCAGACTAAGGAATTATTTAAATAGATCGACTGCAAACGCAAACAGTAGGTTGAATCCGGTTAGCACGCCAACAATCAGCCAATACTTTTTAGTATCTCCAGTTGCTTTCTTGCCAAGCAGTGCAACTACCAAAATGATTGCTGCAACTAAAAATTTAACTGCAAGCCAAGTTGAGTTAACTGGCTGGTCGCTACCCGACTTCGCAGCAGACATAACAATGCCAGTAACTAATTGAGTTATTGCACCATAAATCATGGTGACATGAATGCCTTTATTTTCTTTCGACATCTGACTGAAGAAGCCGTGGAGCAAAGCCAAGATACCCAACATGTGAATACCGTAAGCAATATTGAAAACTAAGTTTGAATTCATGGCTATTCCCATTCAATAGTGCCCGGGGGCTTTGATGTTACATCCAACACTACGCGATTCACTTCGCGAACTTCGTTTGTTATGCGATTAGAAACTTTCGCCAGCACGTCATAAGGCAATCGAGTCCAGTCTGCGGTCATTGCATCTTCACTTGATACTGGGCGAAGCACGATTGGGTGGCCGTATGTCCGACCATCACCTTGTACACCAACGCTGCGTACATCAGCCAGCAATACAACTGGGAACTGCCAGATCGAAGAATCTAAACCAGCAATAGTGGTTTCTTCTCGCACTATCGCATCAGCTGCGCGCAGGATATCGAGACGTTCCTTATCAACAGCGCCAACAATTCGGATGCCAAGGCCAGGCCCTGGGAATGGATGACGCATAACCATTGCCTCAGGCAAACCAAGTTCGCGACCAACCGAACGCACTTCGTCTTTGAATAGCTCGCGCAATGGCTCACACAGTTTAAATTCAAGGTCATCAGGTAAGCCGCCAACGTTGTGATGACTCTTAATTGTGGCTGCGCCAGTACCACCGCCACTTTCAACCACGTCAGGGTACAAAGTTCCTTGCACCAAGAAGTCAATCGAAGTACCGTCGGCGCCGGCTTCGGCAATTAATTCCTTTTGGGCATCTTCAAAAACTCGAATAAAAATTCTGCCGATGATCTTTCGCTTGGTTTCCGGATCCGTAACTCCAGCTAACTCAGAAAGGAATCGATCTGCCGCATCCACTACTACCAGGCGAATACCAGTTGCTGCTACATAATCGCGCTCGACTTGTTCTCGTTCACCGGCACGCAACAAGCCATGATCCACGAAAACACACGTTAAATTGTCTCCAACTGCTTTATGAACTAAAGCTGCCGCAACTGCGGAATCAACTCCGCCGGATAGACCACAAATAACTTTGGAGTCGCCAATTTGATCGCGGATACGAGCCACTTGTTCATCAACAATTCCCGCTGGGGTCCAAGTTGGCTCAATCTTGGCGATGTCGTAAAGAAAATGCTCTAAAACTTTCTGACCGTGTTCCGAATGCATAACTTCTGGGTGGAATTGAACTCCAGCCAGACCGCGTGATAAATCTTCAAATGCTGCGACGGCGGCTCCAGCGGTGGAAGCCGTAACGGTAAACCCGGCTGGTGCTTCCTGCACTGAGTCGCCATGGCTCATCCAAACGTTCTGAATCGAAGGCAGACCAGCAAATAAACAACTGCTGGAATTCGCGGTTAATTCAGTTGCGCCAAATTCCGAAAGGCCAGTCTGGGCAACGGTGCCCCCAAGGGTTGCCGCCATGGCTTGAAAGCCGTAGCAAATTCCAAACACGGGCAATTTTGATTCGAATAATGCTGCCTCGACCTGTGGTGCGCCATCCGCATAAACACTGGATGGTCCGCCGGAAAGAATTATTGCCAGTGGGTTCTTTGCCAACATGTCAGCAGCAGACATTGTGCTGGGAACTACTTCGGAATAAATCCGAGCTTCGCGAACGCGGCGGGCAATTAATTGTGCGTACTGGGCCCCAAAATCAACTACGAGTACCGGGCGGGCGTCAGTCACATACCTACCTTATCTAT
>CANGDR010000041.1 GCA_947452765.1 Actinomycetota bacterium | reverse complement strand
GCCTGTTTTGTTATCGCGGCAGTAGTTATCTGGGCTGACAAGAAATTCAAAATGGGTCACGGTCGGGTCTTTGCGTTATACGTTGCCATTTATTGTGCAGCTCGAGGACTAATTGAAACTCTTCGGATTGACGAAGCACACCACATCGGTGGAATTCGGCTAAATGTCTTTACCGCACTCATAGTCGGTGCATGCTCGTTAGGTTATTTAGTTATTTCAGCGGAGCGTTATCCGGGTCGAGAACTAATGTACAAAGGAAAATTAGTTTCCGAAATTCTCGAAGTTCCGCTGATTGCTCGGCAAGTTCGTGTCAATGACGAACCAAAAACTGAAGAACCAAAAACTGAAGAACCAAAAACTGAAGAACCAAAAACTGAAGAACCAAAAACTGAAGTTTCCGATCCAGTATCTGTGAAAGAAGAACCAGCGCAAGTGTTGGTGGCACAAGCAGAAGTAACAGCAGTAGCGTCAGAACCGCCAGCAGTAACGGTTGCTAGTCCAGCCGAAGCGAAACCTCGCGGACGGCGTCGTAAAACTTAAGTATTAACCGAGATTTAACATTCGATCTAGCAGTATTCGTTTGGCCCGCGATAAACTTAAGACTCACATCGAGTTAGGACTCCAATCGTGCGCCGCGCAAAGATTGTTTGCACTTTAGGCCCCGCTTCTTCGACTCAAGAGCAAATTACTGCACTGGTAGTTGCTGGTATGGATGTGGCGCGACTCAATCTTTCGCATGGTGACCACGCAATCCATAAAAATTCATTTGAAATGGTTAGAGCAGCCAGTGCTGAGACTGGACGTGGGGTAGGCATCCTGGCGGATTTGCAAGGGCCAAAGATTCGGTTAGCTAGGTTTGCCAACGGTCCCGTTGAATTGGTCGAGGGCGCCACCTTCACCATTTCCATCGAGGATGTACCAGGCGATGTAACCATGTGCGGCACAACGTATAAAGGTTTACCAGGCGATTGCCAGCCTGGTGATCGAATCTTGGTGGATGACGGCAAGGTTGGGTTACAAGTTATTGAGGTAACTAAAACCACAGTCGTAACGCGTGTTACGGAAGCGGGAACCGTTAGTGACAATAAAGGAATCAATCTTCCTGGTATTGCAGTTAGTGTGCCAGCACTTTCAGAAAAAGACATTGATGACTTGCGGTGGGCGCTTAAGCAAGGTGTCGACATAATTGCACTGTCCTTTGTGCGTAGTGCGGCGGATATTCTCGACGTGCACGCCATCATGAAAGAAGAAGGAATTTTCGTTCCAGTCATCGCGAAAATTGAAAAGCCGCAGGCAGTCGAGAACCTCGCAGAAATTGTGGATGCTTTTGACGGCATTATGGTGGCACGTGGCGATCTTGGAGTTGAACTTCCCCTTGAGCAGGTGCCGCTAGTTCAAAAGCGAGCAATTGAACTGGCACGAGCAGCAACTAAGCCAGTTATCGTGGCAACCCAGATGCTCGATTCAATGATCACTTCTTCACGACCAACGCGGGCCGAAGCAAGTGACGTGGCAAATGCTGTCCTTGATGGTGCGGACGCCTTGATGCTTTCTGGTGAAACGTCGATCGGAATTGATCCACTTCACGTTGTTGAAACGATGAGTCGCATCATCACGCACATTGAGGCAGAGGCCCTAGAAACTTTGCCGTCACTGCCAGACGATGCATTTGGCGCTACCACTAAGGCCATGACGCGAGCTGCAGTAGATGTGGCGCGACACGTTGGGGCAGTTTGTATTACAGCATTTACTGAAACGGGTGGATCAGCTCGGTTAGTAGCAAGGCACCGCAGTCGAACTCCGTTACTGGCATTT
The DNA here is from genome assembly GCA_947452765.1 of Actinomycetota bacterium. Taxonomy (GTDB): domain Bacteria; phylum Actinomycetota; class Actinomycetes; order S36-B12; family UBA5976; genus UBA5976. The sequence continues at coordinate 2,168 of CANGDR010000041.1, read as the reverse complement.
ACCCCGAATGAACGCGTTCGCAATCAGCTAACGCTGGTTTGGGGAACTGAAACTTTCTTGGTTCCAGGCGCTGCGCACACTGATGACATGGTTAACCAACTAGATAAAGTGCTTTTGGGATTAGGGCGTTTCACAAAAGGCGACCCAATTTTGGTTATCGCAGGCGTACCACCGGGCGTGCCAGGTTCGACTAACGGCATGCGGGTCCATCGCCTGGGGTACGGCGCCAATAACGACTAGGAAGTTATTGCGCCGCGATAGATTTTGCGCCAATAACGACTAGGAAGTTATTGCGCCGAGATAGATTTTGCGCCAATAACGACTAGGAAGTTAATGCCTAATGCGGGCAATGTGCAAACTTAACCAAGTCCCTGCTATGGTTGGTGCAGTTCAAGAGCACGCCATCCTTTAACACCTGTCCCGTGAGGCAGGAAAGGAGGTAGAAGATGACGCACGACTTTGAACGTTCTATCGACGGACGCGTAGTCCTCGATTCCAGCGATATATCTCGCGCACTCACTCGATTAGCCCACGAAATTGTGGAGCGAACTCATGGCGCCCAAAACCTGACGATTATGGGCATCCCAACTCGTGGTGCCGCGCTTGCCCAACGAATCGCAGCCAAGATCGCCGAAATCCAAGGCTCACCGGTTGCGATTGGCGCCTTAGACGTGACCATGTACCGCGATGATTTGCGAATGCGCCCAGCTCGCGCATTGCAACCAACGAAAATTCCAAGTGAAGGCATTGAAGGTCGACTCGTAATCCTTGTCGACGATGTCCTATTCTCAGGGCGCACAATTCGCGCAGCCTTAGACGCCTTGTCGGAACATGGTCGCCCAGAAGCGGTGCAGCTGGCCGTGCTAGTTGATCGTGGCCACCGAGAACTTCCGATTCGCGCTGACTACGTTGGCAAGAACCTCCCAACCTCACAGCAAGAAGTGATCCAAGTAAAGCTCGTGGAATATGACGGATCCGACGAAGTCACAATCGAGCGTGCCAAATGAAACATCTACTAAGCGCAGCTGATTTAACTAAGGACCAGGCAATCCAAATCCTTGATACCGCAAAGGAATTGGCAGCAGCAACCGAGCAAGGAGTTGGAAAACTTCCGCCGCTTCGAGGCCGAACTGTTGTCAACCTATTTTTTGAAGATTCAACGCGCACTCGTATGTCATTTGAAGCTGCCGCGAAACGATTGAGCGCCGACGTAATTAACTTCTCGGCAAAAGGCTCAAGCGTTTCCAAGGGCGAAAGTTTGAAAGATACCGCGCTAACGCTCGAGGCTATGGGCGCAGATGCGGTAGTCATTCGTCACAACAGCAGTGGCGCACCGCACCGATTAGCTAATGCTGGTTGGATCTCGGGTGGCGTTGTGAATGCCGGCGACGGTACGCACGAACACCCAACCCAGGCACTGCTTGACGCTTACACCATGCGGCAACACTTAGCTGGTGGCGAAGGTGACCTTAAAGACCTCAATGTAACGATTGTTGGCGATGTTCTGCATAGTCGAGTCGCGCGATCTAATGTGCTCTTACTTAATACGCTCGGCGCCAAGGTTCGGCTAGTCGCGCCGCCAACTTTGCTACCTTATGGCGTCGAATCCTGGGGCTGTGACGTCTCCTATGATCTCGATGATTCACTCGAAGGCGCCGATGCAATCATGATGTTGCGGGTACAGCGCGAGCGTATGAATGCGGCATACTTTCCAACAGCACACGAATACAGCAGTCGCTATGGCTTGAATCTAAGTCGCATGAATCGCCTTGCTGAACATGCCATTGTGATGCACCCCGGTCCAATGAATCGCGGCATGGAAATTTCAGCAGATGTCGCAGATTCCAAACGCTCGGTAATCGTCGAACAAGTCGCAAACGGGGTAAGTGTTCGCATGGCAGTCCTGTACTTATTACTCGGTGGAACGGAATCAATCTAATGACCAGTTATGTAATTAAAGATGTCGCAATCTTGGGCGACCAAGTCACCGACATACTTATCGCCGACGGGATCATCAAGGACATTGGCTCAGGCTTGAGTGGTGACACAGTTATCGATGCGAAAGGCTGCGTAGCACTTCCTGGACTAGTTGACTTGCACACTCACTTGCGCGAGCCAGGTCGAGAAGATGCCGAGACTGTATTGAGTGGAAGTAAGGCTGCGGCAAT
>CANGDR010000040.1 GCA_947452765.1 Actinomycetota bacterium | reverse complement strand
GCTGGTACCGGCAACGATGAAATTCAGTTTGCTCGAGATCTGGCACCGCAGTGGGAAAGAGGGGATGACTAATTATGGCTCGTCACACTTTGTCCATTTTGGTGCAAGACCAACCGGGTGTTCTTGCCCGAATCTCTTCGCTATTCTCGCGTCGCGCATACAACATTGAATCTTTGGCAGTAGGCACAACCGAAACTGAAGGTGTCTCACGCATGACTGTTGTGGTCAATGTAGATGAGCATGCGCTTGAGCAAGTTACCAAACAGCTCAACAAGTTAATCAACGTCCTTAAGATTGTGGAACTTGATGACACAACCGCAATTGCCCGACAACTGATGCTGATAAAAATCAAGGCAGACGACAAGACTCGCGGCGCAGTACTTGAACTTGTAGAGCTGTTCCGCGCCAAAGTCGTCGATGTTGGCACTGACGCTGTGACAGTTGAAGCAACTGGCTCAGTCGATAAGTTAGATGCATTCCTTGAAGTGTTAGCGCCGTATGGAATCAAGGAAATTGTGCAATCTGGCGTTGTGGCACTGGCTCGCGGGGGACGTTCCATCGCCGATCGATCCAACCGAAATTCCTAATGAGTTAAAAGAAATTCTCACAACACGCAATATCTGACAGACTTACCCAACCACCGAAAGAGGAGAAATCGTGGCTGAATTGTTTTACGAAGACGATGCTGACCTATCCATCATCCAGGGACGCAAGGTAGCTGTAATTGGCTATGGTTCCCAAGGGCACGCGCACGCACTTAGCTTGCGCGATAGCGGCGTTGACGTCCGCGTCGGCTTAGCTGAAGGATCAAAGAGTCGCGCTAAGGCTGAAGCCGAAGGTTTGCGCGTTGTTGACCCAGCAACTGCCGCTAAAGAAGCCGACGTAATCATGATGTTGGTTCCAGACCATGTGGCACGCACCGTGTACGCAGAGTCAGTCGAACCAAATCTAAATGCCGGCGATGCACTTTTCTTCGCACATGGTTTCAACATTCGTTTTGGCTACATCACGCCACCAGCAAACGTTGATGTTTGTATGGCAGCACCAAAGGGTCCAGGCCACTTGGTTCGTCGTGAATATGTTGCCGGGCGCGGTGTGCCGGCAATTGTTGCCGTTGAACAGGATCCAACTGGCAATGCTTGGCCACTAGTACTTTCTTATGCAGCAGGAATCGGCGCACTTCGCGCTGGTGGCATCAAGACCACATTCACTGAAGAAACTGAAACCGATCTATTCGGTGAGCAGGCAGTTCTTTGTGGTGGCGCATCTGCACTGGTGCAAGCAGGTTTCGAAACCTTAGTTGAAGCTGGATACCAGCCAGAAGTTGCTTACTTCGAATGCTTGCACGAACTAAAGCTAATCGTTGACCTGATGTATGAAGGTGGCATCGCGAAGCAGCGTTGGTCAGTATCAGATACCGCTGAATATGGTGACTATGTTTCCGGACCTCGCATCATTAGTGCTGATGTTAAGGCTGCCATGAAGGATGTATTGACTGACATTCAGCAAGGCAAGTTTGCACAGCGATTCATCGATGACCAAGATGCTGGCGCACCTGAGTTCAAAGCACTTCGCGCCAAGGGAGAAGCTCATCCAATCGAAGCAACTGGTCGCGAACTACGTAAGTTGATGTCATGGGTTAAAGCTGGTGACAACGATTACGTTGAAGGCACCGCAGGTCGTTAAGTAAAAATATGCGTGCGATACAGGCAGATCGTCATGGTGGAACCGAAGTTCTAGCTGTGGCGGATCTGCCTGTTCCAGTTTGTGGACAAGATCAAATTTTGGTTAAAGTCGCTGCAGCTGGTGTTAATTTCATCGATACGTATCAACGCTCTGGACTTTATCCGATGGCATTGCCATTGACACTTGGTCGAGAAGGCAGCGGCGAAGTAATCGAAATTGGAAGTGACATTTCAAACATCAAGGTCGGAGATCTGGTTTCGTGGCCAGGTGTACAGGGAAGCTATTGCGAATTTATTGCAATGAAGCCAACTGATTGCGTGATTGTCCCTAAGGGCGTTGATCTTCAAGTTGCATGTGCTGCGATGCTGCAAGGTATGACTGCACACTATTTAGTGTCGAGTGTCTATCCAATTAAGCCAGGCGATACTGCGCTTGTTCATGCCGCCGCAGGTGGCGTAGGACTGCTGCTTTGCCAAATGATTAAGTCACGCGGTGGTCACGTCATTGGCACAGTATCAACAGATGCGAAGGTTAAGGCCGCACTTGATGCTGGAGCTGATGAAGTTATTCGGTATGACCAGGAAGAGTTTGCACCCAAAGTTCGGGAATTAACTGGCGGGCTTGGCGTTAACGTAGTTTATGACGGTGTTGGTAAATCAACTTTTGACGGCAGCCTGGCATCGCTTGCTCGTCGAGGCCTACTAGCTACATTTGGAAATGCCAGCGGACCAGTGCCGCCACTTGAGGTGCTTCGGCTTAGTTCGAGTGGTTCAATTTCACTAATCCGTCCAACTTTGGTGGATTACATTGCCACGCATGAAGAGATGCAATGGCGGGCAGATGAAATATTTGAAGCGATTGCAAGTGGCGCATTACATTGCGCAATTGGCGCAAGTTATCCGTTGGATCAAGCCGCAAAAGCACACGACGATCTTGAAGCTCGGTTGACTTCAGGGAAATTAGTACTAGTTCCGTAGCACTAGGCTTGTAGTCATGCCAGCTGCATTGGTTACGGGTACTTTCAACCCGCCACATATGGGTCATGTGAAGTTAGTCAAGGCTGCCATCGAGAAGCGCGACCATGTTGTCGTAGTTGTTTTGGCGCAGCCAAATGATCGGCTTGCAGCAAATGATCGCGCTCGAGCGTTACTCCAGGACTGTGTCGCTGAAGGCGTCAATGAAGCGGCAATGACAATCGTTCATGGCTACGAATCAACACCATACAAACCTGAAGATTCTGCCGTTGCCAAATCCAATGCCCGTGTAATAGAGGCGCATTTACGTCATACCCCTCCGGTTGACCTATTGGTTACCTCCGAGGCAAACGGTGAAGAGTTTGCTTCACTACTTGGTTTGCATCACCATAGTTTTGATCCACAGCGCAGTCAGGTTCCCGTTTCCTCCACACAGATTCGCGAAGACTTAATTAGTAATTGGCACTTGCTCGGTCCAGGTTCGCGAGAGTTGCTTGCAATTCGCGCAGTATTTATTGGCGCGGAATCTACTGGAACTACAACGACTACTTTGGCTGTTCAAGCTGAATTAATTAAGCGCGCAGGTAACTTCACAACGACTAACTGGATTCGGGAATACGGTCGCGATCTAACCATGCGAAAGAAAGAGCAAGCCGAAGCTATGGGCTTATCTGAATACGCAGTGCCATGGACGATAAATGACTTTGTGGAAATCGCTATTGTGCAGCAGCAACTTGAAGATGTCGCCGCTCGTACTGGTGGCCCAGTGGTTTGTTGTGATACCGATGTGTTTGCCTCAATTACCTGGGAACGTCGTTACTTAGGGGAAAAAGCGGCGTTGCCGATGCCAGTAAATTCTCAAAATCGAATTTACTTTGTTACCCAACCCGATGGTGTGCCATTTGTTCAGGATAAAATTCGAGACTCAGAAGAGTTGCGAATATCTATGACTCGGGAATTCGAAGACGACTTAATTAGTACCGGCAGATCCTGGATGGCCCTTGATGGCAGCGTGGAAACTCGGGTTGCATTAGCGCTAGAAGCCATCGACGCAGCAATGGCGCAAGCCTTCGATTTCCATACGCACTAGTTATTAGATTCTGGGCAACTACCTGCGCAACTAACCCTAAACTTGCCTACATGCGATCCGTAAAAACCATTCACGTTGTTAGTTGTCACGCCGAGGGTGAAGTAGGCGATGTCATTGTTGGGGGAGTAAATCCGCCTCCGGGCGACACTTTGTATGAACAGTCGCGATTCATCGCAACTGACAACGAACTTCGCCAGTTTGTTTTAAATGAACCCCGCGGTGGTGTATTCCGACATGTGAATATGCTCGTTCCGCCTAAGGATCCAAAAGCTTCAGTTGGCTTCATCATCATGGAACCCGAAGATACTCCTTTGATGTCTGGCTCAAATTCCATGTGCGTTGCCACAGTTGTCTTGGAAACTGGCATAGTTCCCATGGTCGAGCCAGAAACACATTTCTTTATGGAAGCTCCTGCAGGACTGGTTGAAGTTTTTGCTACTTGCAAAGACGGGAAAGCAACTCAGATTAAAGTCCATAACGTTCCGGCATTTGCTGCAACGTTAGATACCAAGCTGGAAGTACCTGGTTTAGGTACTTTGACCGTTGATACCGCGTGGGGTGGCGACAGCTTCGTAATTGTGGATGCCAAAGCTCTCGGATTTACTTTGGACCCAAGTGAAGCGCGCGATCTTGCCGTGATGGGTATCGGAATTACCAAAGCAGCAAACGAACAACTCACGTTCACGCACCCGACTATCCCGGGCTGGACGCATTTCTCGTTTTGC
>CANGDR010000039.1 GCA_947452765.1 Actinomycetota bacterium | reverse complement strand
ATGGCAGAACGCTCGGTAGATCCACAAGGTGATGCATTCACCGCTCGTGCATCAGCCTTGCCAGGAAGCGAAGATGAACGCCAGTTCACTGCCCAGGGATGGCTCCAAACTGAAATCTGGCCATTGTTCCTATTTAGCGTAGGTGGGATGCTCCTATTCCCAGTAGCAAACGATTTTGTCACTATGTTCGTTGCGCTGGAAGTTTTCTCGTTGCCGCTTTACTTAATGGCAAGTATGGCTCGGCGTCGTCGACTGCTAAGCCAAGAAGCCGCATTAAAGTATTTCATTCTTGGTTCGTTCTCGAGCGCATTCTTCCTATTTGGTTCAGCGTTGATTTATGCAGCGACAAGTTCTGTTAACTTCAGTGTCGTTACGTTAGCACTGGAAAGTTCAGCGCAAGAAGGTTTGATTATTGCTGGCATCGGATTGATTGCGGTTGGACTGTTGTTTAAAGTCAGTGCGGTGCCGTTCCATCAATGGACACCGGATGTGTATCAAGGATCACCAACACCACTAACCGCATTTATGGGATCAGCAACCAAGATCGCAGCTTTTGGCGCATTACTTCGAGTTTTCTACGTAGCCTTTGGTGGAATGCGCTGGGACTGGCGACCTTTGATGTGGGTTATTGCAGCTCTCACAATGATCATTGGTTCCATACTTGCGGTAACCCAAACTGACATTAAGCGGATGTTGGCATTCTCATCGGTATCACATGCCGGATTCCTGTTACTTGGCGTAATTGCAACAAGTGCAGCTGGCCTATCGAGCACAATGTTCTACTTGTTCACTTACGGCTTCACGACTCTCGGGGCGTTCGCAATTGTTTCACTAGTTCGCGACGCTTCCGGAGAAGCAACTCACTTATCTCAATGGGCGGGCTTGGGTAAGAAATCACCTTGGATCGCCAGCACATTCGCATTGTTCTTACTTGCCTTGGCTGGCATCCCGTTAACAAGTGGCTTCACTGGTAAGTTCGCGATCTTTACCGCTGCAATTGATGGTGGTGCAACCCCACTAGTAATAGTGGCCGTCGTGGCAAGTGCGGTAGCGGCATTCTTCTACGCACGGGTAATCGTTTTAATGTTCTTTACGGATGCACCTGCTGAAGGACCAAGTGTGATTGTGCCTAGTTCACTGACCACAATCGCAATTGGTATCAGCGCTGCAGTAACGGTGTTACTAGGTATGGCGCCACAGCCGGTCTTGAACTTAGTAATCAATGCAGGACTATTCGTTCGCTAATACCCAAAGTCGCAACTTTGGTTGATAAGTGGAAAGATTGAACTGTGACCGTATTATTCCCAGTTGAACTAGCCACGCTTGAAGCTGAGCTAGTTACTGGATTGGCCGCGGTCGAAGACCGACTTCGTGCTGAAATTTCCAGTGATTACGAGCTAGCAGACATTACGGCACGCCATCTTGTAGAAGCCGGCGGTAAACGCTTTCGCCCGCTCTTGGTGCTACTCGCTGCTCAATTTGGGGATCCAACTTCCGAGGGAATAATTCCAGCAGCTGTCGTCGTTGAATTAACCCATTTAGCAACCCTGTATCACGATGACGTGATGGATGAAGCAACCGTTCGACGTGGTGCACAGTCCGCCAATAGTCGCTGGGGTAACACAGTTGCAATTTTAAGTGGCGACTTTTTATTCGCGCGATCTTCAAAACTTCTGGCTGATTTAGGGCCGGAAGCAGTTCGGGTTCAAGCCGAGACTTTTGAGCGTCTGGTCATTGGACAACTGCGTGAAAGTGTTGGCCCACAAAATGGTGAAGATCCTGTGGTTCACCACCTGGAAGTTTTAGCGGATAAAACTGGATCTTTAATTGCAGCTGCAGGGCGTTACGGCGCAATGATGAGCGGTGTTTCGGCCGAACTAACTGACAAAATTGCAGATTTTGGTGAGAGTATCGGAATTGCCTTCCAGCTCAGCGACGACTTGCTTGATATCGAATCTGAAGTTTCTGGCAAGACTCCCGGCACCGATCTACGTGAAGGAATTCGCACGCTGCCAGTACTGCTGGCACTTGCTGATGATTCCACATCGGATCGGCTGCGAGATTTGTTGACTCGCCCCCTTACGGACGATTCCGACCACGCGGAAGCGCTAGCCGCCTTGCGCACCCATCCTGCAATGGATGCAGCCCGCGAAGTTCTTGAACAGTGGGCGCAACGAGCTCGCGAACGCCTGACTGGATTCCCTGAAGGCGATGCCAAGGCTGCGTTAACCACATTGGTAGATAGCGTCGCACACCGCACAATTTAGTTACCCAGTAGCAATTCAGATTTCACAAAGGCATAGTTTTAGATCATCATGACTGAGACTTCGGGTAGAGCAAAACGTTCCGAACATACTGTTGGGCTGATTAATGGCTGGATTGCATATGTTATTTGGGGCGCAGTCATTATTTATTGGCCGCATTTGGAGCCCGCTAAACCACTTGAGATTTTGGCACATCGAGTTTTATGGAGCCTACTTTTTGTAGCAGCAATTACGATCTATCAAAAAAAGACGCCACAGGTAAAAGCCATTTTGCGCGACCGAAAGAAAATGCGACTGCTCTTAGTTGGTTCAGTCTTTATTGGAACAAACTGGGGTCTGTTTATTTGGGCAAGTATGACCGGACACGTCCTGGACTCAGCACTTGGTTATTACATCACGCCACTTTTAAACGTTGGATTAGGTGTCATCTTCTTCAAAGAACGACTCCGTAAAGCGCAGTGGACTGCGATTGCAATTGCTGCGCTAGCCGTCGTCTACATTACGGCTGCGATTGGTAAACCACCCTGGGTAGCACTGGCACTTTCCACAACTTTTGCAACTTACGGATACATTAAAAAACTTGCCCAAGTCGATGCAATTGTCGGATTGATGATCGAAACCATAGTACTAACGCCGGTTGCAATTTCGTATTTAGTCTGGCTTCAAACTAAGGGTGAAAATACCTTCTTAGCTAACGGTATTGGTCACACCATTTGGATGATCAGTGCTGGACCGATAACTGCAATCCCGTTGCTGTGCTTTGGTGTGGCAATCATGCGTTTACCGCTAACAACCATTGGAATGTTGCAGTACCTTGGACCAACAATTCAGTTTGTGTGTGGACTTTTAGTATTTAGCGAAGCGATGTCACAGACTCGCTTAAACGGATTCCTAATTACCTGGATTGCGTTAGTTATCCTAACGATCGACGCACTTCGGCATCGCAGAAATGTTTCGACTTCATTCGTTCCTGACCCTGACTAGAGTCGTACTGTGAACTTTTCTAACCCAGTTACCGTCCTCGAAGCCGGGTTGGCTTGCTGTGGCGTGGAAGCTAGCTCGGTTGATTTAGTCGGTCAAGCCTGGGGTCAGGTAAAGATTTCAAACTCGGCTAGAGCTGCAGCAAATATTTTGGTGATTGCCGGAACTGTAACAACAGCGTTAATTCCAACCGTCACGGCTGCATTCGCAGGATTGGCGGAACCAAAAGTTGTCGTAGCCTTTGGAGCTTGTGCTATTACGGGTGGTCCATATTGGGATTCGTATTCGGTTGTGCCTGGCGTAGACCAAGTCATCCCGGTCGACATTCATGTGCCAGGTTGCCCACCAAGTCCAGAAGAATTAGCTGCGGCACTAACTCGGGCAATTGAGCTGGTTAACGCATGACCGAATTCTTGAACATAGGTGCAAGTCTTTGGGTGACAGAAATCGCCGGACTGAAAGATCGAGATTTTATTCGCTGCGAGTGGCTAACTGCGGTTCACAATTTGGAAAATAACTTTGAGGTTAGTGCCAGGTTTTCTACAGCAGATTTATCTCAGTCAGCAATCATCAGCACTAATATTTCTGACGGCGGAATTGATTCAATCGCCCAGTTGTTTCCGATTGCAGACTTTCATGAGCGGGAAGTTGCCCAAATGTTTGGCATAAAGTTCCGTGGTAACGACACATCGCGCCTGGCATTCGAAACTGACTTTGGTGGGAATCCACTTCGGCGTGACTTTGCGTTGGCGAAGCGAGCTGCCACAATCTGGCCTGGCGCTGTTAAACCAGATGCAAATGCTCGACGAAAGCCCTCACTTCCACCAGGTGTATTTGAGGAGTGGCAGCAATGAACCATTCCACGATCGCGCTACATCCAAGCTCGTGCACATCCTGCATGTTATGTGTGCGGGAATGTCCAGACTGGTGCATCACAGTGCAGGCGCACTCCGAACCCGACCCAGATGCCCCGCAGTACAGCAATGCGCGCCGGGAATCGACAAAGAATGTGCTTGATCAATTCACGATCGATTTTGGGCAATGTATGTGGTGCGGCATCTGCATTGATGTCTGTCCCTTTGATGCGCTCTTTTGGTCGGAATCTGAAATGCCAGCCGGTCAGTCTCGTTCTCAATTAATCTATGGAATCAATGAACTTGCAGCGTCGTTACCTAGTGCACGCCGTAACGATGGATCACTCGCACCACAAATCGATGAACCACCAAGTGGCCGACGCAAGAAATAGCTAGCGGTAGTTAGTGAACTGAACTGCGAAATCTAATTCGGATTCATTCAAAAGTTGTTGAACTGCCTGCAAGTCATCTCGGCTCTTACCGGTTACCCGGAGCTCTTCACCCTGAACTTGTGTCTTCACACTCTTTGGACCTTCATCACGAATCAGCTTGCCAATTTTCTTGGCTTGCTCTTGACTGATGCCGGCTTTAAATTCTCCGTTGATTTTGTAATCTTTGCCGGAAACTCGTGGGTCGCCAGGTTGGAATGATTTAAGGCTAACCCCGCGTTTGATCAACTTTTCGCGAAAAACTTCTAGCGCTGCTTTGGCTCGATCTTCCGTGCTTGAGGTGATTTCGACCCCGAGTTCACCTTTCCACTCGATAACTGTTTCGGTTCCCTTGAAGTCAAAGCGGGTTGCAAGTTCCTTCGCAGCCTGGCCAAGAGCGTTGTCCGCCTCTTGGCGATCAACTTTGCTGACAATGTCCATACTTGAATCTGCCATCTGGCACCTCACTTAGTTCTGTCTAGTT
>CANGDR010000038.1 GCA_947452765.1 Actinomycetota bacterium | reverse complement strand
TAGCCACGTGCCGCAACGCCATAAGCCGTGTCGCGATGCCATTCGCGTCCAAGTTTTCGTCCTAATTGAGATCGCGCGCCATCAGCAATGATGACTTTGTTTGTATGAATCGTGACTGGTCCAGATTCAGTCTTAGTTACGACAGCTCTGATTGCACCGTTTTCCATCATCACATCTACTGCAGCATGACCTTCTAAAACTTTCGCGCCAGCTGCTTTTGCAATCAGCATGATTTGCTCATCAAGCTCCATGCGAGGGGCAGCACCGCCGTATGCAGGCAGAGACCCACCTGGCCAAGGAAGTAACAACTCTTGGCCAAACCCGGCGGCACGCAAACCTAGATTTCGCGCCCGGCCAGAAAGCCAATCGCTCAAGCCAATCGCATTAAGTTCCGAGATTGCACGCGGCGTAAGTCCATCCCCACAAGGCTTATCGCGTGGAAAAGTTGCTGAATCAATTAACGTGACATCGCGGCCCGTTCGGGCGGCATAAGTTGCTGCTGATGATCCCGCAGGCCCAGCGCCCACTACGAGCACATCGGTATAGATCTCAGTCACGTTTTATTGTCTCGCGTTCCAGGAGTAAGTGCATATTTAGAGATTTGTTAAACAACACCAAATAAGCGATCGCCCGCGTCGCCTAATCCTGGAACGATGTATCCCTTTTCATTCAACTTCTCATCCACTGCCGCCGTAACAAGAGTCACATTTACTTTGCGCCCTTCAAGTGCTGCGTCAAGTGCTGCTATTCCTTCAGGTGCCGAAAGCAAACAGATCGCAGTTATTTGGTCTGCACCTCGATCTAACATCAATTCGATTGCCGAAATAAGTGTGCCGCCTGTTGCAAGCATTGGGTCGAGTAAGAAAACGTGACGACCCTTTAATTCACCTGGAATGCGATCCGCATAAGTAGATGGTTGCAGTGTGTCATGATCGCGCACCATGCCAAGGAATCCGACTTCTGCTGTTGGAAGTAATCGCGTCATGCCTTCCAACATGCCAAGACCGGCGCGCAAAATTGGAATCACAACTGGAGTTGGCGAACTTAAGTGCACACCTTGTGCTGGGGCGACTGGGGTCTGCACAGTTACCGGCGTGACTCGAATGTCACGGGTTGCTTCGTATGCCAACAAAGTTACTAATTCATCTGCAAGTCGACGAAAGGTTGGTGAGTCTGTCGACTCGTCCCGCAGAGCTGTTAACTTATGGGCGATTAATGGGTGATCGGTGATTAATGTGCGCACGCATTCACAATAACTGCCCCAAACCGTTCGGGCATTGCTGCCAGCAAGTTTGTTTCGCGTGTGACTCAAGTGACTAGATTTACTAGTTGGCACTTTTGGATGGCGTTTTGTCCGACTTCAGATTACGACTTGGTGACACTTACCAAAATTAGCCAGTCACTAGATGCTCAAAAGGTGGGCAGACATAGACTCCTTTATGAACATTGCGATTGGCGCATTGCGATAAGAGAGGAGCCCTCCGTGTTGAAGGGTTTAAAACTTGCCTCCGTACTGGCTGCAGCCACATTGGCACTTGCAGCATGCAGTTCTGGTGGCACAACAGCGGGAAGCGCATCACCAACTGCTGCTACTTCTAGCGTAAAGGTCGGAATGGCCTACGACCAAGACGGTAAGGGCGACGGCTCATTCAATGATGCTGCCTACGCTGGTCTTTCAAAGGCTCAAAAAGATCTTGGTGTACAAATCAAGGAAGTTAACTCTGGCGCATCAGCAACTGATGCTAGCCGTGAAGAACTTCTAACACTTCTAGCTGATGGTGGCTACAACCCAATCATTGCTGTTGGTTTCGCTTACAGCACTGCGCTTGGCAATGTAGCTGTTAAGTACCCAAAGACCACGTTCGCAATCGTTGACTCAGTCGTCGATGCACCAAACGTAGGTTCATTGGTATTCGCAGCTGAACAGGGTTCATACCTAACAGGCGTAATTGCTGCATCAGCATCAAAGACCGGACACATCGGATTCATCGGTGGTATGGAAATTGATTTGATCAAGGCTTTTGAAGCCGGTTACATCCAGGGTGCAAAGTCTATTAACCCAGACATCAAGATCGACAGTAAGTACATGGGTGCTGCTGGAGATAACACCGCATGGAACGTGCCTGAAAAGGCAAAGACCGCAACTGACGGCATGATCGCTAATGGTGCAGACGTAATTTACGCTGCAGCTGGCGGTTCCGGCCTAGGTATGTTCCAGTCTGTTAAGGCTGCAGGAAAGGGTCACTGGGCAATCGGCGTTGACTCCGACCAGTACAACGTTCCAGCGCTTGCTGAATACAAGGATTTCATTTTGACATCCATGATGAAGCGCGTTGACGTAGCTGTATTTGACGTAATCAAGGGCGTAGTAGATGGCGCACCACTTGTTGGTGTTAACAACTTCGACCTATCCAAGGATGGCGTTGGCTACTCATCATCTAACCCAGCAGTTAAGTCATACACTGCTGCTGCAGATGCTGCTGCTGCAAAGATCAAGTCCGGCGAAGTTGTAGTTGGCACGAAAGTCCAGTAACAACTAAATCGGGCGGGGCTCGGGTGGATTTATTTCCACCCGAGCCTCACTTTTTGTCCCAGTGAGTCGTAAGTTTGGTTAGTACAGAAATCTATATCTGAAGGGCGCGGTCTTAGGTCATGGTCGAAAGTGCACCAGCGGTAGAACTCAAAGGAATCTGGAAACGATTCCCAGGTGTTATTGCAAATAGCGACATCAATATAAATGTTGCGTCTGGAACAGTGCATGCCATCGTAGGCGAAAATGGTGCCGGCAAATCTACTTTGATGAAGATTCTTTATGGGATGCAAAAGGCCGATGAGGGCACGATCACAATTAATGGCACCGAATTAGTTTTTAATTCTCCGGCTGATGCGATTGAAGCTGGTATCGGCATGGTGCACCAGCACTTTATGTTGGCTGACAATTTTACAGTTTTGGAAAATATAGTTCTTGGTAGTGAACCTAAATCTGGCGCAAGATTGGATTTCGAAAAAGCTCGAAAGCAAATTTCTGATATCGCAGCGGAAAATGGACTCCTAGTTAATCCAGATGTATTAGTAAGTGAGCTTGGCGTTGGAGATCGCCAGCGGATTGAGATTCTTAAAGTCCTATATCGAGGTGCCAAGATTTTAATTCTTGACGAACCAACTGCAGTGCTAGTTCCACATGAAGTTGATGAACTGTTCAATACCTTGCGCGATCTCAAGCGTGAAGGACTTACGGTAATTTTTATTAGCCACAAACTTGATGAGGTACTTTCAATCGCAGATGAGATCACCGTGATTCGCCAGGGTACAACAGTGGGAAGTGTTAATCCGCATACTGAGTCAGTATCAGCCCGCGATCTTGCGGAGATGATGGTTGGAAATGAATTGCCAACTCCACTTGCCGTTGGTGACACAATCCGGGACGAAGTCATACTCGAAGTTAAAGATTTGACGGTTTTGGCAGCAGGTGGCAAAGCCATTGTTGATGGGGTTTCGTTCGAAATTCGGGCTGGCGAAATTCTGGGAATCGCAGGCGTTGAAGGCAATGGTCAGGCAGAAATCCTAGATGCTTTGATGGGAATTGAATCATCAACTGGAGTCGTCACTTTCAAGAATGAAGACGTAAGTCATAAGTCAACTAGGCACCGACGCGAACTTGGAATTGGCTTTATTCCCGAAGATAGGCAGCGCCAAGCACTCATGCTCGAAGCCCCGCTCTGGGAAAATCGAATGCTAGGGCATCAAACTATGGCCCCAAATTCCAAGGGATTCCTACTAAATCCGCGGGGTGCCAAAGCGGACACCAAGCGAATTGTTGAAGAATACGACGTACGCACCCCAAGCATCGATGTGCTAGCGAGCGCACTTTCTGGTGGCAATCAACAAAAGCTGATCGTTGGGCGTGAAATGTCTGGTGATCCGAAGTTGCTCATTGCCGCACATCCAACTCGTGGCGTCGATGTCGGCGCGCAAGCTGCGATTTGGGATCACATTCGCAATGCGCGACAAGCTGGCCTCGCAGTACTACTAGTGTCTGCGGATCTCGATGAACTAATTGGACTGAGTGACACGATTAAAGTTCTACTTCGCGGAAAGTTTGTAGCTGATGCGGATCCTGCCACGGTTACGCCCCAGGAATTGGGGACTGCGATGACCGGTGCTGGAAAGGCGGCGTAATGAACCTTCGTAGACTAGGAACGAGTTTAATTGCACCAGCAATCGGAATTTTTATTTCTATCGCAGTTACGGCTGTAATTCTGAAGTTTATTGGCGCTAGTGTCACAACGGTATTTAGTTCGATGTGGACCTATGGAACATCACCTCATGCAATGTCATTGACACTAAATCTGGCCACTACTTATTTCTTGAGCGCACTTGCTGTTGCAGTCGGCTTCAAAATGAATCTCTTCAACATTGGAGTTAATGGTCAATATGTATTAGGAGCGCTTGCTGCAGCAGTGGTCGGAAGCAACTTACACATGGTCGGCTTTATAGCCATACCCATTTCAATTCTGGCTGCGATGATTGTAGGCGCAGCTTGGGCAGGCATCGCCGCTTGGTTAAAAGTTTCACGTGGCGTTAGTGAAGTTATTTCAACCATCATGTTGAACTTCATCGCGATTGGCATCATAAGTTACATAATCGTGCGAACGGGAATTGGAACCGAAACGAGTTTGAATGTTCGTGGCACGAAGTTAATTCCAGAGAGTGGAATGCTCCATGGCACTGCGTTTCTTGATCCCGGAACTAAAGTTTATGGCTTCTTCTTCGTCTCCATATTTATCGCAATCGGTTACTGGTTTTTACTCAATCGCACTCGGTTCGGGTTTGATTTGCGCGCGACAGGTAAATCTGCGACCGCAGCTCGAACCAGCGGTGTGGAATCCAAGCGCATGGCAATCGTGACCATGCTCCTTTCCGGAGCCATTGCCGGGTTGGTTGGCTTGCCATATTTATTAGGTGAAACCGGTTCGTACAACTTGAACTTCCCAACTGACTGGGGCTTCACCGGCATTGCGATTGCCCTACTGGGTCGAAATAATCCACTAGGAATTGCACTCGGCGCGTTGCTTTGGGCCTTCCTCGATATCTCCAGTGGGCAACTGATTCTGGAAGGTGTGCCGCGTGAAATCACCACAATCATGCAGGGCTTGATTGTAATAGTCGTAGTTATGTCATATGAAATAGTGCGCCGAAATCAAGTTAAGAGTGAACAAAAGAATGTCGCGAAAGCTTTGGCCAAGCAGGAGGTCGCAGCATGAACAGCGTAAAGTCTCGTAGATTCCTTGCTTCATTTGCTACCGCAATAACCATGCTGTCC
>CANGDR010000037.1 GCA_947452765.1 Actinomycetota bacterium | reverse complement strand
TTTGATTTCGTTCGCATGTTGATCGATGAAAATCTGATTCCAGACGACGTCGTAATTCAAGTATTAACCCAGGCCCGTGAACATTTGATTGAACGCACATTCGAGGCAATCGAAGGCGCACCACAAGCAATAGTTCACCTCTACAACTCAACTTCAACTTTGCAGCGACGAGTGGTTTTTGATTTGGATAAAGAAGGAATTAAGGAAATTGCGGTTCGCGGCGCGGAACTTTGCTTAAAGTACGCGGAGCAAATCGAAGGAACTGAAATTTATTTCGAGTACTCCCCAGAATCATTCACTGGTACCGAACTAGATTATGCAATTGAAGTAATCGACGCCGTAAATGAAATCTGGAAACCAACGCCGGATCACAAAGTAATTGTTAACTTGCCTGCAACTGTCGAAATGGCAACACCGAATATTTATGCCGACAGTATCGAGTACATGAATCGCAAACTAAAATATCGTGACTCAATCGTTCTTTCGCTTCATCCGCACAATGATCGTGGCACAGGCGTAGCAGCTGCTGAACTTGGTTACCTTGCAGGAGCCGATCGGATTGAAGGATGTTTGTTTGGAAATGGCGAACGGACCGGAAATGTTTGTTTGGTAACACTAGGTATGAATTTATTCAGCCAAGGAATTGATCCACAGATTAACTTCAGCAATATCGATGAAATTCGTCGAACGGTTGAATACTGCAATCAACTTCCAGTGCCAGAACGTCATCCTTATGGTGGTGACTTAGTTTTCACAGCTTTCTCAGGTTCACATCAGGACGCTATTAATAAGGGCTTAAACGTCATGAAGAAAGATGCGCAAGCAGCTGGAGTTGAAGTGGATAATTTCACTTGGAATGTTCCATACCTGCCTATCGATCCAAAGGATGTCGGACGCAGCTACGAAGCAGTGATTCGCGTTAACTCCCAGTCTGGCAAGGGCGGCGTTGCCTACATCATGCGGACCGAAAACAAACTAGAACTTCCGCGCCGGTTACAAATCGAATTCAGCCAAGTTATTCAGCACCACACCGAGGAAGAAGGTGGCGAAGTAACTCCCGCTCAAATGTGGGACTACTTCCAAGATGAATACCTACCTACTGCTACACCATGGGGCCGCTTCAAACTAAAGACTGTGGCAGTTGATAGCGATGTTGAAGGCGATACCCGCGTAAAAGTTTCGATGCTCGACAAGGCATCTGGCGATGTCGAAGTTGAAGGTCTAGGCAATGGACCTATCGCTGCATTCTGTAATGCAATGACGCAAGTTGGCGTGGATGTTCGGGTGCTTGATTACCACGAACACGCGATGTCCAGTGGTGGCGATGCGCAAGCAGCTTCTTACGTGGAATGTGCCGTTGAAGGGCAAATGCTCTGGGGTGTTGGAATTGACTCATCTATCGTGACTTCATCACTAAAGGCTGTAGTCTCGGCGGTAAACCGAGCGCTACGTAATCAGGAGAAATAAATGATCAGCAGGCACCTTCGTTTGACTTTCCCTGAGGCACAAGCCACAGAGCCAGTTATCTACCACGTGGTAAAAGACTTCAATGTAATCCCAAGCATTCGTCGGGCTTCCATAGAAAACCATTTCGGTTGGATGATCGTTGAGTTCAAGGGCGAGACGGCAGATCTAGATGCGGCTCAAGCATATTTAGTGGGCCTTGGCATCGAAGTTTCGCAAGCAGAAGGTGACATTCTCGCTGGCTAATCGCCTCCCAAATACCTCTAATTGAGCAATATTGAGGCGTTTCTAACATTTGTTTCTTTCAGTAACTGCTATTTCAATGGGTTTTTTCGGTGATTCGTATTTGGTTTACCTAATGTTCAGTAGGTAGGTTGAAAGAGTCCTAAAAGCTATTCCTTGAGGTTTATTCATGATCCCGAAACGCATTCTTCCCCGTATGTTCAAGTTCACTTTGGCCTTATTACTGGTAATCCCGATTTCAGTAGTTGGTCAATCCGGCGCTTCAGCCGCCACACTGAACGCCCAGCAAAAAGCCCTGGTTAATACCATCGCCCAGACTTCTCCCCAGATTGCCATTGTGGTTCAAGCCGCATTGACCAAGGAAGATGCCCGCTACCGAGGTGGCGGCACTGGACCAACTGCATTTGATTGCTCTGGCCTAGTTATGTGGTCATTTAAGCAAGCGGGTATCTCACTCAAACATGGAACCGCAAATCAAATCAAGCAGGTCACTTTAATCAAGCGAAGCCAACTTCAACCGGGAGATTTAGTGTTTTCTGGACGAAGCAGAGGCGGAATTCAGCACGTTGCTTTATACATTGGCGATGGCAAAGTAATCCATGCCACGTACGGATCTGCATCGAGAAAGAATCAAGTTCGGATCGATAATCTTGACTCGCCTTGGGTAATGGATCACAAGGCATATGGTCGGGTCAAGTACTAATCCGAAATAGCTACACTTGGAAATTTTGCAAAAAGCACCGCATCCGTCTGAGACCCATCGCGCTTGGTCATACCTTGACGTAGTAAGGTCTCCATTTCAAAACCAGCATTTAAGAGTGTCTTTTGCGACGCCTTATTTTCGGGAAGCGTAATAGCGGTTATCCGTCTAAATCCAATTCCAAATGCGAAGTCTGTGATCATGCGCACGGCTAACGTTGCTAAGCCTTCGCCGCGGGCGGTTGATTTAACCCAGTAACCAACTTCTCCAACGTGATCAAATTCGTGAATACTGTGAAGGCTCACAGAAAGAACTAGTTCGCCACTTCTAACGCCTGCAAATGAAATCACATCTCGATTTAAGTAACTTGGCGCTCGGGAGGCAATAAAAGCTTTCGAGATCTCCCTGGTGTAGGGAACTGGGACAGTGGTGAATTCTTGAATCGCTGGATCCTGACAAACCTCGAATACTTCAGCGCCATCCTCTGGGGCCCACGGGCGTAGCAATAACTTGCTATCAACCAGCATCGGCTCCCCCGGCGGCCAAGAAATCATGCGCCAACTATGCCACAAGCGCCCCTTGGCTGGGTATTCTGGAAACAACTTAGAGGAGTGAGAATGTCTAACGCTTTCTGGCATGGTTTTGCCGACATGAACGCCATCACAAAGAATGGCCCTTTGGTCATGACGAAAGGTGAAGGTTCATGGGTTTGGGACGATAAAGGCAAAAAGTATTTCGATGCAGCCGGCGCCCTTTGGTACATGAATGTGGGACATGGACGTAAAGAGATTGCGCAGGCTATGGCTGATCAAGCCGGCCAGATTGCTTCCTATTCGTCATTCGGGGAATGCACCACGGCCCCAACTATCGAGTTGGCTAACTTAGTCGCACAAATTTCACCGGTCCCAGACTCAAAAGTTTTCTTCACTTCAGGTGGAAGTGACAGTATCGATACCGCATTAAAGATGTCACGTCGGTTCTGGAGTATGCAAGGTAAGCCCAACAAGAAAGTAATCGTCTTCCGCGAAAATGGGTACCACGGTATGCATGCTGGTGGTACTTCGATTGCTGGAATTCCGCCCAACAATGATGGTTACAGCGAACTAGTCGAAGATGTGGTCCGCGTACCGTGGGATGACGCTGATGAATTAATTGCAACCTTTGATCGAATCGGCGAGGAAAACATTGCCGCATTTTTCTGTGAGCCAATCCAAGGTGCAGGGGGCGTACGCATTCCACCTGATCTTTATTTGCAGACAGTTCGCAAAGCCTGTTCCGAACGTAATATTTTATTTGTAGCTGATGAAGTCATTAATGGCTTTGGTCGCTGTGGCGATTGGTTTGCTTCCTCGCGCTACGGCCTGCAACCAGATTTAATGACCGTCGCGAAGGGATTAACATCCGGATATGCCCCTATGGGTGCGGTCGTAGCGGCACCTTCAGTTTGGGAAGCTTTCTACGCCGAAGGCGCTGGCGTATTCCGCCACGGTTACACCTATGGCGGCCACGCCACCGCAGCAGCAGCCGGAATCGCTAACGTAAATATTTTGATGCGCGAAGGTATCCCAGCGCACGTGGCGAAACTCGAAGATAAGTTCGCAGCCGCAGTTCGCACTCTGGAAGACTTAGAAGTAGTTGCTGAAGTTCGCACCGGTGTTGGTTTCTTAGCTGGCATCCAAATGGTTGATCCTGCCATTGCGCCGAAAATGTACGAACGTTGTCGTGATGCAGGTGTCATCAGCCGAGCAATTTGGGGTGGCGCGCTCCAGGTAGCTCCACCACTAACTACAACTTCGGATGAAATTGACGAAATGGTCGCATTATTTCGAGCTGGTTTGAGTTAGCTCTGAACCTGATCTGCGTTAACGGCTCCAGGGACATCACGGCCCGCGAAAGCGGCGACGACTGATTCGGCAACTGCGATTCCTGCTTTTTCTTGTGCTTCTTCCGTGGAGGCACCCAAGTGTGGAGTGGCAACGACGTTGTCGAGGCCGAAAAGCGGTGAATCGGTACATGGTTCCGTGGCGTAAACATCTAGCCCGGCACCAGCCAGCTTGCCGCCGACCAACGCATCGTAAAGTGCGCTCTCATCAAGCACGCCACCGCGCGCGGCATTAATTACAAATGCCGTAGGTTTCATTTTCGATAACGCAGCTGCGCTAATTAAGCCGGTAGTTTCCGCAGTCTTTGGAATATGGATCGTCACAAAATCAGATAGCGCCAACAATTCATCCAGCAAAACCATCTTGATCTCTGGGCCACCAGTCGGTGCTACTGAAACGTACGGGTCGTAAGCGACAAACTTCATGTCAAAACCAGCGAGCCGTTGGGCAACCAGCATTCCGATTTTTCCCATGCCAATAATTCCAACGGTCTTACCTTGCAGTTCAACGCCACCGAACTTGGACCGCTTCCACTGTCCGTCCTTTAGCGCAATGTTGGCTGGCACTACATTTCGGGCAACTGAAAGCAGAAGTGCTACTGCAAGTTCTGCAGCCGACACGATGTTGCTGGTTGGTGCATTGACGACAAGTACATTAGCTGCGGTAGCGGCTGGGATATCTACGTTGTCTAGACCAACACCAGCCCGCGCAACGAGCTTTAAGTTGGGCGCAGATGAGATCGCTTCAGCATCAACTTTGGTCGCCGAGCGAACCAGGATCGCATTTGCTTGTGCTAAGGCTGGTAATAGTTCGTCTCGATTGGCACCGTCGCAATACCTGATTTCGAAACCGTCACCCAATACCGCAATCGTGGCAGGGGATAGTTCTTCGGCAATTAATACAACAGGCTTAGACATAACCCCATGGTATTTCAGAATCTAAAAGCAAGTTTGCGAACGTTATGCAGGTGCGATTTCGCTGATTAATTGCTCAATGCGACTTCGAATTTCATCGCGAATTGGCCGAACTGATTCAACACCTTGGCCCGCTGGATCTTCGAGCACCCAATCCTCGTAACGCTTACCCGGGAATATCGGACATACGTCACCACAACCCATTGTGATGACTACATCAGATTCCTTAACTGCCTCCGTGGTCAGCACCTTAGGAACTTCTTTGGAAATATCGATGCCTTCTTCCAGCATGGCCGCAACTACCGCAGGGTTAATTGAATCGGCAGGCGCAGAACCGGCACTGAGTACTTCAACCCGACCCTGGGAAAGGTGCGAAAGGTAGGCCGCAGCCATTTGGGATCGGCCAGCATTGTGTACGCAAACAAAAAGTACTGAAGGTTTCTCGGTCAT
>CANGDR010000036.1 GCA_947452765.1 Actinomycetota bacterium | reverse complement strand
TGCGGCCGATGCTGACACAAAGGTAGTCCCGGTGTCGCAGATCCCTGACGGGTGGATGGGATTGGACATTGGTCCTGAATCCATAAAGTTATTCGAGTCCAAACTAAGTGACGCTAAAACTGTGATCTGGAATGGTCCAATGGGTGTTTTCGAGGTGCCGGCGTTTGCTGCCGGTACGCGCGAAGTTGCGCTAGCTATCACTAGAGTCAATGGAATGACCGTTGTAGGTGGTGGTGACTCTGCTGCTGCAGTGCGATTACTTGGGATTCCCGAAACTGGGTTCTCGCATATCTCAACTGGCGGTGGCGCAAGTTTGGAATTTTTAGAAGGCAAAAATTTGCCTGGCTTATTAGTCCTGGAGGACAACTAAATGGCACGAACTCCATTAATGGCAGGTAACTGGAAAATGAACCTCAATCATATTGAGGCTATAGCTCTGGTACAAAAACTTGCTTACACACTTAACGCGGAAGATTTTGCGGTTTTGGACGTCGCAGTACTGCCACCATTCACTGACATTAGGTCGGTGCAGACTTTAGTTGACGGCGACAAACTCGCACTTAAATACGGCGCTCAAGACATCTCAGTTGCTGAAAAGGGTGCATACACCGGTGAAGTTAGCGGTGCGATGCTTGCTAAATTGGGCTGCTCGTATGTAGTCGTTGGCCACTCAGAACGCAGGCAGTATCACGGTGAATCTGATGATCTAGTGAATTCGAAGGCAAAAGCCGCAATTCGAAATGAAATCACCCCAATAATTTGTGTCGGCGAAGGCTTAGAAGTACGTCAGGCTGGCGACCATGTTGCTCATACTGTGAGTCAGCTTGATGGTGCGTTGGCAGGTATGAATTCCGATCAGGTTGGTGCCTTAGTCGTTGCATATGAACCTGTCTGGGCAATCGGAACTGGCGAGGTTGCTACCCCGGAAGATGCGCAAGAGGTCTGTGCTGCCATCCGCCAACGGATTCGGGAATTGCATGGAAATGCTGCAGATTCAGTTCGTGTTTTGTACGGCGGATCTATGAAATCCGAGAATGTGGCCGCCCTGATGGCACAAAAGGATATAGACGGTGGTCTCGTTGGTGGGGCCTCGATCGACCCGGATGAATTTGTGTCGGTTTGTCGCTACCGGTTGCACCGGTAGAATGGGTATCAGCCCAGCTAACCTAATGATGGTTTACCCAATTTAAGGGGGAGTAATGATCGCAGCGCTTCAAGTCGTGCTCGCACTTACCAGTGTGTTACTTATCGTTTTAGTGCTCTTGCACAAGGGTAAGGGTGGCGGTCTATCTGACCTTTTCGGTGGCGGAATGAGTAGTTCACTCGGTGGATCATCAGTTGCCGAACGAAACCTCGATCGCATAACCGTTGCATTAGCTTTAATCTGGTCCGCCGCAATCGTGGCCCTCGGACTACTAATGAAGACCCCTTAAGGAGCTAGGAAAAATCATGGCAAGTGGTAGTGCAATTAGAGGAAGTCGCGTTGGAGCCGGCCCAATGGGTGAAGCTGAACGTGGCGAGGCAGCCCCGCGCATCTACTTACCGTTCTATTGCGCCTCCGGACACGAGACCACACCAAGTTTTGCGCACGACGCTGAATTGCCAGAAGAGTGGGATTGTCCAAAATGCGGTCTACCAGCTGGAACTGATAAAGAAAATCCACCGGTGCTTGCAAAGACAGAACCTTACAAAACTCACTTGGCTTACGTTAAAGAACGTCGCAATGACAAAGACGGTAAGGGCATCTTAGATGAAGCACTTGCCAAACTACGCGGCAAGTAAATCCTGCTAGTCACTTAAGAAAGTGACTCCTGCGCTGCTGCCACAATCGCTGCGGTAGATATATCGAACTCTTCATAAAGTCTGTCTGCGCCTGCGGATGCGCCAAAATGTTCAAGACTTACACAACGTCCTTGGGTACCTACATATTTCCACCAGCCTTGCGAGATACCTGCTTCGATTGATACGCGCGCGGTTACGTGATGCGGAAGTACGGATTCTCGGTAATCGGCTGGTTGGGCATCAAACCATTCCAGGCATGGTGCTGATACAACCCTTGTTCGTGTGCCACCGCTTTCAAGTGTGTCGCGCGCAGCCATCGCCAAGGAAACTTCGGACCCCGTCGCGATCAGAATTACCTCTGGATCTCCCGATGCCTCTTTGATCACGTAGGCACCTCGACTAACCTGCATGGGATCACTTGCGGCAGGCGCATCTAGTACAGGCAGATTTTGGCGCGATAGGCACAATGCTGCAGGCTTAGCCTTTTCAATCACTATCTGCCAAGCCGATACAGTTTCGTTTGCATCCGCTGGCCTAATTACAGCCAAGTTCGGAATCGCCCGCAACGACCAGAGGTGTTCAACGGGTTGATGAGTGGGTCCATCTTCTCCCACACCTATGGAATCGTGCGTCCAGACGTAAGTCACCGGCAAATCCATCAAAGCGGCCAGGCGAACTGCACCTCGCATGTAGTCACTAAAGACCAAAAATGTTCCGGCAAACGGCTTAGATAGGCCGCCTAAGGCGATGCCATTCATGGCAGCGCCCATGGCAAATTCTCGGATTCCATAATGGACAACGCGTCCCGACGTACTTGCGTTTGGCATGCCAGTTGTGGCAGGGAGAAATGAGCCACCGTGTTCGATTGTGGTTAAGTTACTTTCACCCAAATCAGCTGAGCCACCCCAGAATTCTGGCAGGACTCCAGCTATCGCGTTAATTGTGTCGCCGGACGCTTTACGCGTAGCAATCGATTTACCAACTTCAAAACGTGGCAATGCAGTAGCCCAATCAGATGGCAACTTCTTGGCCTGCAGTCGGTCAAGTAGATCTGAACCTGCCTTATTGGTAGAACGCCAAGTAGCCAACTCTAAATCCCATTCAGCTCGAATCTGTTGACCGCGTTCGACAACTTTACGAGTGTGTGCCAAAACATCTGCCGGTACATCAAAATCCAGTGTTGGGTCTAAGCCAAGGATTTCCTTAGTGGCAGCTACTTCATCAGCACCGAGTGCTGAGCCATGAGCCTTGCCCGTATTTTGCAGGTTTGGTGCCGGCCACCCAATTATGTTTCGGACTTGGATCAGAGTTGGTTTATCGGAAATCGTAACCGCATTAGCAATTGCTGTATCCAAAGCAGGAACATTGATACTTCCGTCAGAATTCATATCTACGAAATCAACATTCCACCCGTAGGACTGGTAGCGAGCCATAACGTCCTCTGAGAATGAAACGGCAGTATTGCCCTCAATCGAGATGTGATTATCGTCATATAGAACAACTAAGTTCCCGAGTTGTTGGTGGCCCGCGAGGGAAGAGGCTTCTGCTGATACACCCTCTTGCAAACAGCCATCGCCAGCGATCACCCAAACCCGATGATCAAACGGACTAGCGCCGAGTTTGGCGCCGCCATCTAGTAAGCCACGCGTATAACGTGCGTCCATCGCCATTCCAACTGCGGTCGCTAAGCCAGAGCCCAGCGGTCCAGTTGTAGTCTCAACTCCAGCCGTGTGACCAAATTCCGGATGTCCTGGCGTCTTACTTGCCCAGGTTCGAAACGACTGCAGATCTTCTAACTCGAGGCCGTAACCAGATAGAAAAAGTTGGGTGTAAAGAGTGATGCTGCTGTGTCCATTAGAAAGCACGAAGCGATCTCGACCAAGCCAGTTCGGATCCGTCGGATCATGCCGCATCCATTTCTGAAACAGGAGATAGGCCGCCGGCGCCAAACTCATTGCAGTACCAGGATGGCCGTTACCAACCTTCTGAACGCTATCCATAGCGAGTGCCCTAGCAATAGTTACGGCTCGTTCGTCCATTTCGGTCCAGATAAATTCGGTCACAGGTATAGGTTATCTAGGCACTTGTCGAGTGGACTGGTAGGCGGAGGTAGGCTCATCTTGTGTCTCAGGGGATCAGCGCAAGCAATCTTGTCGAGCCGCCTTTTGTCCAAAGGCCAGCCCTAACTACGTGGCGTGCGTACTTAGCGCTAACTAAACCCCGAATCATTGAGTTGCTTCTAGTTACAACCATCCCAACTATGTTTTTCGCAGCTGGCGGCTTTCCGTCGGCAAAATTGGTGATCTTGACGTTGGCGGGTGGCACGCTCGCGGCTGGCGGAGCCAACGTGCTGAACTGCTACATCGACAGGGATATCGATGCACTGATGGAACGAACAGCTCATCGACCTTCTGCAACTGGTCAGATTTCAGGACGAAGTATCGTCATCTTTGGAATTTTGTTGTCGCTTCTCTCGGTCCTGGTGTTGGCGCTAACAGTGAATCATTTGTCGGCAATGCTCGCTGCGATCGCGATTGCGTTTTACGTTTTTGGATACACACTCTTACTAAAGCGACGTACGACTCAAAACATTGTTTGGGGTGGAGCAGCCGGATGTATGCCCGTACTTATCGGTTGGAGCGCGGTAACGAATTCTCTTTCGTGGGCACCAGTTATTCTCTTCATGATTGTTTTTCTCTGGACGCCGCCGCACTACTGGCCGCTTTCGCTTCATTACAAGGATGAATACGCAGCCGCCGGTGTACCTATGCTGCCGGTAAAAGAGAGCCCGCTGGAAGTTACGCGACAGATTCTGATTTACTCATGGGCCATGGTTGCAACTTCTCTGATACTTGTACCCGTTGCCCACACAAGTTGGTTGTATGCGATCTCAGCAACATTGTTTGGTGGACTCTTTATTTACGAAGCGTACGCACTTCGAAACCGAGTTCGCAAAGAGTTGGCCGATGTGAAGCCGATGAAACTTTTCCACTGGTCGATCACTTACTTATCGCTAGTCTTTCTTGCAATTGGTATCGATCCATTTATTCGTTAAGACCCGCGGGAATTACGTGCAAGATAAAGTCGCAACGTCACTATCCAAAGTAAACAAGCCCCAACCACATGGAAAAGCACCAGAACCCAGGGGAGTCCAGTGAAGTATTGGGTGTAACCCAAAATACCTTGCAAGATGCAAACGAGAATTACTAGCCGCGCATACTTGATCATGTCGCTCGGTGCATTCAACGCCACCAGTGCGACGCATAAACCGATTGCGAGCCCACAAAATAGGACGACTACATCCGCATGAATCCAAGAGATAATTCTTGGATCAAACGGCATGCGTGCTACTGCAGCAGAATCGCCCGCATGCGGCCCACTTCCCGTAACTAAGGTGCCGAGAATTATCACCAACAAGCCAAGCCAAAGTTGGAATTGAATTGCACGGACCACAAGAACATGCACTCGGTTGGCAATCGGACGATCTTCGAGTTCCGTGGCTCTCGTAAGTAAGTTTTGAGCGACCGTAATCAGACCAATTGACAGCAAGAAATGTGAAGCTACGGAAAACGGATTGAGGCCAGTCAAAACTGTGATGCCACCCAGTATCGCTTGGGCGAAAATTCCCAGAAAAGTTCCCAGCGACAACAAAGTGAGAGTTTTGCGCTTCTGCCGACCTAAAGCCAAGCGATCCTGATTGTGTTGTCGAATCGCAAAGATGGCAGCGACAGCAACTACGACAAGTACAAATGTTAATAAGCGATTTCCAAATTCAACATATTTATGCCAAGCCTGGGTTTGCGCACTTGTTGGTGTAATCGAGCCAGCGACACATTCGGGCCAGGTCGGGCAACCTAATCCTGATGAAGTAACTCTTACCAAGGCGCCCGTAATCACAATTCCGGTTTGTGCCACCAGATTTGCCTGCAACACGCGAAGCTGCCAGTTTCGTAGTTTTGGAGGGTTTGTAGGGGC
>CANGDR010000035.1 GCA_947452765.1 Actinomycetota bacterium | reverse complement strand
GAGCACGCGAGAAGTCATCCCGACGGAATTATCGACCTTTCCATAGGTACTCCAGTAGACGACACACCTGAAGTAATAATTCATGCCTTAGCTGGTGCCGCAAATGCACCGGGCTACCCAACTGCAGCTGGCACCGTTGAATTGCGACAGGCTTGGATTGATTGGGCGGCCAAGACGATAAATGCTCAGCTAAGTCTGGATCAGGTCTCACCGGCAATTGGCTCGAAAGAAATTGTTGCTTGGCTACCGATCGTTTTAGGTTTGAATGCGCAAAGTGTGGTCGCAATTCCGGAACTTGCTTATCCAACTTATGCAGTTGGCGCATTGATGGCTCATGCGAATTTTGTGACCTACACTTCGGCGGAAACGATTCCCGATGGAACTGACTTAATTTGGGTTAATTCGCCAAGTAATCCAACTGGCGAAGTTCTTTCGATAGAGGAACTCAAGTCGATTGTGGCGCGCGGGCGCGAACTTGGCGCACCGGTGGCAAGCGATGAGTGCTACATAGAACTCGGCTGGGATGTTGAACCGGTTTCAATTCTCGACCCTCGCGTATGTGGCTCAGATCATTCCGGATTACTTGCTGTGCATTCACTTTCAAAGCGTTCAAATCTTGCGGGGTATCGTTCCGGTGCAGTGCTAGGTGATGCGAGATTAATTGCTGACGTCATTTCGTTGCGAAAGCACTCTGGAATGTTGATGCCAACTCCGATCCAGATGGCCACTATTGCCGCGCTTGGGGATCAAGCCCACGTGGCGCGACAGCGGGAAAAGTATGCGAAGCGCCGTGACTTACTTCACAGTGCCTTTAGCCAAGCTGGATTTAAAATTGACCATTCGAATGCTGGACTTTACTTATGGCTGACCGATGGGCGCAACTGCCTTGAAACGGTCTCCTGGCTCTCTGACAGGGGCATTCTCGCTGCCCCTGGTGACTTTTATGGGCCGGCGGGAGCCTCCCACGTGCGCATAGCGTTGACTGCCACGGACGAACGAGTGGCAGCCTGCATCAGCCGACTCAAGGCTTAGCTTGTAGGTCTACTCAATTCGTCTTGAGGAATCGTAAATAGTAAGTTTGAGTCATGTCTGATGCAAAGCTCGTACATCCAAATGGTGAAGTCCTGCTCGGGGAAGTTCCTGCCACCGTTGGATCATCTGGTTACAACATTGGCAACGTGCTTAAAGATACTGGTCACGTAACACTTGACCACGGCTTCATGAATACCGCCTCATGTGAATCGGCAATTACTTACATTGATGGTGACAAGGGAATTTTGCGCTATCGCGGATATCCAATCGAACAGCTTGCAGAGAAAAGCACATTCCTCGAAACTTCGTATCTATTGATTTACGGTGAATTACCAACTGCTGAACAGTTGAGTAAATTCCAAGAATCCATCAGCATGCACACCATGGTGCACGAAGACTTGCGTCGATTCTTTGATGGCTTCCCGCGCGATGCTCACCCAATGCCAGTGCTCAGTAGCGCGGTAAGTGCGCTCTCAACTTTCTATCAAGATTCACTTGATCCATTTGATCCGCGACAGGTAGAAATTTCCACCATAAGGTTACTTGCGAAAATTCCAACGCTTGCGGCCTATGCACACAAGAAGACAGTTGGTCAGCCATCGGTTTACCCAAGTAATAGTTTGGGATATGTTTCAAATTTCATGCAGATGACTTTTGGTGTGCCAGCCGAGGAATATGAAGTTGACGAAAAAATCGTCAAGGCCTTGGACATGTTATTTATCTTGCATGCTGACCATGAGCAAAATTGTTCTACTTCAACGGTCCGACTCGTTGGCTCTTCACATGCAAATCTCTTTGCCTCGGTTTCTGCGGGAATCAATGCACTATTCGGTCCACTTCACGGTGGCGCAAACCAAGCTGTTTTGGAAATGGTCGAAGGAATCCAGTCCTCTGGTGACAGTGTTGAAAAATTCATTAGCCGAGTTAAAAATCGGGAAGATGGCGTGAAGTTAATGGGCTTCGGCCACCGGGTTTACAAGAGTTATGATCCACGCGCAGCCATTGTCCGCAAACATGCTCATGAAATATTTGAACACCTGGGCGTCAACGATGAACTATTCGATATTGCGCGTGAACTTGAAGAAGCTGCCTTGAATGATGAATTCTTTATCGAGCGAAAGCTTTACCCAAATGTGGATTTCTACACTGGTTTGATATACCGAGCGATTGGTTTCCCAACGCGAATGTTTACCGTGCTCTTCGCTATGGGTCGAGTACCAGGTTGGGTTGCGCAATGGCAAGAAATGATTGGCGATCCTGATACTAAAATTGGTCGCCCGCGACAGGTTTACATTGGTGAACCAGAGCGCGACTACAAGTTGCTAACTTCACGTTAATTTTTGTGCAAGGCGTCGTTCAGTCCGCCCCAAGTACCTTCACGAGTTACCGCTTCGAGCGCGCCACTGATTGAGTTGCGTCTAAATAGCAAGCCATTAGCGCCTGAGAGCTCACTTGCTTTTATAACGTCACCATCCGGCAGAGTAATTTTTGAGCCACCGGTTATGTAGCAACCAGCTTCAACTACAGATCCATCACCTAGTGAAATTCCAACCCCTGCATTAGCTCCAATTAGGCAATTCTCACCAATGGAAATTACTTCTTTGCCACCGCCTGAAAGCGTTCCCATGATGCTAGCGCCGCCGCCTATATCGGAACCGTTGCCAACAACTACACCGGCAGAAATTCTTCCTTCCACCATGCTGGCGCCGAGTGTTCCTGCATTGAAGTTAACGAAACCTTCATGCATCACGGTCGTACCCGAAGCAAGGTGCGCTCCAAGTCGCACCCGATCTGCATCAGCAATCCGGACTCCGCTGGGAATTACGTAATCCACCATTCGTGGAAATTTGTCGACCCCAAAAACTGTAAGGTGCTGTCCCTTGGCCCGAGCATTGATTTGAGTTTCAGTTACGTTTTCAATTGCTACTGGACCAAGTGACGTCCAAGCAACATTGGTTAGCAAGCCGAAAACTCCATCAAGATTTACCGTTCTAGGCGCAGCCAAGCGGTGGGAAAGTACGTGAAGCCGTAAGTAAGCATCGGCTGCATCAACCGGTGTGGCATCGAGGTCTGACGTCGTTGTTACTACTTGAATCCGAACGCCGCGAAGTGCATCGGTATCGATACCGCGCTCGAGGCCAGATACTGATTTAGCAACATTTCCCAAGGCAGGTTCTGGGTACCAAACATCCAACAAAACGTCATTAGCGTATGTGGCAAGTCCAGTTGCGGTAGCTATCCGACTCATGTCATTCCTCGCGTTTCGTACCCGTGGCTAGAGAAAAAAGGCTTACGGGACTACCGTAGTCGTGTGGACCTACAAGCGTTAAACCCGCACGCCGACATAGTTTCAGTAACCAGTGATTTGGTGAATATTGAAAGCGTTTCGGGAAATGAGGCAGCAATTGCCGATGCCATCGAAACTGAGCTGCGAAAGTGCGGTTGGCTAAAAGTCCATAGATTTCGCAATAACGTCATTGCCCAAACCAATCTCGGAAAACCATCTCGCGTCATCGTGGCGGGCCATATCGACACAGTTCCAGTTGCCAATAACAATTCCGCAGTATTTGTTAAGGCGGGCTCAGGGTTACCGAGTGATGGCACAAAAGTAACCGAAGATGTGTTATTTGGATTGGGTAGCTGTGACATGAAGGGTGGCGTTGCAGTTGCCCTACGAGCGGCAGTAACAATTGAAAACCCACAATTCGATGTGACCTACATTTTTTACGAATGCGAAGAAGTAGATAGTGCGCGAAACGGTTTAACGCATGTCGCTGCCGAGCACCCCGAATGGCTCACAGCCGATATCGCGGTTTTGCTCGAACCTTCAAATGCCAACATTGAAGCAGGCTGCCAAGGAACATTGCGAGCCCAGATATCTACCTCGGGAACTAGGGCTCACAGTGCGCGCTCCTGGATGGGCGAGAACGCAATCCATGGATTAGCAGATGCATTGGCAAGACTGAATTCCTACAAACCGGCGCGTGTGCTGGTTGATGGCCTGGAATACCGCGAAGGTTTAAATGCGGTGGCTATCACTGGTGGAATTGCTGGAAATATTATTCCTGACTTAGCGATGGTAGAAGTTAACTACCGATATGCACCGAGCAAATCTGGCTCAGAAGCTGAAGCGCACATTCGAGAAGTTTTCGAAGGCTTCGCAGTTGAGTTTGTCGATAATGCACCTGGCGCATTACCTGGTCTTGATCGACCAGCTCTTGCTGATTTGGTTTCGAGAGTTAGCGGAAATGTTGCACCTAAGTTTGGTTGGACAGATGTGGCGAGATTTTCTGCCATGGGTGTGCCGGCTGTAAATCTTGGGCCAGGCGATCCGAGCTTGGCGCATTCACGAAATGAGTACGTTCCGATTGAGCAGTTGAAGCGCTGTGAAGCAACGGTATTTAATTGGTTAAGTGGGAGCTAAGTGGAGCATATTGAGTTAGAAATTTCCGTATTGGCTCCTGCCGAACAAGTTTGGGCGGCAATCACAAATTGGCCAGCACAGGATAAGTGGATGCTGGGCACAAAGGTAAAACCGATTGATGGGGATGGAACCGGCGTCGGTGGCAAAATTGCTGCCTTCACCGGCATCGGGCCACTTGGGTTCTTGGACAGAATGGAGATTACGGTTTGGAATCCACCAACTCGTTGTGATGTCTTGCATACTGGTCGAATTGTCCGGGGCACTGGCACATTTGAAGTAGTGAGCATCGGAGAGCAAGCGAGCAACTTCATCTGGAGCGAAGATTTAGATCTACCACTTGGCTGGTTTGGTAAAGCTGGATTCGCAATCTTGCGCCCAGCTTTTGTATTCGGAGTTAGAAAATCCTTGGAAAAGTTTGCACACCTCGTAGAGATGGGCAAGATCTAAGAGTCAGGCGATTAGTCAAGCCTTTTTCACAACTAAAATTCCCCTAAAAATAAGGTTTATTGCCATTTAGCGGATTTCGTTAGAGCCCAACTTTAAGGGATAATGGAAGTACCAAAAGCACTCAAATATCAATTTTGCGAAAGGGGACCGACATGGCGGCTATGAAGCCTCGCACTGGTGACGGCCCGATGGAATGCCCCAAAGAAGGCCGCGGATATGTCCTGCGTGTGCCACTCGAAGGCGGAGGTCGCTTAGTTGTTGAACTAAATGCTCAGGAAGTTAAAGATTTAGGTGCGGTACTGACCGACACCGTGAATGGTATGCCGAAGAAGTAATTCAAGGCAAATAAGAACAGCCGAAGAAGTAATTCAAGGCAAATAAGAACAGCCGAAGAAGTAAAACTTGAGAATTAATAAAAAAGAGATGGCGATTGCCATCTCTTTTTTATTAAGTTCGGTCTAGTGCTACTGCTTAACAGCCACCAATAATCCGCCGCCGACCGGTAGTAATGAAGCTAAGAATTCTTCATTACTGGCCATGGCTTCGATAGCGACACGTACTGCGACAGTGTCTGGGTCACGCTGAGCGGGATCCGCAAGTTTGTCATTCCAAAGTGCGCGGTCTATCACGAGTAAACCACCAGTGCGAAGTAACACAGTTGCTCTGGCAATATGATCAGCCAAGTCAACCGGCTTTCCTGCGATTAAGACTAGGTCGTATGCAGCCGGAGTGAGGCGATCAAGTACCTCGTCAGCTCGACCATTAATCAAGCGAACGCGATTCTGGTGAATTCCAGATTGCGAAATCGCATCCTTGGCAATTAGTTGATGTTCAGCTTCGATGTCGACACTAGTTAATACGCCATCTGGGTGCATGCCATCAAGTAACCACAACGCCGATACGCCGGCGCCAGTTCCAATTTCCACCACATTTTGGGCAGCGATTGCGGCTGCGAGCGTCCGCAAAATACTTCCAGCTCCGGGGCTCATGGCAACGCAGCCAATTTCGGCAGCCTTTGCGCGCGCGTGTGCTCGAATGCCATCCTCCCCAGACCAACTTTCGGCGAAGTCAGTTGAGGCGCGGTGGATTGCCAAAATACGTGGATCGGTTGGTGCCATAAAGTAAGCGTACGACTCTTGTTCAGATTCCGTGAAGAAAGGTCCCATGCGCGCCCTGCCCAGGTTTTATCGGCGAGAATAGGGGTAATTACAAATGGCCGAAATGACCAAAAGTAAATGCACGAATGTACGGGAACTTGAGAAGGAATGGCAGACAAATGAGCGAAACTCCAGAAGGCTTCACCCCAGACGGCATTTCAACTGCGGGCGAAACTCCAGTCAATGGGATTCAAAGCGGTAGTGAAGCAACACCGTTTCAGGTAGCTCAACCAGGCGTTGCGGTACCCCCGGTCACGACACCTCCTGTTACGACACCGCCTGTCACAACACCGCCTGTCGCCATAGAGGTAATTCCAGAATCACGAACTTGGGTTTACCCAGCCAATGGAACGGCGGCATCAAAAACCGAAGCAGATCCAACCAGGGTTTCTAAAGGCACTCGCAATGCGATCATTGCTGGCGTCATCAGCGGCCTACTCGCTGGT
>CANGDR010000034.1 GCA_947452765.1 Actinomycetota bacterium | reverse complement strand
GGTAATCCAGAATTAGCTAAGAAGCTAATCGCGGATTCGGGAGCACCTTTCCCTGAGCCATTTGTAATCGATTACGGCAAGAGCCCAACGAACGATAAGGCTGTTGCTTCACTAGTTGCTTCACTTGCCAAGGCTGGCATCGTAGCTACACCAAATGGCATTGAGCCTGGTGGTTACTACGGTGTTGTGATGGATCCTGCAAAACAGGGCAGTATGTCTGCATCTGGTTGGGCACCGGACTGGGTTAACGCATCAACCGTTATTCCAGAACTGTTCACACCAAATGGTGGATTTAACCTTTCACAGTATGACGATGCAGCATTCACTGCTGAATCTGAAGCCGCAAAGGTAATCTCTGACCGTGCCGCACAATCTAAGGCATGGCAGGCATTAAGCAAGAAGTCCATGGAACTAGCACTCGCACTTCCAACCCGTTTCGGTAAGGAACAGCGTTTGACTGGTTCAAAGATCGGTGGAGCCTACATTTGGGGTCCATACGGTTCATGGCCATATGCATCACTGTATGTAAAGCAATAACAACCAATTGAGTATGTGGGTGGGCTTACCGCCCA
Source organism: Actinomycetota bacterium (assembly GCA_947452765.1). Taxonomy (GTDB): domain Bacteria; phylum Actinomycetota; class Actinomycetes; order S36-B12; family UBA5976; genus UBA5976. The sequence continues at coordinate 6,864 of CANGDR010000034.1, read as the reverse complement.
CCCACATACTCTTTGCTTAGTTCAAACCAAAAAATAGACAGAAAGTAGCAAGCAAAATGGTGCCATATATCGTCCGGCGAATCTTCGTCATGATTTTGATGCTAACAATTTTGAGCATTGTTACCTTCCTACTTTTTAACGCAGTACCAACTGACCCAGCTCGATTAACTTGCGGCAAAACATGTACGCCGCAAATCGTTGCAGCAAACCGAATCCGCCTAGGTTTGGACCAGCCTCTAATAACTCAGTATCTGGAGTGGATCAAGGGAATTTTTGTTGGACGAACTTACGGTTCCGGTTCAGCAACTTTCGAATGCCACACCCCATGCCTTGGTTACTCATTCCGTAATGGCGAAGAAGTAACCCCCATGATTTTGAAAGCGCTTCCAGTAACCATGTACCTTGCCTTGGGTGCCTTCCTCATTTGGATGGTGGTCGGTATTTCGGCCGGCATTTTTGCAGCTAAACATCAAGGTAAATGGCAAGACCGACTAGTTATGAGTATTTCTTTGATTGGTTACTCATTGCCTGTTTTCTTCGTGGGCCTATTACTTCTGATCTTTGTAATTGTTCGCTGGAACTTTTTGCCATACCCAGATTACGTATCACCATTTGTTAATCCTGTTGGTTTTTTCCAGACTATGCTGCTGCCTTGGATTACTTTGGCAATCCTTTACGCGGCTTATTACGCTCGGTTAACTCGTTCGCAGATGCTCGAAACTATGGGTGAGGACTACATTCGTAGTGCCCGAGCTAAGGGACTTCCAGAAAAAGTCGTGGTTAGAAAGCACGCATTCCGCGCTGGGTTAACTCCGATAGTGACTTCAGCTGGATTGGACCTAGCGGGATTGCTCGGCGGTGCAGTAATTACCGAATATATTTTTAGTCTTCCTGGACTTGGTCGGTTGTCCATCCATGCAGTTACTGAATACGATTTACCGACTATAACGGCAACGGTACTCGTGGCAGCGGTATTCGTTATCGTGATGAATTTGGTAGTCGATTTACTATACGCAGCCATCGATCCTCGAGTGAGGTTGTCATGACAAACAACTCAAATGTAATCCTTGAAGTTAAAAATCTAAATGTTGAATTTACGACGGATGACGGTGTAGTTCATGCAGTTAATAATGTTTCCTACAAAGTGGAGCGTGGCAAGACACTTGCGATAGTGGGGGAGTCCGGTTCCGGCAAAAGCGTTTCAAGTCTCGCCGTCATGGGCTTACTTACTGGATCTAATGCAAAAGTAACTGGAGAAGTTTTCTTCAATGAAACTGAACTAGTTGGCTCCGACCCAGAAGTAGTGCGAAAACTACGTGGTGACGAAATCGCCATGATTTTCCAAGATCCATTAAGTGCACTGCATCCCTATTACACAATTGGCGCCCAACTAATCGAAGCAGTATTGGTGCACAATGACATAAAGAACGATGTGGCCCATGCTCGAGCTAAAGAGATGTTGGAGCGGGTTGGTATTCCATCGGTTGATCAACGCATGGACGAATATCCACATCAACTTTCTGGCGGTATGCGCCAGCGGGTGATGATTGCAATGGCACTCATAAATGACCCTGAAGTTTTGATTGCGGATGAGCCAACTACTGCGTTGGACGTAACGGTTCAGGCGCAAATATTGGATTTGCTGCGCGAGCTGCAAAAAGAATTCGGAACCGCAATCGTTTTAATCACTCATGACCTTGGTGTAGTTGCCGATCTTGCGGATGAAGTTATGGTTATGTACGGCGGTAGCGTTGTGGAACATGCTGAGGTTCGCGATCTTTATTACCAGCCACAGATGCCTTATACCTGGGGATTGCTCGCATCAGTTCCCCAAATATCTGACAAGCAAGGTCAACTAGACCCAATTCCAGGATCCCCACCCTCGTTACTTCGGCTACCGCCGGGATGTGTCTTTGCTCCACGATGTACATTCAAAGATCAAGTTCCGGGAGCTAAATGTTCGACTGATTTTCCAGACCTAATCTCGGTCTCAGAAAATCATGAGGCTCGGTGTCATTTAACTAAAGATCAACGCACAAGCATCCGAATTGAACGAAATATTGGAAAGGCGAACCAATGAGTAATCCAACTCCAATTATGCGTGTTCGCGAACTCCAAAAATATTTCCCAATGTACGGTGGCGGGTTATTTAATCGCGTAACTGGCAACGTCCGCGCGGTAGATGGGATTTCACTGGAAGTGTTCCCGGGTGAAACCCTAGGCTTAGTCGGCGAAAGTGGTTGCGGCAAGTCAACCGCAGGCCGTTCTATGCTGCGCCTAATCGAACCAACGGGTGGCAGCATTGAATTCGAAGGTCAAGACATAACCAAGTTAAAGAAAAAAGATTTAGTTGCACTCCGCCGTGAGATGCAGATGATTTTCCAAGACCCATTTTCGTCTTTAAATCCACGCCATACGATTGGTGACATCATTGGCGCACCTTTTAAAGTGCAGGGTGTCAAGCCTGAAGGTGGCTTAATGAACGCCGTTCAAGAACTAATGGACCGAGTTGGCCTGAATCCCGAGCACTACAACCGATATCCAAATGAATTTTCTGGTGGACAGCGCCAACGAATTGGTATTGCTCGCGCCATCGCGCTAAAGCCAAAGTTAATTGTTTGTGACGAACCAGTTTCTGCGCTGGATGTATCTATTCAGGCCCAAGTGCTAAATCTCCTAGATGATATCCAACAAGAATTTGGAATCGCATATATCTTTGTGGCCCACGATTTATCGGTCGTTCGCCATATTTCCGATCGGGTTGCAGTGATGTATTTAGGCAAGATCATGGAATCCGCACCCCAAGAAACTTTGTATGCATCACCACTACATCCGTACACTCATGCATTGCTTTCAGCGGTTCCGATTGCTGACCCAGACAAAGAGCGCAGCCGTGAGCGGATTATTTTGCAAGGAGATCTACCAAGCCCAAGTAATCCACCTAGCGGCTGTGTATTTAGTACTCGATGCTGGAAAGCCCAGGATAGGTGTCGCACGGAAGCTCCAGAACTCCGAGAGATAACTCCGGGTCACCACTTGGCCTGCCACTTCCCGGAAGATAGCTTGGCTATGCAGGCAACTGGCACTGCGAGTGGCGCTGACTTCGCAGGTTAATTTGCTGCTTAGGCTAAAGGTTCGCTTGAAAGTACTCGACTGTTAACAGCATCAAATTTTCCGAGACTATTTCCTGCGGGGTCATATGTGTAACACCAGAGAGTGGCAATACCGTGTGGGCCTTTTTGTGCGCGAGCAATTGGCCGGAAAGGGACAAACTGTGCGCAGCCACGACGTTGTCGTCAGCCAACCCATGCACCAACATCAAAGGTCGCTCTAAATTAGCGGCAAGTGGCAATAACGAATGACTTTCGTAGATTTCTGGAAATTTCTCCGGATGGCCTAAATAGCGTTCTGTGTATCCAGTGTCGTACCATTTCCATTCCGTAACTGGCGCGCCTGCAACCGCTGCATGGAATACATCAGGCCGGGTTAATACCGCAAGAGCTGATAGGTAGCCGCCGAAGGACCAGCCTGTTATTCCGACTCGAGTTGCGTCAACATCATCTGGGTAATGAGCAGCAACGTCAGCAACCGCTGCCACCTGGTCTTCGATAACCGGGCCAATGAAATCTTGGTAAATGGCATGGTCCCAGGCTGGACCGCGACCCGGGGTGCCACGATTTTCAGCAATAATAACTACGAATCCTTGGTCGGCAAACCACTGATCTTCAACATAAGTTAGGGCACCGTTCAGCACTTGAGCTCCGTGAGGTCCACCATACGGACGTAGCATGATCGGTAATTTCTTACTTCCGAATACATGGTCGCGCGGAAAGAGCACCGCTGCGTTGACGCTGTTTTCGCCAGTTTTTAGCAGGTTAACGACAGGTTGGAAGTCAGGCGACTCAGCAAGTGAATCAAAGTAATGAATAGTTTTTCCATCATGCATAAGTTGGTAAGTGAGACTATGGGTATCTAGCCGAGACTCAACGATTACCTGAAGTCCGCCAGTAGCGCCGGTCGCAGTAGCAATGCCACCCTGGGCAAGTTCAGTCAAGGAACCGCCTAGCCCAATTCGGATTACATCGCGGTCTATTGCGTTATTTGTCGCAACCACATCAATGTATTCCGCTGTGATATCGATAATTGCCATAATCTGAAGTCCCGGTGGGGAAATGGTTTTACCCGAAATCTGCAACTCTCGAGTATCGCTGATGCGATTGTCGACGACAGAAACAATTTCATTGCCGAGCCACTTTGGTTGGCCTGGAATTACTTCGATGAATTCTGGATCACTTAATTCTTGGACTGAGCTAATTCCCGCATGACTTGCAGAATATGTAATGAAGTCTTGTTGTTCACGATTTGCAACTGTGATTAACGCATCGTGGTCTTTTTGCCAACTGACTGAAACTAAATATTCGTAAGCATCATGCATCCAATTAATTGGAGTTTGCTCTCCATCAAGCGTGATGAACTGCAGAGTTACTTCTGCGTTGGCGGTACCAGCAGCCGGATAGCGTTGTTCTTGGGGCTGTTTGTGCGGCAGCGCGGGATCGGAAATCCACCAGGTTTGAACCGGAGTTTCATCAGTACGCTCAACGATTAGTTCATCACTTGCAGGTGACCACCAATATCCGTGTATGCGTCCAAATTCCTCTGCCGCAATAAAGTCGGCCAAACCCCAGGAGGCAGATTCAGATGTTTCTTTGGTTAAATTACGTTCATTATTTCCAGTGAATCCGCAAACAAATAAATCTTTGCCATTAGACCACGCGATTCGTTGTCCGTCAGGTGAAACTCGAGGATCAATAACTGGCCCCGATACATCTAGCTCGTTGAATTTTTCACTACCGATTTCACCACTGAAAAGTTGGCCGGAAAGTGCAAATACAACCTTGTTTCCCGAATCATCAGTTGCGTAAGCAGTAATGCCTGCAGTCGTTTCCCGCATCCGCTCCCGACGAGCTTTTTCTGCGTCTGGGATGTCTTTGTCACCTGCTAAAAGTGTGCGTGGATCCGCAACCTTGCGCTCTACCTTGGTTGCCAGGTCATAAACCCAAAGTGAGTTAACTGGATCTCGACCATGGTCACTTCTTAGGAAAAGCACGCCTGAGCCATCGTTCAAAATATGAAAACTTCTCGGTGCTCCAAGTTGGAATCGTCGAGTGGCAGCACTTTGGCGTGGAAAAGATTCGGTCATACTGTGATCCTGCCATGTACTGGTTTGGAATGTCTCGTACAGTTAAGGAATGGAACGTCGATTACTTCTGGTCCACGCACACCCCGATGACGAAACTATCGGTAGTGGCGCAACTATGGCTCAATATGTCGCCGAGGGAGCTGGGGTAACTCTGGTTACTTGCACTCTTGGAGAAGAGGGTGAAATTTTGTTACCCGAACTTGCCCACTTGGCTGCAAGTCAAGCCGATGGGCTCGGTGCACACCGAATAACGGAACTTAGTAATGCCATGGCAGCATTAGGAGTTACTGATTGGCGCCTACTTGGCGGACCAGGTAAGTATCGTGACAGCGGAATGATCGGCACTGCTCCAAATGATCGGCCAGATTGTTTTTGGCGTTCTGACCTATTGGATGCTGCGAAGCATCTAGTTAAAGTAATTCGTGAAGTGCGGCCACAAGTGTTAGTTACCTACGACGACTTTGGTGGGTACGGACACCCAGACCACATCCAGGCTCATCGTGTGGCAACTTACGCTAAGGACTTGGCCGCTGCACCAAGTTTCGCACCTGAACTTGGTGATGCCTGGAGTATTAGCAAGGTTTACTGGACGGCATTCCCTATCAGTGTGATGCGGGCTGGAATAGAAATGCTGAAGGCTAGTGGCGACCAAACAGAATTCGCTACGCAGGATCCCGAAGAGATTCCATTCGCTTGCCCTGATGAGTTTGTGACGACGGCCATTGATGGTGGCGCGTTTGCAGATCACAAAATGGCCGCCCTAGCTGCGCATGCAACGCAAATCAGCACCGACGAAGGATTCTTCGCACTTTCCAACAACTTAGGTTCGCAAGTTTTAGGAACTGAGTACTACCGGCTGGTGCAAGGAATTGTGGCTGGACCGTTTGACGATCAAGGTCGCGAAACTGATTTATTTAATGGCCTAGGCATTAAGTGAGTAAATTTTCGCCGTTTATTTTAGGCTTTGGCTCTGGAGTAATAATCTCAGCTTTTGCAGGATTTGTGCATGCCGATCGAATCAGACTAAATCTAAATGGCACGGAAATTCACTACGGCTTCGTTTTAGCTTTAGCAATTGTAGTTATGAGTTTGCTTTGGCTAAATCGGCACTTCCAAACACGTTTCGCTGGCTTAGGTTTCCTGTTGGCTTGGGTTTTGGTGACTTTGCGAATGGGGATCTCAACCTCAGGTGGGGACCTTGCATTCATGGTCGCTTGGTACTCGACGGCTTACATCATCACTGGAGCGATAGTGCTGGCTACTGCAGCAACCATGCCGATTTTACGCTTAAGCTCTGAGCCGCACGGGGAGGCAATTCACGATGTTTCGCCAGTGATTTCGGCACCTGGAACTATTGTCGACTAGGTGTTAAAAATCGGATCTGGTGCGGCAGAATTTAACCAAAGCAGGTACGGTTGGATTACTAGCAATTAATTGTTGCTAGTAATAGCACTGGTTAGAAAACATTTGGAGGTCGAAATGACATACGTCATCGCGCTACCTTGCGTAGACGTCAAGGACAAGGCTTGTATCGAAGAATGCCCCGTAGATTGCATCTACGAAGGCGATCGAATGATGTATATCCAAGCTGATGAATGTGTCGATTGTGGCGCTTGCGAACCTGTATGTCCGACCGAAGCTATCTACTACGAAGATGATTTGCC
>CANGDR010000033.1 GCA_947452765.1 Actinomycetota bacterium | reverse complement strand
GATGAACGTTTCCGAGTTCCTCGTATCTTGGATGAGGAATAGACATGTCTGATCTAATTCGTAAAGACGCTTCAGTTCTGGCCGACCTTATTGCTAAAAAAGAAGTTTCGGCAGTTGAAGTTGCACAAGCTCACCTAGATCGCATTTCGGCTGTTGACGGCGACGTACATGCATTTCTCCACATCGACACCGAAGGTGCACTTGCATCTGCTGCTGCCGTTGACGCAAAAGTTAAATCAGGGGATCAGCTCTCAGTTCTAGCCGGCGTACCGCTTGGACTTAAAGATGTCTTGGCTAGCAAAGGTCTACCCACAACTTGTGGCTCCAGAGTCCTTGAAGGTTGGATTCCGCCATACGATGCAACGGTTGTCACCAAGCTTCGAGAAGCGGGCATCGTAATTCTTGGCAAGACCAACATGGATGAATTTGCGATGGGTTCCTCAACTGAACACTCGGCATTTGGTCCATCTCACAACCCTTGGGATCTAGATCGAATTCCTGGCGGTTCTGGCGGTGGCTCATCGGCATGCGTGTCTTCGTTCGAAGCTCCACTAGCGATTGGCACGGATACTGGCGGTTCAATTCGCCAACCTGCTGCGGTCACGGGGTCAGTAGGCGTTAAGCCAACTTATGGTGGCGTTAGTCGCTATGGTCTCGTCGCACTAGCTTCGTCATTGGATCAAGCTGGCCCATGTGCCCGCAACGTTCTTGATACCGCGCTATTACACAGCGTTATTGCGGGTTACGATCCAAAAGACGCCACATCAATCAACTCACCAGTTCCTGGTGTGATAGCTGCCGCTAAGCGCGGTGACATTAAAGGAATGAAGGTCGGGGTTGTTAAGGAACTTGGTGGCGAAGGTTACCAAGCCGGTGTGCAATCGCGGTTTGATGAAACCGTTGCTTTGATCGAAAGTATGGGCGCTGAAGTAGTTGAAGTTTCTTGCCCGAGCTTCCCGGCTGCGCTTGCCGCTTACTATTTGATTTTGCCAAGTGAAGCATCAAGTAACTTGGCAAAGTTCGATGGCATTCGATTCGGCAACCGAGTTGGCGATGATGGCACCAAGTCAGTCGAGCAAGTTATGAGTGAAACTCGCGCTGCTGGATTCGGCGATGAAGTTATCCGTCGAATCATCCTGGGCACTTACGCACTTTCAGCTGGTTATTACGATGCTTACTACGGGCAAGCACAGAAGATCCGTACTTTAATTGCCCGCGATTTCACTAATGCATTCACCAAAACTGATGTTTTGATTTCTCCGACTGCGCCAACAACTGCTTTCAAGATTGGCGAAAAACTTGATGACCCGCTTGCGATGTACCTCAACGATGTGGCAACTATTCCAGTGAACATGGCTGGGCTGCCAGGTATGTCAATTCCGATTGGTTTGGCTCCGGAAGACGGCTTGCCAGTTGGGCTGCAGATAATTGCACCAGCTATGGCTGATGATCGCCTTTACAACGTAGGCGCTGCCATTGAACGTGAATTACTTGCTAAGTGGGGCGGCCCGCTACTGGCGCAAGCTCCAGAGTTGGCAGGTGCGTAATGGCTGAAGCAACAATGAACTACGACGAAGCGATTTCAAAGTTTGATCCGGTCTTAGGACTAGAAGTTCACGTTGAGCTTGGTACAAATACCAAAATGTTTTGTGGCTGCTCAACTGAGTTCGGGGCGGCGCCGAATACGCATGTTTGTCCCGTTTGCTTAGGCTTGCCGGGTGCATTGCCGACTTTAAACAAGATTGGTGTTGAATCAGCGATTCGGATTGGCTTAGCACTTAATTGTGAGATCGCAGAATGGTGCCGGTTTTCGCGCAAGAACTATTTCTATCCAGACATGCCTAAGAATTTCCAAACTTCGCAGTACGACGAACCAATTGCATTTGAAGGTTACTTAGACGTTGACATTGAAACCGATGAAGGTCGCAAGACGTTCCGAGTGCCAATTGAGCGCGCGCATATGGAGGAAGACACCGGCAAGAACTCACACGTTGGCGGAGCTACTGGCCGAATTCATGGCGCTGATTACTCGCTGGTTGATTACAACCGAGCCGGAATTCCGCTGATTGAAATTGTTACAAAGCCAATTACTGGTACCGGTAAGTATGCGCCAGAAGTTGCCAAAGCCTATGTGGCTGCCTTGCGCGAAATACTTCGCGGGCTAGGTGTTTCTGACGTAAAGATGGAGCAGGGTTCATTGCGCTGCGACGTTAACCTATCGCTACGCGAATCACCTGAGTCTAAATTGGGAACTCGCTCTGAAACTAAGAACGTTAACTCCCTGCGATCCGTAGAACGCGCAGTTCGTTACGAAGTAATGCGCCACGCCGCTCGCTTAACTTCGGGCGAACTAATTGTGCAAGAGACACGGCACTGGCATGAAGATACTGGGATCTCAACCTCAGGTCGCACAAAGTCAGATGCCGAGGATTACCGTTACTTCCCGGAACCAGACTTATTGCCGATTGCGCCTTCGCGGGAATGGGTCGAAGAGTTGCGCGCCACAATTCCAGAAAACCCAGCGGTGCGTCGATCTCGACTTGTTGCTGACTGGGGTTTAAGCGAACTCGATATGAATACCGTCATTAATTCTGGCGCGCTTAACTTAATTGTTGATGCAGTCGATGCCGGAGTGGATTCCGCTGCGGCGCGTAAGTGGTGGACCGGTGAACTTTCGCGAATTGCAAACGAGCGAGGTATCGAACTAGAAGAGATTCCAGTTACGCCAACCCACCTGTTGCGCATTGAAGAACTCATTGCCAGCGGCGCTCTAAACGACAAACTTGCCCGCCAAGCTCTCGAAGGCGTGATCGCAGGCGAAGGTGATATCGATGCAATCGTGACGGCTCGCGGGCTAGCAGTTGTATCTGATGACGGTCCGCTCTTGGCTGCAATCGACGAAGCACTCGCTGCTGATCCAGCAGTCGCCGAAACTATCAAGTCAGGCAAATTAGCTGCTGCCGGCTCTGTCGTCGGTGCGGTTATGAAGGCAACTCGTGGTCAGGCTGATGCAGCCCGCGTTCGGGAATTGCTCTTCGAAAAACTTGGCGTATCTGAATAATTAAAGTTTAAAACTTGGGCGAAAATCCCCAAGGTCAATTACGCGTTCAATTATGGCCATAGCTCGAACAAGTCCAGCTTCATCATTTGCACGTGCTGCAACGCCAAGCCCGACTGGGAGTCCGTCAACTAACCCCATCGGCAATGAACCAATTGGCCAACCTGCAACCGCCGGCGCTTGGGTCATCCAACTCGCATTAGAAAAGTCATCACCCTTGCCAAGGGTTGAAAGCCAGGCTGGCGCGTATGGAACGCCAAGTAATACATCAACGTCGATAAGTGCCGGAGTCAAGATTTCATTAACTGCCCAATTTAAGTTACGAGCTCTAGCAGTCTGGTAAATTTCATTTCTGCCACCAGATGAAACAGCAATATCAAATAACTCCTGCTGGAAGTAAGCCAGCTCAATATCTTCACTTGCAACATTGAATGCCATTACTTCGGCAAGTGACTTGACACCTTCGCCCGGGCGGTTTGCTAGGTATTCATCTAAATCTTCGAGCAGTTCGTGGAATAGTACGATTCCTTCATCGTCCCCAGATTGCTCGGAAAGTTTAGGAACTTCGACCTCTACGCAAGTAATTCCAGCAGCAGTCAATTTAGCCACTGTCTCGTTGAATAACTTGTTTGCACCATCATGTGCAGTTAGCCATTCCCGAACAATGCCAACACGTAAAGCCTCATCGTTATTACATAAGTCGACCAAGCCAGTCTTACCGGATAAAACTTCAAGTAGAAGCGCCGCATCTTCGACACTTCGGGCGATTGGACCAGGCACATCCTGACTCTGGCTAATTGGGATAACGCCTTTTGTGGACACCTTGCCAACTGTTGGCTTGATTCCAACTACGCCATTAAGTGAGGCGGGGCAAACTATTGAGCCATCGGTTTCGGTTCCAACTGCAAATGGAATTAGTCCGGCTGCTACCGCAGCGCCTGATCCGGAAGATGAGCCACCCGCGCTGTGGGAATATTTCCATGGATTGGCAGTTAACCCACCAACCGCAGACCAACCACTTGTTGAATTGGACGAACGAATGTTGGCCCATTCCGAAAGATTGGTACTTCCTAAAATGATTGCGCCTGCCTTGCGAAGTCTGGTAACGAGTTCAGCATCCTCAACAACTTCGCGTCCCGCTAATGCAAGTGAGCCAGCGGTAGCCGGCAACCCAATAGCTTGAATGTTGTCCTTGATAAGGACTGGAATGCCATGTAGCGGACCAGTTGGCTCAGATTCATCACACTTTTGAGCTTGCGCAAGGGCGTCTGCACTTATTGCCAGTACGGATTTGATGCCATCGGGTGTGTCATCAACTTGAGTAATCCGGTGCAGCAAAGTGGTGACAAGTTCAACACTGGTGAAATCTCCGGCTCGGCGACTCTCTGCGAGTTCGATTGCGGGAGTAAATCCAATGTCTGCGGTACTTAGGTCTGGGTCAGTCACCAAACTATCGTGGCACAAGAGGTTGCAGTTTGGAGGGTAAGCACCAAAGTCTCCAGAATAGGTACATGGCTAAGCACATCATTGCCCCCGATTGGATTACATCGGGGTATAAATTCCCCGCCGACATCAAGGTCACTGACTGTGACGACCTTGCTTTACTGCCGTTGGATGTCTTGGCAGATGCTAACTTTGTCGTCCTGCCATATGAAGGTTCTACGATTTCTATCGCAGAAGCAATCAATCGAATGAAGAACGTAGAAGTTATTCAAACGTTGACAGCTGGCTTCGATAATGTTTTGCCACACTTGCCTAGTGGAGTCACGCTTTGTAATGCAGCCGGTGTACACGATGACAGTACTTCAGAGCTTGCAGTTCTGCTCACACTTTCAGCATTGAGAGATATGCCTCGATCGATCCAGGCACAGCAAGATCATCACTGGGAAACTTACTTTGCGAAATCACTCGCCGATAAGAATGTTTTATTAATTGGCTACGGAAATGTCGGTAAGGCATGCGAAAAGCGGTTGCTCGCATTTGGCTGCAGCGTTACTCCAGTTGCTACCACTGCGCGGGACCACGTACATGCAGTTTCTGAACTCCCAGATTTGATTCCGGCTGCTGATGTGGTGATTTTGATAGTTCCTAACAATGCCGGAACTTTGAATTTAGTTGATGCCAAATTCCTATCGTTAATGAAGGATGGCGCACTGCTCGTAAATGTTGCCCGCGGCGTAGTCGTGAATACTGATGCGTTAATTTCAGAATTACGTACGGGAAGAATTTCAGCTGCATTGGATGTCACTGACCCAGAACCGCTACCAGCAGAGCATCCACTCTGGGCGCTGCCAAATGTCATCATTACGCCGCATATCGGTGGCGAAGGCGACGTTTTTTGGGATCGAGCTAGAACTCGCATTTATGGCCAGTTGGATCGTTGGCTGGCCGGACGCCCTTTGGAATGTGTAATTGCTCCTGAGGAGACCTCTTAAATATTCGAGGTAGATTTGTCTCATGCCAAATATGAAGCCCCGCAGTTTTCAGGTAACCGACGGTATTGAGCGAGCCCCGGCTCGCGGAATGCTCCGCGCAGTCGGAATGGGAGATGCCGACTGGGTTAAGCCCCAAATCGGTATTGCTTCGTCCTGGAACGAGATCACACCTTGCAACCTTTCGCTGGATCGTCTTGCCAAGGCGTCCAAGGAAGGCGTGCTAAACGCTGGTGGCTTCCCAATGCAATTTGGAACCATCTCGGTTTCCGATGGAATTTCAATGGGCCATGAAGGTATGCATTTTTCGCTAGTAAGTCGCGAAATCATTGCCGACTCCGTGGAAGCAGTTATGCAGGCTGAGCGACTAGACGGCATGGTCAATTTTGCAGGATGCGATAAATCTTTACCTGGCATGTTGATGGCAGCAGCCCGACTTGATGTCGCAAGTGTTTTTGTTTATGCCGGATCTATCTTGCCGGGCAATGTGACTTTGTCTGATGGCAGTAATCGCGACGTAACCATCATCGATGCTTTTGAAGCAGTCGGTGCATGCGCTCGAGGTCTAATGAGTGAAGCAGATGTTGACGCTATCGAGCGCGCGATCTGCCCAGGCGAAGGTGCGTGTGGAGGTATGTACACCGCAAACACCATGGCATCAGCTGCCGAGGCGATGGGAATGTCACTGCCAGGTTCAGCTGCACCACCAGCAGTGGATAGACGTCGCGATGGATTCGCAATCGCATCTGGTGAAGCCGTAGTGAATCTAATTGCCCAAGGAATTACAACTCGAGACATCATCACCAAACAATCTTTGGAAAATGCAATCGCAATTGTGATGGCATTTGGTGGTTCGACCAACGCAGTTCTTCACTTACTTGCTATTGCACACGAGGCAAATGTGGATCTGCACTTGGATGATTTCCATCGCATTGGATCTAAGGTGCCACTATTGGCTGACGTGAAACCATTTGGCCGTTACGTGATGAGCGATGTAGATCGTGTCGGTGGCGTGCCCGTTGTTATGCGCGCACTTCTAGATGCTGGATTAATGCATGGAGATTGCCTGACCGTTACCGGAAAAACTATGGCTGAGAATTTAGCCGATCTTGATTCGCCAGATCCTGATGGCGACATCGTTCATGCCATGAATAACCCAATGGGTGGCACTGGCGGAATTTCAATATTGGGTGGCTCACTTGCACCCGAGGGTGCAGTTTGCAAAACCGCTGGCATCCCAGTTGATGTATTCGAGGGTCCAGCCAAAGTTTACGAACGTGAGCGCGCTGCAATGGATGCCCTTGAAAGTGGTGACATCCAATCTGGCGATGTTGTAATCATTCGTTACGAAGGCCCTAAGGGTGGACCAGGCATGCGTGAAATGCTCATGATCACCGGAGCTATTAAGGGAGCTGGTCTTGGTAAAGAAGTCATGCTCATTACTGATGGTCGATTCAGTGGCGGCACAACCGGGCTTTGTATCGGCCACGTGGCTCCAGAAGCTGTTGATGGTGGTCCGATTGCTTTCGTGGAACATGGGGATCGCGTCCGAATTGACGTAGCAAACCGCACACTTGACCTACTCGTTGAAGATTCGGTCCTGCAAAAGCGCCGAGAAAACTTCAATCCAGTCCCGCATAAGTACACGCGCGGCGTATTGGCAAAGTACGCCAAGCTGGTCGGTTCCGCGAGTAACGGAGCAGTTTGCGATTAGCTAGAGCGTCTCATTATGTGGACATCTGTCTCACCTAATGTGACGCAAGTGGCTCAAACCCCATAGATTGGGACAACTATCAACACCCGTAACGGTGGTGATGATGCAAGCGAGGCGCTACAAGCAAATCGGGAGCAGCTCTTGTTACAAGTCGAACTTCGGCGCAAGAGTGATGTCATCAATGCCAACCAACGTTTGGGCTTACATCGAAGTGATCCTTCGGTAGATCAAGGAGTTACGGCATGTCTGAAAAAATCACAGGCGCCCAAAGTTTAGTTCGCTCACTCGAGCACTCAGATGTCGATGTAGTTTTCGGTATCCCAGGCGGCGCAATTCT
>CANGDR010000032.1 GCA_947452765.1 Actinomycetota bacterium | reverse complement strand
AGTCGGGCTTCTTCGCCGTTAGCAACTTTGTCGAGTACTTCTTCAAGTGACGCCGTAAAGTCGTAGTCCACGAGTTGCGTGAAATTTTCTTCCATTAAACGAACCACGGTGAATGCCAAGAAGTGCGGAACTAGTGCGCTACCCCGCTTCCAAACATAACCCTGATCAATGATTCGGCTAATGATGGAGGCATACGTTGAAGGTCGACCAATACCGAGTTCCTCCAGCTTTTGCACCAAAGTTGCTTCGGTGTATCGAGCCGGTGGATTAGTGCTGTGGCCAGTTGGATCAAGTACTAATGCAGTTACCTTGTCTCCTACCTTGAGTGCAGGTAAGCGACGAGCTTCGTTTTTTTCATCCTGGTTTTCGTCAGCATCATCGTAGGCAGCCATGTGACCACGGAACGTAATCACTGTGCCACTTGCGGAGAATTCAGCGTCGCGGCGATCTGCGCTTACTGCGCCAAACCGAATAGTTGCAGTAGTTCCCTTGGCATCCGCCATCTGGCTTGCAATAGTTCGCTTCCAGATCAAGTCATAAAGCGCAAATTCATCGCCGACTAATTCGCCCGCGACTTCCGCAGGTGTGCGGAACACATCACCGGCGGGACGAATTGCTTCGTGCGCTTCTTGCGCGTTCTTAACTTTGCGATCGTAGCGACGGGGCACTTCAGAAACATGGTCAGCACCATAGAGTTCAGCTGCCTGTTTGCGCGCTGCGTTTAACGCAGTGTCAGAAAGTGTTGTGGAGTCGGTACGCATATAAGTTATGTAGCCGCGTTCATACAAAGCTTGTGCCACACGCATAGTTCGTTGGGCACCCCACTTCAATCGACCAGACGCAGCTTGCTGCATAGTCGAAGTCATGAACGGAGCTTTTGGCTTACTTGAGTATGGGCGGTCATCAACGGATCGAACTTCAAAATTTGCACTTGCTAGCGATGTGCAAAGACTCTTTGCAGTTTCTTCATCGACATGAACCAGGCTTGCATCTTTTAGTTTTGCTAAGGAATCAAAATCTTTACCTTGTGCAATTTTCTTACCGTCAACTGCAACCAAACTTGCACTGAAAGATTGTGGATCAAATGTTCCTTCAATGTCCCAGTACGACGCACGTTTGTAAGCAATGCGTTCGCGTTCACGTTCGACGATCAAGCGAGTGGCAACGGATTGCACGCGGCCTGCAGATAAACCTGCTTGCACTTTGCGCCACAAAACTGGTGATACTTCAAAACCATATAAGCGGTCAATTAGGCGACGAGTTTCTTGCGCATCAACCAACTGCATATCTATGTCTCGGGTGGATTCCGCAGCGTGCCTAATTGCTTCCGGTGTGATTTCGTGAAACACCATTCGACGGACCGGGACTTTAGGTCGAAGGATTTCCATCAGGTGCCAAGCAATCGCTTCACCCTCGCGGTCCTCGTCAGTTGCGAGGAGGAGTTCATCGGCATCGGCCAGCATGCGCTTAAGCTCGGCTACCTTGTCCTTCTTTTTAGAGCTCACTACGTAATAAGGTGTGAAGTCATCCTGGACATCGATGGCCATGCGGCCCCATGGCTGTTTCTTAATTTCAGCCGGAACATCAACTGCGCGTTCGGGCAGGTCTCGGACGTGACCAACCGAAGCGGTCACTTCGTAGCCTGGACCCAGATATTTCTGGATCGTCTTTGCCTTGGCTGGCGATTCGACGATAACCAGGCGATGCGGTGTCGACAATGGATTTCCCTTCGCAAACGCAAAAGACTCTATATATAGAGTCAAAAGCACTACCTCCGAGAGTGTGCCTTATTGCCTAGGGGCATTGTCAAATGGGCAAAGTTGTTCCGCGAGTCGCAACTACCTGTGGATAACCAGAAAATCCCTTTGAGCGTATGGCTAAATGGGCAAAATAATAGGCCTCAACTTGGGTTGAGGCCTATTACTAGTTCTTGCTGGTTAGGAAGCCATTGCCTCTTCGCCTACTGCGATCGGGCGACGCTTCGAAGAGATCACCGAAGCCACCACGATGGCGAGTGCGACAGCTGCAATTGCCATGCGAGGTCCAGTCCGGCCTTCAAGTGACATTGCCACAACAGCTGGCGCGATCAACAATGCGACTAGGTTCATAACCTTTAGCAGTGGGTTGATTGCAGGACCAGCGGTGTCCTTGAACGGATCGCCAACGGTGTCACCGATTACGGTTGCAGCATGAGCATCGGAACCCTTTCCGCCAAAGTGTCCATCTTCGACAAACTTCTTTGCGTTATCCCAAGCTCCACCAGAGTTTGATAAGAACACCGCCATCAAAGTTCCAGTTGCAATTGTTCCGGCAAGGAATGTTCCGAGTGCGCCAATACCCAATCCAAAACCAACTGCAATCGGAGTAAGCACTGCAAGTAGACCTGGGGTTGTTAGTTCGCGCAATGAATCCTTTGTCACGATATCTACTACGCGACTGTAATCCGGAAGTTCAGTTCCAGCCATAATGCCTGGCTTCTCGCGGAACTGACGACGAACTTCGAAGATTACGGAACCGGCTGCGCGTGATACTGCATTAATAGCAAGACCACTGAACATGAATACAACTGAAGCGCCAATCAACAAACCAAATAGGTTAGCTGGGTTTGCAATGTCAAGGATTGCCTTGTACTGCAAATCACTTCCGGTGTAGGAAGCTGCTGCGATAGTTACTGCATCGCGGAATGAACCGAACAAAGCAGTTGCGGCAAATACTGCAGTTGCAATTGCGATTCCCTTGGTGATGGCCTTAGTTGTATTACCGACTGCATCTAGGTTGGTTAGAACCTGTGCACCTTCACCGTGTACATCACCAGACATTTCTGCAATACCTTGTGCGTTATCCGAAACTGGGCCGAAGGTATCCATCGAAACAATTACGCCAACCGTTGTTAGCAAACCAGTTCCAGCCAATGCGATTGCAAAAAGGCCAAGGATTACTGATGCGCCACCAAGTAGGTAAGCCGCGTAAACAGCTGCACCGATTAATAGTGCGGAGTAAACCGCTGATTCCAAACCAAGTGAGATACCTGCGAGCACCACAGTTGCTGGTCCAGTTAAGGCTGACTTTGCAACGTCATCGACTGGCTTACGGTTGGTTTCTGTGAAATAACCAGTTAACTGTTGGATTACGGCCGCTAGCACGATACCGATAAGTACTGCGCCGATTGCCATATGTCGTGGGTTAACAGTTACGCCATCAGCTAGTCCGAAGGTTGGATCTGCAACTGAAACAAGTTCACTCATCGTGGCTGGCAAGAATGAGTAAGCAGCGATAGATACCAGCACGGCGCTGATTACAGCAGATAAGAAGAAGCCACGATTGATTGCAGTCATACCGGAGCGATCACTTGCGCGCGGAGTTACAGCAAAGATACCAATCACTGCAGTTACCACACCGATTGCCGGAACGACAAGTGGGAATACTAATCCGATTTCGCCAAAGGCTGCTTTACCAAGAATCAAAGCTGCAACAAGAGTTACTGCATATGACTCGAAGAGATCAGCTGCCATACCTGCACAGTCACCAACGTTGTCACCAACGTTGTCTGCGATTGTTGCAGCATTGCGTGGGTCATCTTCCGGAATGCCTTGTTCAACTTTGCCAACTAGGTCAGCACCGACGTCAGCAGCCTTAGTGAAGATACCGCCACCAACGCGCATAAACATCGCAAGAAGGGCAGCACCGAAGCCAAAGCCTTCGAGAACCTTTGGTGCGTCACCTTTGTAAACCAAAACCACAACTGCAGCACCAAACAAACCAAGTCCCACGGTGAACATGCCTGCTACTCCACCAGTGCGGAATGCAATCTTCATAGCTTCTTGTTCGCCACTTGTGTTTGCGGCAGCAGCAACGCGGACGTTACCGCGAACTGCAAGCCACATACCCATGTAGCCAGTTACGCCAGAGAACACTGCGCCGACTAAGAAGAATAGGGAACGACCGATGCGCTCACTTTGAGAATCAGCTGGGAGTGCGAAAAGTAAGAAGAATACCAATACGGCGAATACCGCGAGGGTTCGGAATTGGCGATTTAAGTAAGCGGTTGCGCCTTCTTGGATCGCCTTTGCGATGTTCCGCATACTTACTGTGCCTTCGTCAGCGGCCAAGACTTGGCGCACCAGTACTGCCGCTACACCAAGTGCAGCAAGCGCGATTAAGGCAACAATCACAACTGTTGTGTAATTTGAACCGGCCAAAGCTACGTCTTGAGCGGTCACACGTGCATAAGCAAACATGTTTCTCCTATTTGGGTTATGAGGGAAATCTTATGAGATAGAACAGGCCAAACTGACACCAAGTACCTGTTTATAGCAGGGTATTTCGGCCTAAATCCCGCTATTTAGCGCCTAATGACTTAAAGAGCTTGGCTGCAGCCGCCTTATCCCAAAGTACTGAGGAACCGGCTGCGGTCGTGGCGTCAGGATTAGAAACTGGAACAGTTATTAACTTTCCTTTGCCATTAGAAAGACTGCGCATCGCCGAAGCTAGTTGGGCTATGTCTTTAATCCCGTCACCATTGCCGACCACCACTGAATCAGTACCTGCGCCTATTAAGCGGTACAACGCAAAAGGGTTTAGAAATACGGCTGGTTTAATAACCTGATGCATTACAGCACTTAGGTATTGCTGTTGTCTTTCCACACGGCCCAGGTCACCCTTGGGATCTGCGTAGCGCATCCGGACGTATCCAAGTGCCTTTGTGCCATCTAGTTTTTGGCATCCAGCGGTCAAGTTCAGGCCGGAATTTTTATCGGTGATGTTGTTTGGGATACACATATTTACGCCACCAACTGCATTGGTGATATCCCGTATACCTTTAAAGCCGACTTCCATGAAATGGTCAATGTGCATTCCGGTATTACGTTCGATCGTTTCTACAAGTAGAGGTGCGCCACCCTTACCGTAAGCAGTGTTAATTTTATTCTTTCGATCGGTCACCTTTGATCCATCTAATCCAATGTGTGCTGGGATAGTCACATATGAATCACGCGGCAAACTAATTAGAGTTGTGCCATCTTTCCCGATATGGATCAACATAATGGTGTCGGTTCGTTGTGGTCCAAAATCACCACCGGTATGAAGTGTGCGCTGTTCTGCCTTACTAAGTCCATCACGACTATCAGACCCAACAAGCAGCCAGTTGGTTCCACTAGTTACCGCTATCGAATTGACCGGTCCAGCTGCTATTTTGTGAAATGAACTTGCGGCATGGAAACCCAGAAATATGTAGCAGGCTAGATAAGCAATGATGACGTTGCGAATTATCCGAATCCACCTTGGATATCGCTTCCCAGATTTATTTGACTTGGGCAACGAAACAGAAGCGACTTTATTCTGCAGTTTTTTTGCATTAAGTCTGGTTTTGGGTGGTTGTCGGTTAGCAGCTTCTGGTGGCTTTGACACGGCTTGGGTTTCTGGAGTTCCGATTAGCGCGCCGGTTGAGTCGCGCCGATAAACCGTTGATTCCACTTAGTAATTCTGGCTCATTAGTCACAAATCCCAACTGAGTGGCGCGCCGCCCAGCCAATCTCATAATTTTGAGAAACTCTGATTTTGGGCAAAAAGAAAGTCCAGGTACCACCGACGGGGGATGCAGTAGCACCTGAACTACTTATAAAATACGAAAAATCCCATTAATTCGCGACCTGCAAAGTCGATTTTTGAGAATTATTGACCATTTCTTGAACTTTGGGTCCAGCCAATCTACATACGTCTGGCTGGTAACCTGCCGAGAACTAGCACTCAACAGCCAGGATAGATATGCATAACGAGCAAGGCACATTGGTAGATCACAACGAACTATTTCGTTTTATATCGCAAGTTCTCGAGGCGGTCGGTACTCCATCCGATAGTGCCGCGGAAATGGCAAATCAAATGGTTGCCTCAGATTTGGCTGGACATGAGTCACATGGAATTCGTCGATTACGTGAGTATGCCTATCGCGCTCGTGATGGTTTCGTAGATCCTGCTGCCATTCCTACTATCGAATTAGATACTGGCTCGTTAGTAAGTGTGGATGGTCAAAAGAACTATGGCCATTTAGTCATGCCAATGGCAACTGACTTAGTAATTGAGCGCGCGCGTATGCACGGTATTGCTGCTGTGACTGTAACTAACTGTGATCCAGCGGGCAGGTTTGCAGATTTTTGCGATCATGCCGCTAATGAAGGAATAGCAGTATTTATGTTCATGAATTGCGGTGGCGGTGCAATTGATGTTGCGCCACCTGGAGGTGCCGAGGCACGACTTGCAACCAATCCAATCGCTGCCGGTGTTCCACGCGAAGGTGCGCCAAATCTTGTAATGGATATGGCAACTTCTGCAGTTGCTAAAGGGCGCTTAGGTGATGCGCAGGAACGTGGGACTCAAATTGGCGACGACTGGTTAAACCAAAGTGGTGTGTTATTGCCGCTTGGTGGTGTTAAGGGATTTGCGCTGGCAGTTATGGCTGAGGCTCTTGCTGGCTCGCTAACTTCAGCCGGCACAGTTGGGCCTGAAAAAGTTGAGGCCCAGCAGGGAGTATTAGCGATTGGTATCGATATCCAGAAGTTGCGTCCGCTTGCGGACTTTAAGAAAGATGTTGCAAAATTTGCCACGCACTTAAAGGAGACTCCACTTGAGCCAGGTGCTGCTGATATTCGCATGCCTGGTGAGAGTACTGCGATTAATACCGCGGCTCGGCTGAAATCTGGGATTACGATTCACCCGGTTATTTGGGAGCGAGTCGTGGAACTATCAGATGCTTACTCAGTTACTTTGCCTGCGCCTAAGAATGCGAACACTAAAGACTGATTAACTCCTGCAATTGCTCGAATTCTCAAACTAAGTAGTTTCCGCGTAATCTTGAACTCTTATGACTTCGAAATACGCTTACCTTGGTCCGCAGGGCACATTTACCGAAGCTGCTTTTTTGCAGCTGCCGGTGTCTAACGGTGCACAATTACTTCCAGCTGAATCAGTTCGCGCTGCGTTAGATATGGTGCGCGCCGGTGAAGTACTTGGTGCCTTAGTGCCCATTGAAAATTCTGTAGAGGGTTCAGTTGCCACCACACTTGATGAACTTGGTCATGGTGAAGCACTTGAAATTGTTGATGAAATTGCAATCCCAGTTAAGTTTGCGCTCCTCGTTCTACCAGGAACAAAGTTGGCTGACATCAAGCGAATTGCTACTCATCCACATGCGCATGCGCAATGTGTTGAATGGTTAGAAGCAAACCTGCCAGGTGTTCACGTATTGCCCGCGATGTCTACCGCAGCTGCAGCCGAAGAATTAGTGGCCGGTGCAAATTACGATGCTTCAATTTCATCGGTGTCGGCTGCAAAGCATTATGGTTTAGAAATTTTGCAGGATGGTATTGGCGACAGTGATTCGGCATGGACTCGCTTTATTTTAGTTCGCAAGCCTGGTCATG
Organism: Actinomycetota bacterium; assembly: GCA_947452765.1. Taxonomy (GTDB): domain Bacteria; phylum Actinomycetota; class Actinomycetes; order S36-B12; family UBA5976; genus UBA5976. Next base: position 514 of record CANGDR010000032.1, on the reverse strand, counting down.
CCATGGCATCAAGTGGAAACGATAAAACAACGCTTTCGCTATTTATGCATCAAAACCATCCGGGTGCGTTATTAGAAATCCTTACTGAATTTGCAGTTCGAGGTGTTGACTTAACTCGTATCGAATCGCGTCCGACTAAAAAACAACTTGGCGACTATTTCTTTTCGATTGATTGTAAGGGTCACATTGATGATGCAAATGTCGGTGAAGCGCTAATTGAGCTACGGCGCATCTGTGCAGATGTTAAATTCCTTGGTTCATATCCTCGTCATGAAAATTCAAGTTCCGCATCTGAAATTCCTGCTTTGGAAACTTCAGGTGTTGAACCGCAAACGTGGTTAGCAAATTTACGTAAGCGCATTAATTAACCTGCAAGTATTCGGGCAGTATTTATTAACCTGCAAGTATTCGGGCAGTATTTATTAACCTGCAAGTATTCGGTCAATGAATACCGCAACACCATGATCATCATTTGATGGCACATGTTCGGTTGCTGCAGTCTTAACCCATTCGT
>CANGDR010000031.1 GCA_947452765.1 Actinomycetota bacterium | reverse complement strand
TCGTTTGCCCCAAGCCCGAAATCCATTCGAAAGACTCTCGTGAGCGAAAAGGTTGAGCTTTCTTTCGTGTGAAACGAAAGCCGAACGTCTAAAGAGCGAGTTATGCCAAAATCTGATGGCATAACTCGCGTGTTCGGCGCGTTTGCACACGTTAGAAAGCTCGGCAGGCCCTAAGGATCTACCAATCCGGAACCTCTGTGCTTGCATACGTTAGAAAGCGTCCAGCTATCACTGTATTCATTGAGTCGCACCTTGATGCCAGACTGGAGCGGTGAGCGAAGATCAACTGAGCCTGGTACCAGGCAAGAAGAAGCGAGTTAAGGCACCTGTGCCGATCGCGGATAACTTGCCAATTGCCCAGATCTTGATTGATAGTCCACTTCCTCATCTAGATCGGCTTTTCGATTACGCAGTTCCCGCAAAGCTCGATGAAATTGCAAAGCCTGGCATTCGGGTACGCATTCGGTTCGCTGGGAAATTAACTGATGGCTGGTTGATTTCGCGAAGCGCAGAAACTGATCACGAGGGCGTACTCGCCTCAATCACAAATGTTATTTCCTCCGAAGTTGTGCTGCTTCCAGAGATTCTCGAGTTAGCCAGATCCGTTGCAGCCCGACAATCGGGAGTCTTGTCTGATGTCATGCGCAATGCGATTCCAAATCGTCATGCCGGTGCCGAAGAAACTGTGTTGCCTACGTTGCCAGAAATTCCGCAGATGGAAACGCCAGCTTGGACTGACTACGTTGGGGGAGCTGCGTTAATTCGCAGATCAATCGACAACCAGCAACCCCGAGCCATCGTTACTACTGGTGGTGATAATCCAGCCCAATTGCTGGCTGAGTATGCGCAATCTGTTGCCAGCGCGAACCAAGGTGTAATCATCGTGGTGCCAGATCGTGCCGCAATTGATCGAGTGCTCGTTGCACTAGCTCAGGCTGGTTGTCCGCGCGATGCAGTTACCACGATCGCCGCTGATGATGGGCCAGCGAAACGGTATCGAAATTGGTTGGCTGCACTGCATGGCTCGGCAGCAATCGTGGTCGGTACTAGAAATGCGGTTTTCGCTCCGATAAAAAACATTGGCGCGATCTGCGTTTGGGATGACTGGAATGACTCGTTTGCTGATCCGCAGGCACCTTATTGGCATGCCCGAGACGTTGCAGTCCTTAGAAGCGCCCAACAAGACACCGCTTTGGTTTTTATTGGCGCGACAATGTCGGTAGAAACTTTTGCACTAATGCCTTGGTTAGCACATGTCTCACGCACCCGCGAACAACAGCGCGAACTTTCGCCTCGAGTGCGAAGCGCCCTAGATGACAGCGCAGACAAAATGAATCCGGCTGCACGCGGTGCCCGCATTCCGTCATTAGTTATGCAGACTATGAAGGTTGCACTCGCAAAAGGCCCAGTTCTAGTTTTAGTGGCACGTACTGGTTACACCCCGCGTTTGGTTTGCGATCAATGTCGACTGCCTGCGCTGTGCACTGCTTGCAAGGGGCCATTAACTGAAACAGAAAGATCAAGTGCACCGACTTGCCATCTCTGCGGTCACATTGAATCAACTTGGAGTTGTCCGAAATGCAAAGGGTCGCGAGTGCGGGCTACGGTCGTTGGCAGCACACGTACCGCCGAAGAGCTTGGTCGCGCGTTCCCTGGAATCGCAGTTAGAAATTCATCGAGTGATCACATTCTGCGCGATGTAGATTCACGCCCGGCAATCGTGGTGGCAACGGCAGGTGCGGCGCCAGTTGCGCAGGGCGGATATGCTGCTGCAATTTTGTTAGACGGCAACTCCATGTTGTCTCGCCCAGATTTAGGCGCAAATCAAGAAACGTATGCAAAGTGGAATGAGTGTGTTTCGTTAGTAAGCGGTGACGGAGAAGTGGTTGTGGTTGCGGACTCCGAACATCCTGCAGTACAGGCCTTGATTCGTCATGACCCGGCTGGTTTTGCTTCCCGCGAATTTGAGCAACGCACCCAGGTTCAACTACCACCTGCTATTCGACTTGCAGTTTTATCCGGTGCCCAAACTGACATTGATGACGTGATTGAAATGGCGGCCTTCTCGGAGGAAGTTGAAATGCGAGGTCCAGTACCAGGCAAAGATGGCCAAGTGCGAATGCTGGTTACCGTTGAAAAGCAAAGCGGATTAAAACTCGCTGAAACCTTGAAAGCAGTGACCGCTGCTCGCAGTGCCAAGCGAAAAGGTGCCCAAGTGAACGTTCGAATCGATCCACCAACCATCTAAACTAGAGATACAGCAAAGCTCATTGAAGTAGGTGTCGAATGTCCGTAAAACCTGTCCGGTTGTTTGGCGATCCTGTCCTGACTACACCTGCTGCCGAAGTCACGGTATTCGATAAAGAACTTCGCCAATTAGTTAGTGACTTAACCCAAACTATGCAAGAAGCTCCTGGTGCTGGTTTGGCTGCACCACAAATCGGAATTTCGCTTCGAGTATTCACGTTCGACGTTGACGACATCGTCGGACACTTAATCAATCCAGTATTGGACCTTTCCGAAGACATGCAAGATGGTCCAGAAGGTTGCTTGTCGCTTCCCGGCTTAACTTTTGATACTCCACGCGCCATGAACGTGGTTGCTAAGGGAATGAACATGTATGGGGAGCCAGTTACTTTGATCGGTAGCGAACTTATGGCGCGCTGCATCCAACATGAAACTGATCACCTCGATGGAATTATCTTCATTGATCGACTAACTGCCGAAGCTCGCAAGGAAGCTATGAAGGAAATTCGGGCTACTGACTGGTTCGGAGAAGTAAATCCAACCGTTAAAGTCAGTCCGCATTCAATGTTGAACGGCCTTATGTAATCGTGCGCGTCGCATTTGCTGGCACGCCTGATGCTGCAGTCCCAACTCTGACTGCATTACTTGATTCCGAACATGAAGTTGCGTTTGTCGTCACGCGCCCGGATGCACCTAAAGGTCGCGGGCGAGTGCTAACTCCAAGCCCAATTGCTGAAGTTGCAAGTACAAACGGAATCCGTACTTTAAAGCCAGCAAAATTGACTGAGATTGCTAACGAATTTGTTGATGTCGACTGTGTAGTTGTCGTTGCTTATGGCGGTTTAGTGCCGCGAGAGTTATTGGAAGTTCCTAAGCATGGCTGGATCAATGTTCACTTTTCTTTACTGCCACATTGGCGTGGGGCAGCGCCGGTGCAATATGCAATCCTCAGCGGCGATGACGTTACGGGAGTTACGACATTCCAGATCGATGAAGGTTTAGACACTGGACCGATGTTGGCGTACTTAACAACGAGTATTTATTCATCCGAAGCAGCAACTGACCTACTTGATCGCTTGGCCATCGAAGGTGCACAACTTGCGTTAGCAACCGTAGCTGGGCTGCAAACTGGCGCCATCCACCCTCTGCATCAACCGATAGATGGCATCTCACATGCGCCAAAGATCACAGTTGAGGATGCCCGCATTCGTTGGTCAGATCCGGCATTAGCAGTTGACCGTCGGATCCGCGCGGTAACAAGTGAACCAGGTGCTTGGTCCATGTTTGGTGATGTGCGCTACAAGATCGACCCAGTTGAACTTCAACCAGATGTTGCTGACCTTGCACCGGGTCAAGTTGAGCTGCGCGATGGGAAAGTCTTAGTCGGAACGGGCAGCCATGCCGTTTCGCTGCGCACACTTCAGGAATCTGGACGCAACCCAGTAGCCGCAAAAGCGTGGTTCAACAACCAATCGAGTGCTGTGATTTTTGCGTGAGAGTTTCTGGCGCACGTCGGGCGGCGTACGACGTATTGCAAGCCGTTCACGAAAAGGATGCATACAGCAACTTAGTTTTACCAGCGATCCTGGATGAACTTCGAGTTTCGTCGCGCGATGCCGGATTAGCGACTGAGATTACCTATGGTGCCTTGCGCCGACAGTGCAGCCTTGATGCAGTGATCGATGCGTGTGCTTCGCGAACCGATGACATGGATTCCGCAGTTCGCAATGTATTGCGTGTAGGCGCATACCAACTTTTATTCATGCGAATTCCAGCGCACGCTGCAGTTGATGAAACCGTGAGTCTTGCTCGCCAAGCTGCAGGTATGGGTGCTTCAAAATTTGTTAACGCAGTAATGCGCAAGATCTCTGCAAAGACTTGGGAAGAATGGCTAGCTGAATTAGTCGTTGGGCGCATGCCGGTTGAAGTGCTAGCCCTGGAGTATTCGTATCCAGTATGGGTAATTCGTGCGTTAACTGAGGCATACAAGTGTGATGGTGAATCGATTAAGGAAATTCTTGCTGCTGGAAATGAACCAGCTCCTGTTTCGTTAGTTGCTAAACCTGGTCAGTTCACTCGGGAAGAATTACTCGCTCTGCCACACGTCGAGCCGGGACGTTGGTCACCACTTGCAGCCACCATGCTTCGCCCAACTGGTGCCGACGAAAAGTGGTCGACTCGACCAGGTGACATCGAAGCAGTCCGCGACAATCGCGTTGGCGTCCAAGATGAAGGCAGCCAACTAGTGGCATTGGCACTTACCAATGTCGAAATCACAGGTCCACAACTACATTGGCTAGACATGTGTGCTGGACCTGGGGGTAAAGCTGCGATTTTGGCCGGCAAAGCAGCAGAGGTAGGCGCAGACTTTACTGCACTTGAACCAATTCCAGCGCGCGCTCACTTAGTTTCTAACTCACTCTGGAACGCGCCAGGCGAACACGAAGTAATCACGATTGATGCGCGCGAGTATGCACCTGGTATTGAATTTGATCGAATTTTGGTAGATGCACCTTGTACCGGACTCGGCGCACTTCGGCGCAGGCCAGAAGCTCGTTGGCGAAGACAACCAAGTGACGTGCCGGCACTAACAGCAATCCAATCTGAGTTACTCGCGCAGGCAGGAGCGTTAGTTCGAATTGGTGGAGTAGTTGGCTACGCAACATGCTCACCGCACATTGCCGAAACCGACGCGATAATTGCAAGTTTTTTAAAGAAGAATGCAAATTTCGAAACCCTAGATATTTCTCCAGTCTTGCCACAACTGAAATTACCGACAGGAAGTATGAGTTTGCGGCTCCGGCCAGATACCCATCAAACCGATGGCATGTTCTTGGCGCTATTGCGCCGAACTTCGTAACCTCCCTCGATTGGCTAGGCTTAACCCGTGGGAATTCGGATTTCGCCAAGTATTCTGTCGGCTGACTTTGGTCACCTGGTGGCTGAGTGTGAGCGCGTAGCGGGTGCTGCCGATTGGCTGCACGTAGATGTAATGGATAACCAGTTCGTCCCAAATTTAACCATTGGACCAGTAGTCGTCGAGGCGCTGTTCAAGCAGGTATCTACCCCCATCGATTGCCACTTAATGATTAGTGATGCTGATAAGTGGGCGCCAGGTTATGCCGAGATCGGCGCCAAGAGCGTGACATTTCACGTCGAAGCAGCCGCGAACCCGCGTCAGGTTGCACGCGATATTCGTGCGAAGGGTGCGCGCGCCGGCATGGCGATTAAACCTGGCACAAAACTTGACGACTACGAAGAACTTTTTCCAGAGCTCGACATGATTTTGATCATGACCGTCGAACCTGGCTTCGGTGGTCAATCATTTATGTCTGATCAAATGCCAAAAGTTCGTCGCTCGCGCGAAATTATTCGGGATCTAAATCTTGACACTTGGATTCAAGTTGATGGTGGCGTTGCTGGCGCAACGATTGCGGAGTGTGCTGATGCTGGTGCTGACACTTTTGTTGCAGGTTCTGCGGTCTACAACAAGCCTGATCCGGTAGCAGCAATTTCCGAACTTCGCGCATCTGCGCAAGCAGCCACCGACGCATCTTGGTGGTGCTCGCATTAATGTCGAGTGAATCTCGCGAAAGCATTATGGTTCGGGCAATTGACTTAGCGGAGTCAGTAGAATTGCCACGTGATTGCAATCCACGCGTGGGAGCAGTTGTAGTTTCCTTAGCCGGCGAAATAGTTGGCGAAGGCTTTCATCAGGGCAGCGGAACTGCTCATGCTGAAATCGTCGCTCTCTTGCAAGCAGGCGAACAAGCAAGAGATGCAACTTTATATTGCACGCTTGAACCATGTAACGCCCAAGGCAAGACCGGACCGTGCACACAAGCAATCATCGATGCGGGAATTGCAAACGTAGTGATCGGCCAACACGATCCAAATGCCAAAATGGCTGGTGGCGAATTAACTTTGCAAACAGCAGGAATAAGAGTTGATTCTGGCGTTCTGGAAAGTAGCGCCCGAGACTTAAATCTTTCCTGGACTTTTGCCCAAGAAAACAATCGACCATGGGTGGTCTGGAAAACTGCGACAACTCTTGATGGCTTCGTGGCAGCAACTGACGGCTCAAGTAAATGGATAACTGGCGAACCAGCCCGCGCTCAGGTCCAAGAGATCCGCAAATCAGTTGGTGCAGTAATTACTGGAACTGGAACTGTGCTTGCAGACAACCCGCTGCTAACCGTGCGCGAGTTACCAGAATCCGAGCAACCACTTCGAGTTGTTGTGGGCGATCGGGAGCTCGGAAACGACCTCCAGATTTTTCAGGGCAGCAATCCCGGAATTCGCATGCCAGGTGACATCAAGGATGTTATCGCCAGCATTTGGCAAGATCACGGCATTCACCGAGTGCTAGTGGAGGCAGGCCCGCACCTTTCGAAATCTGTTTGGCAGGCTGACTTAGTTGACGAGGTTTATTGGTTCCAGGCACCAACAATCTTGGGCGCAGGCCGCCTGGCAATTGGCGATATTGGCATCTCCGAATTGGCAAAAGCTCGTCAATTTTCGCAATATCAAGTTGATCGTGTTGGATTAGACCTACTTATTCATTTCACTACTCGCTAGGCGGCTGTATGTTCACGGGGATTGTCGAAGAGTTGGGTCGCATAACTGCGATAACCAAGCTCGAAGATAACGCCATCCGTTTGACGATCTCTGGCCCAACCGTGCTTAGTGATGCCAACCTGGGCGATTCAATTTGTGTAAATGGCGTTTGCTTAACAGTCGCAGAAAAAACTAGTTCTGAATTTACAGCGGATGTAATGAGCGAGACCATTAATCGCACCACGATCGCTGATTTGGCAGTTGATTCAAAAGTTAATTTAGAGCGTCCGGTAACTCTTTCCACTCGGCTGGGTGGCCACTTGGTTCAAGGGCACGTAGATGCCGTGGGAACTGTAACCAATCGTGTGCACTCTGAAAACTGGGATGTGGTAACAATTACGCCACCAAATGACTTACTTAAGTACGTAGTGGAAAAGGGAAGTATCACGATCGACGGTACGTCGCTTACAGTTTCAGCGGTCGACGATAAAACTTTTTCAGTTTCGCTAATCCCGGCAACGCTAGACAAAACCACTTTGGGAATTCGTCAGATTGGCGATCGCGTTAACCTAGAAGTAGATGTGCTGGCAAAGTACGTTGAAAAGTTAGTGGGAACGAAATGACTCGCCTAGATTCTGTTGAAGCCGCCATCGAGGCAATTCGCGAAGGAAAACAAGTTGTCGTAGTGGATGATGAAGATCGCGAAAACGAAGGCGACTTAATCTTTGCTGCCGTTAAGGCAACTCCAGAAGCAGTCGGATTTATGAATCGGTACACCTCGGGCGTTATTTGTGTACCAATGGAAGGGGCTGACCTCGATCGACTTGGGCTGCCACCGATGACACACGTCAACGAGGATCGTAAAGGCACCGCTTATTCAGTAAGCGTTGATGCCCGAGATGGTGTCGATACCGGAATTAGTGCAGCAGACCGCGCGCGCACAATTCGAGTACTTTGCGATTCTGCGACTGAACCATTCGAACTAACTCGCCCTGGTCACGTATTCCCGCTGCGCGCTGTTCCTGGTGGCGTTTTGCGTCGACCTGGTCACACCGAAGCTGCAGTAGATCTTGCGCGACTGGCCGGCCTGCAACCTGCCGGCGTTATCGCAGAAGTTGTCCATGATGACGGCTCCATGATGCGCGCTCCAGCGTTACGCGAATTCGCTGATGAGCATGGTCTGTTAATGATTTCGATCGCTGATTTAATTGCGTATCGCCGCAAGAACGAATCATTGGTTGAATTGATTGCAACTGCGCAGTTACCAACTGAGTTTGGTGTTTTCGAGATTCTTGGCTACCAAGGCGTCTTAGATGGCATCGATCACGTTGCGATGCGACTTGGCGAACTGGGTGACGGGGAAGACGTACTAGTTCGAGTTCACTCCGAATGTTTAACTGGTGATGCACTTGGTTCACTTCGCTGTGACTGCGGTCCACAACTGAGAGCAGCCATGCGCGCAGTTGCCGAAGAAGGCCGCGGAATTGTGTTGTACATGCGCGGACATGAAGGCCGTGGAATCGGATTACTTCATAAACTTCGCGCTTATGCGCTGCAAGATGGTGGCGCCGATACTTTGGAAGCGAACTTAGCCCTTGGCTTACCTGCAGATTCTCGCGACTATGGAACTGGAGCCCAGATTCTGGTGGACATGGGCGTTAAAACTATGCGCCTGCTAACTAATAATCCAACTAAGCGAGCTGGACTTGAAGGTTACGGGCTCGCAATCCTTTCGCAAGTCCCAATTGAGATTGAACCGAATGATTTCAACATGGCTTACTTAACAGCAAAGCGTGACTCGATGGGTCATGATTTACATTTTGGAGCAGGGAAATGAGTCGTTCCGGAATTCCAGAATCTGTAGTGCATGGTTTCAACGGCAGCAAAGTTGTAATCGTTGCTTCTTCTTGGCACACCCAGGTTATGGATGGCTTAATTGCTGGAGCGCAACGAATTATTCGTGACGCAGGATTAACCCCAGAACTTCATCGCGTTCCGGGAACCTTTGAACTACCGATTGCCGCGAAAGCAGCCGCTCTTGCTGGGGCTGATGTAGTGGTCGCTCTAGGCGTTGTGATCCGTGGTGGCACGCCACACTTTGATTACGTTTGCTCAGCAGCAACGGATGGTCTAACTCGGGTTGCGTTAGATACGGGAGTACCAAT
>CANGDR010000030.1 GCA_947452765.1 Actinomycetota bacterium | reverse complement strand
TCACCAATCTTCTGAACACGGTTGTTTGCCAAATTAATAGCAGTTTGCCATTCGTCGAAAATGTCTTCATCAGTAGTTAACTGCTTGTTAGATTTCTTTGGGAGGGTTAGGGGCTCTGTCTCGGTCAAGGCATCAGCTCCGAGCCACAACAGATACCTAAAATATGTATAGGCGTGCATTAACCCAGATGAATTCTTTGAATAATTCTTCCATTGCTTTTTCCAGTTGCCGTCTAGAACGTTTGCAAAATCAACCCTGTCCATTTCTTGACAAGCTATGTGCACGAACTCTGGTCGAGTAAGTTCAAGACCTTGCTCATCAGCGAAATCGAAGAGTGCCTGCAACCAGACCCTAAGAGTTAAAATTCGCTGCTGCCCATCAATGATTTCTGTCTCTACGTGACCGTATGTCTTTATGCTTCTCGGGCAAGGGTGAGTATCCCTTTTCGAGATTAGAACGATACCAATCCAATGAATTGAGCTCTTACCAGGCTCAGATCGCACGGCTATGTCATTGATTAGGCTCTGCCAACGCTCAGCGTTCCACTGATACCGCCTCTGGTAAACAGGAATGATTAGGCATTCGTTATTCGGGCCAATAACTTCGGAGACGTTCGGTTGGAATATTCTCATGCTTGATTCTACCTACAGATTGCGTATCAACAACTGAAATGTTTAACTTCCTAATGCTATTGGCAATGCTTCACACCATTTGGAAACTGAGCCTATCTCTTAGGTCCTCAGATACATTGCGGGCAATAAGGATTACGTTTTGAGATCTATTTATTACGGCACTTCAAAACCAATCCACTCTATTTTCCAGATTAAATATTGAGCGAGCGAAGCCTTCTACAATTTTTCCCACTTTTGATTCTGTTTATACAAGGTCTGAGTTGTTATGTGTGCTTATTAGCAGCTCGGCATAATCTCGAATAACTACTTTGTTTACTAACATTACTAGAGACTTCGGATGCTTGACATTCTCCTGTGGTGACCCGGCATTCTGCTTGTAAACTTTGTTTCGTATTTCAGAGTCCTCTAGTTTCTTTACAATTGCTTGCCGAGCAGTGAAGCGAGGAACCGGCAGGGAGCGCAACGTCTCTTGCGACAGCGTCATTCCACCATCCCTGACGCGCCACCACCAATACATTAATGAACTGTTTATTAACAGATATGCGATGTTTCTTTGATGCTCATCTTCAAAGTAAATCGTGTGTTGCGACTGTCTCTTTACTTTTGTTTTAAGGGCAGAAATGAAGTATCGCGGCGAAGCCGGGACATGCAAAGGGAATTTTGTCTTCTCTTTGCAGATCAATGTCCCCAAATTGTTCGATAAGTCCAAAGAGAGATATAGGTCTTCAAAAGGCTTACTTACTTTTGGAAAATACTGTTCGGACAATGGAACAGTACTCAAATACTTATTGATGGACTTAAACAACTTGGTTCTTTCCGAGCTCTTCCAGCGAAACAAGGAAGTAATTCTTTGTTTTCCTTTGCCTGGGAGCGCAACCGTAACTGCAGATCGAATACTGTTTGCGGTGTTGCTATTCTTGCTTCCAAACTTGATTCCATGGAAAATGTTTCCTGGAATATTGTCAAAATTGTAAACTGTTAAATTCGAATAGTTCCTTAAGAGGAGAGACCTCAGGCTTTTAAACTTCCCAGCATTAGTGAATGACTGTGGCGTTATGCTTATAAATCCTTTACTCGTCTTGATGATGTTCTCAAGAAAATAAGCGTAAAGATCGCCAGATTTTGCAGTTTCAAATCTGTTATCCGACCTAGTGGCTAGGTAAGGGGGATTGACTATTACAAAGTCATGATCTGGAATCTGGTTTAAATCGCTGCATTCCCCAAAGATTGTAAGCGAATTGCTTTGTGAAACCGATAGAAAATCAAAAACTACAAAATTCTTGCTTATCTTTTTGAAAAGATCTTTACTTCCACTTTGGAAAGATTTTGTTAACAAGGTGCGAGCAATCAAAAGAGCTAGCTCGTCTTTATCTGAAAGCACAAGGTTATTGATCAGAAAGTTTTCAGGATTATCTTGGGCATTAACTAAGTGCCATGACAAATTACCAATTCCTGAACAAGGATCTAGCCAAACTCCTTTTGGAAATTTAGACGAAAATCTAGACATAAAGATAGCCACGTCGTCTGGAGTAAAGAACTGTCCATCAGATTTGCGTGATTTTGAATCTAGGGACGCGACGCTATATTCGTAAATGACGCTTATTTCTCCTATAGAGAGATTTTCGAGGAGATCAGATTTTAAAATCTTTGCTCCTTTGAACTCAGGGCACCTTAAAACATAAGCAAGTTTTTTATCGGTAGAGATGTGAGTGGCAATGAGATTAATCCAAGTTTTGCGCAGCCCTAGCTTGGTTAAAGAAAGATTCAGGTCGCTGACATCGAAGTCTAGAATACTTGCCATTATTCACTAGTTCCGAAGTAGTAGTTTTTCACATCGTCGAAGTTTATTCCCTTGAAATCCATTTTTGCCGCTATCGTGGGCCTGTTTTGCTTTACATCTTTCCAAGCGAACTCCACAATATTTCCCTCAAAGCTCACATGTTCAGCCCTAATGAAGAATAACGAATTGACTTTATATCTAGAGATTCCAGTTCCGCCTCTGGGTGGAGTGGCTTTGAGGCTTTCAACGGGCATGCGCACAACTTCACCATAGATGATGCCACCCTTAGCCAATATGTCCAGTCTTAATCTATTGGGAGTCCAGACATCGTATGGATTTCTGCCAGAAGGGCGAATCTCTCCACTCAAAGGCCCCCAAACATCCGCCTGATTGGCAGGTATCATGGTGAGAAATCCGTTGTTATCTTCTGTGCAAATGACATCTGCAAATTTTTTGCCAGCATAGTTCTCGTTAACTGCGTCTTTTATGCTTTCTGGAGAAAAGTCATTAATGTTCGAACCTATGTGTTCAAAGAAATTTAACTCTTTTAGTAGTTGCTCTTCTATCATCGATAGAAACTGTGGCCATTTTTTTGCAAATTTAGAATCACTAACAAGATAACCGTCTTCACCATATCGAGGTAAATCCGCTTCCGAAGATTTTGCAAGTGACTCTTTGAATTCAATGGTGAAAATATTCTTATCAGCGATCGATATCAAAGCACTATCAATACCTGCTGGCCCACCCGCTTGAATCAATATACGACTTCCAATGGAATTCATATAAAGGTACCTAGGCTTTAGAGAGTATGAACTTAGTAGTGCAACAATCTCATCACTAAGACAATTTGGATTTAACTCGTAGCTTGCAAACTCAGAAAGGTTTAAGTGTTTAGCTAGCGTCTGCGCATAAACACATTCGCTAATGATCGCACCTTGCTCAAGCTTTCCGGTTTTCAGAGACTTTTCAATTTCTGCTTGAATTGCTGGAAATTCAACTTTGTGAATTTCCGCTATGTCGGAATTTCTGTTTCGTTTGTAGGCTTCGCTAATTGACTTGCGGTCTTTCTTTACAAGCCCTACGTGGCGCTTAGGCAGCGCATAAAATTCTTTCATGAGCTCAAGTTGTGCCTTGGTGAGTGGAATCAAGTTACCTATGCCAATCCAAATCTTCGTTGATCAATAACCGCCTATAGGCAAATCCTGTCATACGGCTATGACAAATCTAGTTGCGACCCTGATCGATCAGACCGGATCGGATGTCATTAAGACTCCGAATGTGGACTATCCCTACCGAGTCATCATTTCAAAGGATGAATTTGGGGTATTTCTAGCCAAGAGCCTTGAGGTAATGGACTAGACCAATTTCCAGAGCCAGTTTTATGCAACGCGGGGTAGTGACTTTGCCCATGCCTTGAGTTCGGTTTGGTCAACCATGCATGAAGTAGAGGATGACTCGGCTCGAATCTAACCTTTATTGCGATCCCTTCAGCTAATGCCCTGCGTTTCTCCCTTTCCGCGGGGCATTAGTGGTTTCTAGAAACTGTCAGACTCCAGTGCAATACTGAAAGTGCTCAAGAAGATAGTCGATAGCCCTCCGGCTGACTATCTGCCAACCGCCAGCTCGATGTAACGGTGGCCCCGGAGGTAGAGCTGCTTGCGTGAAGTTCTCGCAGGAAAGCGAGTTAGGAGTGGCCGATGAGTAATGCGAATCGGATTTACCTAAAGTTTGAAGATTTGGATTGGAATAACGACGAAGCAATAGATGCTTTTGCCAAGTCTTTACATTCGGGGCTTGTGGATCGAATGGATCCAAACAGAGAATTCCGCTCACAAGAGCGAGACGAAAAAGAAGGAGATCAAACGTGATCCCACAAACAAAAACAGCGCAAGCTTTTGCGTTTGCTGAATGGTTGCATGGTGACCAGTATCGCAAGAATTCCGACGAGGAAGCATTAAAGATTCCTTACCTAACTCACTTGATTGATGTGATGAGCCTGCTGATCCGAGTGGGGGCAAGTGATGATCAATTGATCGCAGGGTTGCTACACGACGCCTTGGAAGATCAACCGGTAACTCCGGATGGTCAGGTGACACAAATGGTCATCAGTGAAATGTTTGGTGCGCGAGTGCTTGAACTTGTTGAGGCTGCAACGGATGGCGGTGTAGGGGAGAGCCGAGACTCATGTACATGGCGATCTCGCAAGGAAGCGCATTTGGATTCGATGTCTTTGCACGCGACAATCGATCCTGAAGCATTGCTAGTTCCATTGGCTGACAAGCTGGCTAACGGTCAAGCGATCGTAAATGACCTACATCACGTTGGGCCAGTTGTTTGGGATCGGTTTAATGCTGATCGAGATGATGTGATTTGGTACTACTCGAGCTCATTGGCGGTATTTGAATCAGCTTTTGGTGCAGATCATGTTTTGGTGGGTCGATTGCGTCGGGTAGTAGCAGCCATGACTAGTCAAGATCAGGCTAAGTAAATGTGGCAAATGACAGTCGAGGTGCTCGAAGAGCTTGGCGAAACTGGAATCTTCATTTCAGGTAAGAACCTAACTCACTTAGAGATCTATGGGCCGGGTGGAAAAATGGACCACTACTTTGGGTCAACATGGCTAACCACTGATGCCATGCGAATCGATCTGTACCAAAATCATGGGGGCGGAGTGCCCCCGGATGTAATTGACAGGCTGGTAGCAGTTTCTGAAGTTAATGATGCGGGTATTTAGGTTGAGCCTCGACAGGTCTTCCCAAATAGCGAATACGCCTTTACTCTTATTAACAACAAGGAGTGGACTTGGACTTTAAAGAAGACCAACTGGCCATTGAGGCTTATGTGCGGATGCGTTGTGGCTGGCGAAGTGATGACGAGATCTCACCACAGGAGTGGTTTCGTTACGCGATGGAATATATCGAGGCCAATCCGATTTTCAATGGCGTAATTAAGCTGCCGCGTGAGGCCATGATTTATGACCGGTTGGCTGGAAAAGTTACGACCTGGAAGCGAATTCCGCATACCGAGTTGTATTGGGAACCTGGCGAGTTTGGGTACGGGATGTACATATCTATTTACAGCCTGTTGATACGGCATGGGTTGATTCGCGGGCGAAGCTACCTTGAGCCTGGGGAACCATCAACACTTCGCAAACTTGGGGAGTATTTCGGACTTATCGAGGAGTATTCCCGTGATGTCTCAGATTGGGACTAAGGCAACCTTTATCGGGTGAAAGCGTCATGGCGCAGGTAATCTTTAGTCAATCCCAAGTTGAGGAAGAACTTTATGTGGCCTGACGGTAAAAAGTGCGCGATGGTAATCAGCTTTGATTTCGATGCTGAAGAAGTTTGGTTAAGCGAGCATCCAAACAATGTGAACCGTCCAGGCGTGCTGTCCCAAGGAACTTACGGGGCCAAAGTTGGAGTGGGCCTGATCCTTGATCTGTTGAAGGAACTAGACCTGCCTGCGACGTTATTTGTGCCGGGCCGAGTTGCGGAAAATCATCCTGAGCGCGTGACGCAAATCGTTGCTGCAGGTCACGAGCTCGGTCATCACGGCTACACCCACACCTCACCCGTGAAACTCAGTGCGGCCGAAGAAGAAGCCGAACTAATCAAGGGTCGGGAAGTGTTGGAATCTTTTGGCGCGAAGGTGGTTGGTTATCGTTCGCCATCGTGGGAAGTGACGCCACACACTTTCGACCTGTTGACTAAGTATGGGTTTGAATACTCGTCAAGCATGATGGATGACATTACGATCTACCGGCATGCGAATCATCCGATTGTGGAATTGCCAGTGCACTGGATTTTGGATGATGCCCCACATTTTTGGTTCGATAGTGGAGCGACCTGGAACAAAACCATTCGTACGCCAGAAGAAGTGGAACAACTTTGGCAAGGCGAGTTCACTGGGATTCGCGAACTCGGGGGGATGATCATGCTCACGATGCATCCACAAATCATTGGACGGCCAGGACGGCTAGCCATGTTGAAGCGATTCTTAACCTGGGCTAAATCCCATGATGATGTTTGGTTTGCGCAGGCGCAGGAAGTCGCCAAGCGGGTTTAGTGGATCTGGGTTGTTGGGGTTTTAGAGCTCGATGCCTTCGGTGACCAGCGGTTCGACTGCGTCTCGCCAAGTGCCGCCGCGGCCGTAACACCAAGCGATGATGTCTGGCAGCCAAAGTAGTGGCTCGTGCCGGGAGTTCATGTGGCGGTAATGGGGGAATTGGTAGTTAACGCCGCGAGCGACTTCTCTGAGGATCTGGCTGTCCACCCTACGAGCGCTAGTGTCATCAAGAGTCAAGAGACGAGAACCTCTAAGTGACCCCATTTTTGACAGGGCACTCAATGCCATAGGTCTTGCTAGCGGCTCTTTGGCAGTTGCAGTTGAAACAATGATAAGCCAGCAAGAGATCGGGAGATTGGAAACAAAGTCAGCGACGGCAATCTGAGTCGCACGTCTCTCTCGATACATATGAATGTGGGAGCGATCCGTGGGCTTCAACTCGCGCAGGGCATCCCTTGTTCCCGGAATCAGAGACTGAACAATGTTTACGCCACAGAGTAAAAAGTTGTCTCGCACAGACTCGTCCACGTAGGTATTGAATGACATTAGTTGAATCTAGTAAAAGCTCCAAAGAATCATTTTGTGTTTTCCACAGGGCAAGTTTCCCTTGACAACTCGGATTTCATATAGGAAAATTTCAATGTTGGCGACCCTGTGGGACGCCAAAAGTGAACCAGCGTCGCTGCCAATGTGGGGGTGCTGGTTTCGCGCTTTCTGGGGTTAAATCCTTGACAGAACATTTTTCTTGTTGCAAAATAGAAACGTTAGGGCCCCGGTAGGGTCCTAAAAGTGAGCCAGGATTCTTGCCAATGTGGGAATGCCTGGTTTCGCGCTTTGTGGGGCAGATTTAATCCACTGTTGCCCTTCTGGTCACATACGTGGCTACCCCCGCACCTATGCTTAGCAAATGAGTGCAACTTTAACCCAAGACTTAGTCGCTGCGGATATCTCGCTTTCTGGGGTGTCCCGGATTTATGAGCTTGGCGATGAAAAAATCCATGCGCTGCGAGACCTGACACTAGACATTCGCCAAGGCGAGTTCGTTGCCATCAAAGGCCCATCAGGTTCTGGTAAATCAACTCTGGCAAATGTCATCGGGGGATTAGATACTCCAAACGAAGGCAAGATCGTCGTTGGTGGCTTGGATTTTAGTAAAGCTAATGACAAGCAGCTTTCTCGCTATCGGTCAAAGACAATCGGCTTTGTGTTCCAGTCATTTAACCTGCAGGCACATTCAACGGTTTTGGAAAATGTTTTACTGCCATTAGTCATTGCCGGAGTTGACCGTAAAACTCGGATGGCTCGCGCCAAGGAATGTTTAGAACTAATGGGGTTATCGGATCGCGCAGATCAAGCAACAAACAAGCTATCTGGTGGTCAGCGTCAACGCGTTTCAATAGCTAGAGCACTTGCTAATTGGCCACAGATCATCATTGCTGATGAGCCAACTGGAAACCTAGATCAAGCCAATGGTCAAAATGTGATTGAACATCTCACTAAATTGAACCGCGAGCTAAACATAACTTTGATTTTGATTACCCATGATGCCGATGTAGCAAATAAGGCGCCGCGCATCCTCGAAATTGTCGATGGCAACGTAACAGATCGGACGAGCGCATGAAACTTCGCGATCAACTCGTTATGGCTCGTCGAAATCTGAAGCGGGCAAAGGGTAGAACTCGATTAACTCTGGTTTCTATTGTCATTGGTTCATTTGCAGTGATCTGTGTGTTAACCATTACTTTCACGGCCAACAAGGCCATGAGTGACTATTTCGAAAAAACTGGTCTGCTCTACAGCGTTGACGTGTCGACCACGGGATCCAAGATGATCGATACTGCAACAATCGACAAGATCAAAGTGCTACCTGGAGTGGCAAGTGTCTCACCTGATGTAAATATGTGGTTTTTTGAGTCGGTGAAATACGGTGACAAGGCTGCTAATTCGTTCCAGTCTCATGCGCAAAGTGCAAATGGCACTACCAAGCAGATAATTGTGGCAGGCCGCGACCTAACCGAGGCGGACACCGGACCAATGGTTTTGGTTTCAAAAGATATTGCTAACGTTTTGACGAATAACAATCCATCAGCATTAATTAACCAGCAAATCCTTATGGTTACCAATTCGAACTACCTGGGTCCAGAGCAAAAGCGTGAGAATTGTGATTACCAAAAGAATGTTTGTAAGTCGATTGAAATTCCCGCAACCGTAGTTGGCGTAAACGACGGACAACGTTCTATTTTGTTTCCGCTGCAATACGGTATCGATCAAAGTTCAATGATCTTTTATAACAAGGTACCCGACTGCCGAGGATTCCAGCCGCAAAACAATGCTCGCTGTGAGAATGGCTACATCATCGACACGCATAATGATGTCTTAGATCGTGGATATGGCCAGTTGCGAATTCGGGCGCAGTCCGGTGATGCAATTCCAAGTATTGCCGCTGCACTCACTTCGCAATTTAACATGCGAAATCAGAGCGACCTGGCTACTACGGCCGGAGATTTCACCTTCCAGATCGGCCAAGATATTCTCAAGGAAGCCCTAAAGGCATTCCGAGTCGTGAGTTTGGGACTCCTGGCCATTGGTGGCATTTCATTGCTGGTTAGTGCAATTGGTGTTATCAACACAATGCTGATGGCGACTTTGGAGCGAACTCGGGAAATCGGCGTAATGCGAGCCATCGGTGCTACCAATAGAGATGTGAAGCGAATCTTTACCGTGGAGGCAGCTCTACTTGGCTTTATGGGTGGCGTTTGGGGCTTGTTGTTTGCTTCGGCGATCATCATTGGACTTGGCACGAAGTTTGCAACACAGTTGGGAAATTCGGGAGTCCCAATTGATGTGCCAACTTTGATCACTACGGGATTGATTCCGTCGTCGATTGTGATTGTGCTGACTACCGTGATTGGTATTCTCTCGGGAGTTCTGCCGGCTCGACGTGCTGCCAGAAAAGATCCTGTTGAGTCCTTGCGCTACGAGTAGAAACTGACATTTTGCCCTTACGCGCTGGTAACCGATGCTGAAGGTGCCAAACGGCTTGAACTTATAGAACAATAGGGACATGACCTCAAACATCCCTGTGCAGCGCCCACGTCGATCCTCCTTAGCCGTTCCTGGCAGCAGCGTAAAAATGCTGGATAAAGCGCGTGGCCTAAAGCCAGATCAGATGTTCATGGACTTAGAGGACGCGGTTGCACCACTTGCTAAGGCGGATGCGCGCAAGAATATTGTGCAGGCCCTGAACGAAGGCGGCTACGAAGACAAGATTCGCGCCGTCCGTGTGAACGACTGGACCACGCAGTGGACTTACACCGATGTCATCGAAGTTGTGGAAGGTGCTGGCGCAAATTTAGATTGCATCATGTTACCTAAGGTGCAAAATGCGGAACAGATTGTTGCTCTTGATTTGCTGCTGACTCAACTTGAGCGCACCAACGGTCTTGAAGTTGGTCGACTTGGGATCGAAGCCCAAATTGAAAACGCAATGGGCTTAATTAACATCGATGCCATTGCATCGGCTAGCCCACGAATCCAATCTTTAATTTTTGGCCCAGCGGACTTTATGGCAAGCATCAACATGAAATCCCTGGTTGTTGGGGAACAGCCACCGGGCTATGACACAGGCGACGCCTACCACTACATCCTGATGCGGATCTTGATGGCAGCTCGCGCTTATGACGTGCAGGCAATCGATGGACCATACCTTGGCATCAAGGACCTCGAAGGATTCCGCCGAGTGGCAGGTCGCTCGGCCGCCCTTGGATTTGATGGCAAGTGGGCTTTGCATCCGGATCAAATTGAACTTGCTAACGAAAGGTTCTCACCGCGCCACGAAGATTACGACCATTCCGAAATGATTTTGGATGCCTACGATTGGGCCACAAGCTCGGCCGGCGGCGCAAAAGGCGCGGTGATGCTTG
>CANGDR010000029.1 GCA_947452765.1 Actinomycetota bacterium | reverse complement strand
CAGCACTAAGCCTTATCGCGTGCATTACCGCGATCCATCGTTCACAAATCTTCAAGCTGTTGCCGCAATGTGTGAAGGTGGCCAGATCGCTGATGTTATTGCAGCCGTTGCTTCAATTGATCCAGTAATGGGAGGCGTAGATCGCTAATGTCTCTTACTGAAAATACTCGGGTTCAAGCTAGAGAAATCATGGCGCGTTACCCACAAGCGCGTTCCGCATTGCTTCCAATGTTGCATCTGGTACAGGCCGAAGAAGGCTATGTAAGTGCCGACGGGATTGCACTTTGCGCGGATGAACTTGCCTTAACCACTGCCGAAGTTGCTGCGGTGGCAACTTTCTACACGATGTATCACCGCAAGCCAGCTGGCGAATATCACATCGGAGTTTGCATTAACCCTGGTTGCGGAATTCTTGGTGGCGATTCAATTTGGGAAAAACTAAGTGCTCGCCTAGGAATTGGCCATGATGAAGTAACTGCTGACGGCAAGGTTTCCCTAGAGCGCATCGAATGTCAGGCTGCCTGCACACATGCTCCAGTCATGACCGCAAATTGGGAATTCCTGGACAATATGACTCCAGAATCAGCCATTGAAGTTGTTGAGAAATTAGTTCGTGGCGAGGAAGTTATGAGCACGCGTGGACCACACATCCGTACCTTCAAAGAAAATGAATTCACACTTGCCGGTTTTGATGACGGTCTTGTTGACTTTGGCGAATCAGACGAACAAATGCTTGCTGGATTGAAGCGCGCCAAAGAACTCGGCCAAAGTGCACCGGAGGCAAAGCAATGACATTAACTCCGGTATTGACTAAATATTGGGATGAAGCTGATTCCTACAAAATTTCTGGTTACATGCGCAACGGTGGCTACACCGCGTTCAAGAAAGCTTTTGCAACTGGCCCGGATGAAATTATAAATATTGTTAAGGACTCAGGACTTCGTGGTCGCGGTGGCGCGGGGTTCCCAACTGGATTGAAGTGGTCCTTCGTTCCCCAGAATGATGGCAAGCCACATTACTTAGTCGTGAACGCTGATGAGTCTGAGCCAGGTGCTTGCAAAGACATTCCGCTAATGATGGCAAACCCCCATTCACTAATCGAAGGCGTAATCATTGCCGCGTATGCGATGCGTGCTAACCACGCATTCATTTATATCCGTGGCGAAGTTCCGCATGTATTCCGACGAGTTAACAATGCGATTCGCGAAGCTTACGCAGCCGGTTACCTTGGCAAGAACATCATGGGATCCGGATTTGACCTGGAAGTCGTGCTGCATGCAGGTGCCGGTGCTTACATTTGTGGTGAAGAAACAGCGTTACTGGATTCACTTGAAGGTCGACGCGGCCAGCCACGCCTAAAGCCACCATTTCCAGCAGTCGCTGGTCTTTATGCATCACCATCTTGCGTCAATAACGTTGAGACGATTGCAAACATTCCGTACCTAATTAATAACGGTGTCGATTGGTTTAAATCATTTGGCACCGAAAAATCCCCAGGCTTTAAATTGTTCGCAGTTTCGGGACACGTTAATCGTCCTGGTATTTACGAAGCACCGCTTGGTATTACGATGCGTGAATTGCTAGAACATGCAGGCGGAGTTCGCGACGGTAAGACTGTTAAATTCTGGCTCCCTGGTGGCTCATCCGTTCCGATGCTTACTGCTGATCTGTTAGATACCCCGTTGACTTATGAAGATATTGCAGCTGCTGGCTCGATGCTAGGCACTGGAACTCCAATGATCTTTGATAACACAACTTCAGTGGTGCGTGCGGTTACCGGATGGATCTCGTTCTATAAGCATGAATCATGTGGCAAGTGCACACCTTGCCGCGAAGGCACTTGGTGGTTAAGTGATGTACTTCATCGCTTTGAAGCAGGTCACGGAACCGAATCAGACCTGGATAAGTTAATCGACATCTGTGCCCAGATAGCCGGTCGCTCATTCTGCGCACTAGGTGACGCAGCTGCGACACCATTCCCAGCCGCGATGAAGTACTTCCGGGACGAATTTGTGCAGGCAACTTCCACACCAGCAAACGAGTCATATGATCCAACTGCTTCCACCATATTTGCGGGAGCCACTCGATGACTGTGACAACTCAAACCGTTACTGTCACCGTTGATGCTGTAACAGTCGAAGTACCAGCTGGCACTTTAATCATTCGAGTGGCTGAAATGCTTGGCACTGCGATTCCACGTTTTTGTGACCACCCCCTTCTTGAACCAGTTGCTGCCTGCCGAATGTGCTTGGTCGAAATTGAAGGCCAAGGTAAGCCACAACCATCGTGCGCAGTAACTGTCACCGATGGCATGGTTATCAAAACCCAGCACACAAGTGAAATGGCAGAAAAGGCGCAAGCCGGTGTCATGGAATTCCTCTTGATCAACCATCCACTTGATTGCCCAATTTGCGACAAGGGTGGCGAATGTCCGCTGCAGAACCAAGCAATGACAAGTGGGGCAGGTGAATCTCGCTTTACCGGCGTGAAGCGCACTTTCCCGAAGCCAATCAATGTCAGCGCGCAAGTTCTGCTTGATCGTGAACGCTGTGTTTCATGTGCGCGCTGCACCCGCTTTGCTGACGAGATCGCCGGCGATCCATTCATTGAATTATTAGAGCGCGGTGCCAAGCAACAAGTTGGAACTTCGGAAGACCAGCCGTTTGATTCTTACTTCTCTGGTAACACAATCCAGATTTGCCCAGTTGGCGCGTTGACCAGTGCCAAGTACCGCTTCCGCTCGCGCCCATTTGATTTAATTAGCACGCCTTCCGCCTGTGAGCATTGTGCCAGCGGTTGCGCACTTCGTACTGACGTTCGCCGGAATACAGTTATGCGTCGCTTGGCTTGGGATGCACCTGAAGTTAATGAAGAGTGGAACTGTGACAAGGGACGTTTTGCATTCCCTTACACAACCGAAGGTCGCTTAACTCACCCGCTTGTTCGCGATGAAGATGGAAACTTAGTGCCAGCATCGTGGCCAGAGGCAATTCGGGTTGCCGCAGCTGGCTTAGCAAAGTCCGGCACGGCAACTGGCGTACTTACCGGCGGTCGTGTGACAGTCGAAGATGCGCAAAGTTATGCCGGATTTGCTCGTGGCGTACTCGGCACACCCGATGTTGATTTCCGCGCCCGCGCCGTTAGTTCCGAAGAAACAGCATTCTTAGCAAATCATGTTGCTGGTAAGGGACTCGACGTTACCTATGGGGACCTTGAATCCGCCGCCGCAGTTCTACTGGTTGGGTTTGAGCCCGAAGATGAATCTCCGATTGTGTTTTTGCGGCTACGTAAGGCAGCCCTGAAGAACGGCACGAAGGTTTATTCAGTAGCCCCGTATGCAACTGCTGGACTTGCAAAAATGAAAGGCAAGTTACTGACAGCTGGACCTCGGGAAGAAGTAGCTACAATAAACGGTGCAGCCGAATTCCTGGCTAACCCAAACAGCATAATTTTGGTGGGCGAGCGCGCAGCTCAAACGCCGGGCGCACTTTCGGCAGTTGCGGAATTAGCCACTAAAACTGGAGCTCGGCTGGCTTGGATTCCGCGTCGCGCAGGTGATCGAGGCGCACTTGATGCCGGACTACTTCCAATTGGTGGTCGCAACACCACGGAAATCATCTCGGCAACTGGATCAGCAATTAAGAATTTAGTAATTGGTGGCGTCGGTGCCGAGGATGTAGATGGCGATCTAGTTGCCGCGATCGAGCGAGCAAGCTTTGTAGTGTCGCTTGAAACTCGTCACACAGATGTCACAGCACTTGCTGACGTCGTCTTCCCGGTTGCCGTTGTTACTGAGAAGCGTGGAACTTTCCGGAACTGGGAAGGTCGCGATCGTAGTTTTGACGTTGTTGCACCTACGCCAGGTGCGTTAAGCGATGCGGCAGTACTTGGTGAGATTGCGCGCGAACTCGGGAGCGAAATTTCAGTAATCGATTTCTGGGCTAGCGCTGCTAAACCTGCGCTAAGTGCTGGAGCGGCCGAAAACTCCACTATCGGTGCTGGCGAAGCAATCCTTTCTACTTGGCGACACTTGCTAGATAAGGGAACTTTACAAAGCGGGGAACCATACCTAGCGGCAACATCGCGGGTAGCCGTGGTTCGGGTAAGTCCGAATACCGCGCAATCACTTGGGCTAGTTGATGGGGGATCAGCCAGCGTTACCTGCTGTGGCAATACCGCAACAGCACCGGTAATCGTTACTGGTGGAATGGTTGATGGTGTGGTTTGGGTGCCAGCAAATAGCGAAGGCAGTTCGCTGAACATTCCGTCAGGCTGTGTAGTAACGGTTAAGGCTGGAGGCAACGCATGAATCGAATAGTTCTAGCTGACCCAGTTGGCGACCTTTCAATTTTTGGAACCGATACTGGACTGATCATCGCCGTAAAAGTCGTTGGCATTTTTGCAATTATGGTTGTAATGACCTTGTTTACGATTTGGGCTGAGCGTCGTGTGGTCGGCCGCATGCAAATGCGCATCGGACCAAACCGAGTTGGCCCATTTGGGTTATTACAATCGCTAATGGATGGCATCAAGTTGGCACTCAAGGAAGAGATCATTCCTAAAGGTGCACATTTAGCGGTTTATGCAATTGCCCCAGTAATTTCGGCAACCACGGCTTTCCTAACTTTCGCAGTAATTCCGCTGGGTCCTGAAGTTACGATGTTTGGCCACAAGACGCCTTTACAACTCACGGACTTTCCAGTTTCAGTTTTGTATGTGCTGGCAATTGCGTCTGTTGGAATTTATGGAATCGTATTAGCGGGTTGGTCATCTGGCTCGATCTATCCACTGCTTGGTGGATTACGTTCCTCTGCGCAAATGATTAGCTACGAAATTGCAATGGGACTTTCGTTCGTTGCCGTCTTCTTATATGCATCTTCGATGTCAACTTCGCAAATTGTGGCTGCGCAAGAAAAGACTTGGTATATCGTGCTGCTACTTCCTTCGTTCGTTATTTACACGACCGCGATGGTTGGTGAAACGAACCGCGCTCCATTCGACCTTCCAGAAGCTGAAGGCGAACTTGTCGGTGGATTCCATACCGAGTATTCGTCACTAAAGTTTGCGCTGTTCTTCTTAGCCGAATATGTCAACATGGTCACTGTTTCTGCAATGGCAACCACGCTATTCCTTGGTGGTTGGCGCGCCCCTTGGCCAATTTCACTCTGGGATCAGGCAAACGTTGGCTGGTGGCCAATGCTTTGGTTCTTTGGAAAAGTTTTTGCATTCCTATTTATCTTCATTTGGTTGCGAGGCACGCTGCCACGCCTTCGCTATGACCAATTTATGAAGTTTGGCTGGAAAGTTTTGATCCCAGTATCGATCGTTTGGATCTTGATCGTTTCCATAGCGCGTTACTTGCGGTCCAATGGCGGGGTCGACTCTCGAAATTTACTTTTCATATCCAGCGCAGTACTTATTGTCGGAGTTGTAATTTCTTACGCTCTAGACCTACGCCGCAAAAAGTCAGATGAAATCGAAGCTGAGCGGATTGCCCTTGAACTGGGTGCGGACTTCGATCCATTTGCCGGTGGCTTCCCAGTGCCTCCAATGCCAGGGCAAATTGCACAACCTTCACGTCGATCGCCGGTAACCGTTTCGGCTGTCACGACTTCAATTGAAACGGCGGAGGACAACTAATGGCCCAGCTACCTCAAGTTATTCGTGGCTTCGGAGTTACTTTCTTATCGATGTTCAAGAAAGTTACAACCGAGCAGTATCCAGAAGAGCGCGATAAGTATCCGCCGAAGCCGCGCTTCCACGGTCGTCATCAACTAAACCGTCATCCTGATGGTTTAGAAAAGTGCATCGGCTGCGAACTTTGTGCTTGGGCTTGCCCGGCAGATGCGATCTATGTTGAAGGTGCCGATAACACTGAAGAAGAGCGCTTCTCACCAGGCGAAAGGTACGGCCGCACTTACCAAATTAACTACTTGCGCTGCATTCTCTGCGGCCTTTGCATCGAAGCTTGCCCAACTCGTGCATTAACGATGACGAACGAATACGAACTTGCTGATAACTCACGCGAAAAATTGATTTTCACCAAGGAAGATTTGCTGGCACCACTACTTGGCGGAATGGATATGCCACCACATGCGATGGCCCCAGGCACTACCGCTATTGACTACTACGAAGGCAAAGTCACTGGTTCGTCGACACCCGGAGGTGACCAGTGAGTGGTGAAAGCATAGTTTTCTATACGACTGCATTCTTCGCAATCGTTGGCGCTCTTGGCATGGTGGTTTCACGTAAAGCGGTACATAGTGCGCTTTGGGTTGCTTTTGCAATGATCAATATTGCGGTTCTTTATTTTTCACTCGGTGCGCCATTCTTGGGTACAACACAAGTAATCGTTTATACCGGTGCAGTGATGATGCTCTTCCTATTCGTCTTAATGATTGTTGGCGTTGATTCGTCTGACTCACTGCTCGAGACAATAAAAGGGCAACGTATTGTTGGACTTTTATTTGCGCTCGCATTTGGCAGCATGTTAATTTCCGCCATAACTAGCAACGCACCATTACCTGCTGTTGGATTTGGAAAAATAAATTTCGACAACGGTGGACAGATTAATGGGCTTGCGAGTTTAGTTTTTAGTACTTACTTACTTGCTTTCGAAGTTACATCTGCACTACTAATTACCGCAGCGCTAGGCGCGATGGTTTTGGCGCATACCGAACGCTGGACACCGCGCAAGACACAAGATGAGTTGCAACGCGAACGCACACTTGGTTCTCACATAACGCCACAGCCAGCTCCGGGTGTCCTTGCTTCCAATAACTCCGTGGATACTCCTGCACTTTTGCCGGACGGCTCAACTTCAGAAGCTTCGTTACCAACACCATTTAAGGGCCAAGGCGCGGTAACTTCCAACCTGGCGATTGATGAGGTTTCCAAGTGAACCCAAATAATTATTTAGTCCTTGCCGCAATCCTTTTCACAATCGGAGCATTCGGCGTTTTAGTTCGTCGTAACGCGATCATTGTTTTCATGAGTGTTGAAATGATGCTCAACGCAGCGAACTTAGCGTTTGTCGCAGGAGCCCGTAGCACTGGCACACTAGATGGCTTAGTTGCCGCTTTCTTTGTCATGGTGGTTGCTGCTGCTGAAGTGGTTGTTGGCCTGGCAATTATTGTTTCGATTTTCCGTTCCCGGCGATCGGCCTCGATCGACGAACCAAGCTTGCTGAAGTACTAGAGGAATAGACATGATTGCCGCACTTATTGGTTTGCCATTAGCTGGCGCCACCGCGCTTTTGCTCGGTGGTCGTCGCACTAATGCTTGGGGACATTTTCTTGCAGTAGCGCTCTCGGCTTCCTCATTCTTTGTCGGACTAGGTTTGTTAATCCAGATGATGGGCCGACCAGCCGAAGAGCGAGCCGTCAGTCAGCAGTTATTCCAGTGGATTACCGTCGGGACCTTTCAGGTTCCATTTGGGCTGCACTTAGACCAACTTTCGATCGCTTTTGTAATGCTTATTACTGGCGTTGGCACTCTGATCCACATTTACTCAATTGGCTACATGGCACATGACGAAAACCGCCGCCGCTTCTTCGCTTACTTAAACTTGTTCGTAGCAGCCATGTTGTTATTGGTATTAGCAGACAGCTATTTATTAATTTATGTTGGCTGGGAAGGGGTAGGACTAGCTTCCTACCTACTTATTAGTTTCTACCAGCACAAGCCATCCGCAGCGACGGCTGGAAAGAAAGCCTTCATAGTAAACCGTGTTGGCGATGCGGGTCTTGCTATCGCGATCATGTTGATGTTCACTACCTTTGGCACGGTTACTTTTACCGGGGTTGATGCTGGCGCCGGCCAAGCATCAGCGCAGCACTTAACTTGGATGGGTCTAGCGCTCTTACTTGCAGCATGCGGTAAGTCAGCCCAGTTCCCGCTTCAGTCTTGGCTGCTAGATGCAATGGAAGGTCCAACTCCGGTTTCGGCACTTATCCACGCAGCAACCATGGTTACCGCAGGTGTTTACTTAATTGTTAGAGCACATGCAATTTTCGACCTTTCCGAAACTGCGCGAACTGCCGTCGTAGCCATCGGCGCCATCACTTTACTTTTGGGTGCATTTATCGGAACTGCAAAGGATGACATCAAGAAGGGTCTAGCCGGCTCCACCATGAGCCAAATTGGTTACATGGTGCTCGCAGCCGGTCTTGGTCCAGTTGGATATGTATTTGCGATCTTCCACCTCTTAACGCACGGCATGTTCAAGGCTGGACTTTTCCTCGGAGCCGGATCAGTTATGCATGGCATGCACGACGATGTGAATATGCGGCACTACGGCGCACTTCGCACAATGATGAAAATTACATATGTGACTTTTGGACTTGGCTTCTTGGCCATCATCGGAATCCCGCCATTTGCTGGGTTCTGGTCCAAGGATGAAATCATTCATGCGGCCTTTGGGCAAAATACTTTTGTTGGAGCTGCCGCTTTACTTGGCGCGGGTGTCACTGCTTTCTACATGACTCGCATGATGGCAATGACATTCTTTGGCGAAGCGCGTTGGCAAGATGATGTACACCCACATGAATCCCCAGCAGTGATGACTATTCCAATGATGGTTTTGGCATTTGGCTCAGTTTTTGGTGGCATGGCGATGCTATTCCTTGGCGACATCGAAGGTTGGCTGGAGCCGGTTACCGGATTTGCGCAGCCTGCTAATGCAATTTCAAACACAATATTGATTCCAATTACGTTAGTAACCGTTTTGCTCGGTGCAGGTTATGCCTGGCTACGTTATGGCCGCCGCCCAGTTCCAGTTACGGCGCCAGCACAAGTCAGCATCCTTACTCGGGCAGCCCGTGCCGA
This sequence comes from Actinomycetota bacterium, assembly GCA_947452765.1. Lineage (GTDB taxonomy): Bacteria > Actinomycetota > Actinomycetes > S36-B12 > UBA5976 > UBA5976. The sequence goes on along the minus strand of CANGDR010000029.1, from coordinate 2,245 downwards.
TGCATATGGCGATGCATTAAACGAAGCAGTTTTTATGCGACCAGGCCAGTACTTAACTCGCTCGTTAACTTGGTTTGATACCAAAGGCATTGATGGGGCAATCGGTGGTCTGGCCGCTGCAATTGGTGGAATTTCTGCACGGGCCCGCAGGCTACAAAATGGCTACACGCGTTCTTATGCACTCACCATGCTTGGCGGAGCCACATTGATTGCATTCGTTCTACTCCTAGTGAGGCTCTAATTATGTTGCTGTCCTTACTTATGCTGATTCCACTCGTGGGCTCAATCGTTGTTTTCTCATTACCTCGCGGTAAAGATGCACTCGCAAAGCAGGTTGCACTTATTTTTGCATTGGTAACACTCGGTGTTGCTTTATACCTGACAGTAGGAATGGATAATACAAACGGTGGACTCCAGTTCTTAGAAAAGCACGATTGGATTCCAGCTTTTGGAATTTCTTGGACGCTGGGTGTCGATGGCATTTCCGTTGTACTGATAGCAATGACTGCGATCTTGGTTCCATTAGGCATGATCGCGGGTTGGTGGGATGCAGAGGATGCAGGACGCGGAACAGTTAAGGGATACTTTGCACTGATCCTCGCCCTTGAAGTCTTTATGATCGGCGTCTTTGTTGCTAACGATTTATTCCTGTTCTATGTTTTCTTTGAAGCCATGCTGCTTCCGGTTTATTTCCTAATTGGACGGTTTGGTGGACCGCAGCGTGCCTATGCTGCGATGAAATTCTTGCTCTATTCGCTAGTTGGCGGTTTATTCATGCTGGCCTCACTTGTCGGCCTTTATGTTGTTTCCGGTCGAGAGCTTGGCAAAGGAACTTTTGATTTCGAGGCGTTAACTGCATTGCACATGGACCCAGCAACGCAAAAGATGCTGTTCCTAGGATTCTTCTTTGCATTTGCCGTTAAAGCCCCAATGGTTCCGTTCCACACCTGGCTACCTGATGCTGCTGCAGAAGCAACGCCTGGAACATCCACGCTTTTGGTGGGTGTCCTAGACAAAGTAGGAACTTTCGGCATGCTTCACTTCTTGCTGCCAATTTTTCCGGAAGCCTCGAAGTATTACACCCCGGTAATCATTGCTCTTGCAGTGATAAGTATTTTCTATGGCGCACTTCTTGCAATTGGCCAAACTGATCTAATGCGCCTAATTGCATTCACTTCGATTTCGCACTTTGGATTTATTGTCATGGGAATTTTTGCAATGACCACGCAGGGCATAAGTGGTTCTGCTTTCTACATGGTTAACCACGGATTCTCCACTGGTGCCCTATTCCTTGTCGCAGGTTTCTTGGTATCACGAAGAGGCTCAAAACGGATTGCTGATTTTGGTGGCGTCAATAAGGTTGCACCAGTGATGACCGGGGTATTCCTGTTAGCTGGCTTGTCCTCCCTGGCACTCCCAGGAATGTCGAGCTTCGTTTCAGAATTCCTAGTTTTGGTTGGGACTTTCTCGGTTTATCAAACTGCAGCAGTTATCTCCACCTTTGGAATAGTTTTTGCTGCGATTTACATTCTGTGGCTGTACCAGCGCATGATGACTGGTGTGCCATCCGCAGAAGTGTCTTCAACGGTTAAAGAAATCAACCGTCGTGAACTGCTTGCAGTTGTCCCAATTCTGGCGATCATCATCGCACTCGGGCTCTTGCCTCAAGTAGCCCTAAAAATTATCAATCCTGCGGTGGCACAAGTACAAACATATGTAGGGGTTTCTGATCCAACTTCAGAAGTTCCAACATCGATGCCGGGGAGTGGCTCATGAATGGTTCGTTTGAGTATCAAGCCCTAGCGCCAATAATTGTTCTCCTTACCTCTGGCGTGCTTTCGCTTTTGATTGAAGCGTTCGCACCAAGAACAGCTCGACGTCCACTGCAACTTATTTTGGTTGGTGCGTCCATTCTGCTTGCATTTGCTTATGTGGTAATTAATTCGGTAACACCCTTGGCGGGGGATCCAGCTGCAAATGGTGGACAGCTAAAGGGACTTCGCCAGATAGTTGCGCAAGGCTCAGCCGCAATCGATGGCCCAGGGTTATTTATGCAAGGAGCATTGTTATTGGTCTCATTCGTAGCCGCACTATTGATGGCAGAACGCTCGGTAGATCCACAAGGTGATGCATTCACCGCTCGTGCATCAGCCTTGCCAGGAAGCGAAGATGAACGCCAGTTCACTGCCCAGGGATGGCTCCAAACTGAAATCTGGCCATTGTTCCTATTTAGCGTAGGTGGGAT
>CANGDR010000028.1 GCA_947452765.1 Actinomycetota bacterium | reverse complement strand
TGTGCAAACGCGCCGAACACGCGAGTTATGCCATCAGATTTTGGCATAACTCGCTCTTTAGACGTTCGGCTTTCGTTTCACACGAAAGAAAGCTCAACCTTTTCGCTCACGAGAGTCTTTCGAATGGATTTCGGGCTTGGGGCAAACGAAAGCCGAACGTCTAAAAAGGCCTTTGGGTCAAAATTTGATGACCCGAAGGCCGTGTTCGGCGCGTTTCGCCCCAAGCCGAAAAATGCCAACTCACTACAAGGAAGCGAAACGTTGCAATAAAAAATTAAGGGCCAAGCAAGATGCCTGACCCTTAATTCATATATTAGATCTAGATTGCTGCTCGCAATGACTCGGCGCGATCGGTTCGTTCCCACGTGAAGCCAGGACGACCAAAGTGGCCATAGGCAGCAGTTGGGCGATACTTAACAACGCTTGTGTCTAGTAATTCAAGGTCCGCGATGATCGCTGCTGGGCGAAGATCGAATACCTTCAAAACGGCTTGACGAATGTTTTCTTCTGGAACTGTTCCAGTTCCGAAAGTTTCTACGAATACGCCAACTGGATGTGCCTTGCCGATTGCGTAAGCGACCTGCACCTCACAACGTTTTGCAAGTCCGGCAGCAACAACGTTCTTCGCGACCCAGCGCATGGCATACGCAGCAGAGCGGTCAACCTTTGATGGATCTTTACCGGAGAATGCGCCACCACCGTGACGGGCTATGCCGCCATAAGTATCAACAATTATCTTGCGACCAGTTAAACCTGCGTCACCCATTGGTCCGCCAACTACGAACTTGCCAGTTGGATTAACCAAAAGTTTGAAGTCAGTTGCATCGATGTCGAATTTCGCAAGAATTGGCTCAACAACATTTGCGCGAACTTCAGGTGAAAGTTGCTTATCAAGATCGATATTGTCGGCATGTTGTGATGAAACGACAACGGTGTCGAGTCGTACTGGGCGATCACCGTCATATTCGATTGTTACTTGAGTCTTACCATCTGGGCGAAGGTAGGCCATCTGACCTGACTTACGAACTGCTGTTAGCTGTTCAGCAAGACGATGTGCAATCGTGATTGGAAGTGGCATTAATTCTGGAGTTTCATCAGATGCATAACCGAACATCAATCCTTGGTCGCCGGCACCTTGGCGATCTAATGGGTCTTCGGAACCTGTCACGCGCTCTTCAAAGGCATCGTCAACGCCCTGTGCGATATCTGGGGATTGTGCACCAATGGAAACTGAAATTCCGCAAGAGTTTCCATCGAAACCTTTTTCGGATGAGTCGTAACCAATCTCGGTAACTACGGTTCGTACTAGAGCCATAACGTCAGCGAAACCGTTTGTAGTAACTTCGCCAGCTACGTGAATTTGACCAGTGGTCAACATGGTTTCAACTGCTACGCGGCTCTTTGGATCCTGAGCTAATAGATCATCAAGAATGGCGTCAGAAATCTGATCTGCCATCTTGTCTGGATGACCTTCAGTTACGGACTCAGAAGTAAATAAACGACCGGACATGTAATTGCCTTTGCTAGGGAGTAAATAAGTATGTGGTTGCGCTCATACTTAGGGGCTCCTGGTCAAGTGCGCAATTCCCACCTAACTTTAGCAGGAAAGATGTAGCGCCTACCTAATCGGTTCGGCTAATTGCTGATGGCTTGAAGTGCAATAACAGCGTCCCACACAGCATGGGCAATATCGGTCTTAGACGTGCGATCCACGGCTACTTCGGAGGCTGGTTCCCGAGTCAAAATGGTCACTTCATTGTCGTCGGTGCCAAAGCCAAGTTCCGGCCCAACCTGGTTAACAACCAATAGGTCGCAACCCTTGCGTTGCAGTTTCGCAATGCCGTGCTCAAGTACCGATGTCACACTGTCACCCGTCTCGGCAGCAAAGCCAACAATAATTTGGTCTGGGTGTGATGAATTTCGGCGTTGCACTAACTCCATGAGGATATCTGTGGTTCGAACTAGCTCGATGGTTAAGTCATCTCGAGTTTCCGATTTTTTTATCTTGTTCTCTTCATACATTTTTGGTTTGAAGTCAGCAACCGCAGCCGCCATAACCACGATGTCAGCTGAGTGCGATGCATCCAGTACGGCTTGATGCAATTCTGAACTGGACTTTACGTGAGTTATCGAAACTCCAACCGGAAGTGGCAGGGAAACATTTGCGCAAATCAGTCGAACACTGGCGCCGCGATCTCGGGCAGCTTCGGCTAGTGCAATCCCCTGCTTACCCGTTGAACTATTTCCTAGGAAGCGAACTGGATCAAAAAATTCTCGCGTACCGCCAGCAGTGATCACTACATCTTGGCCAGCTAGGTCTTGCTCGCTCATGACGCCTAGTGCAACTGCAGCAATTTGTTCTGGCTCTGGCAAGCGACCAGGTCCGCTATCAGCCCCAGTTAATCTTCCAACGGCTGGTTCAATAACGATTGCACCGCGACTTCGCAAAGTTGCAACATTTGTTTGCGTCGCATCGTTTAACCACATTTCAGTGTGCATTGCTGGAGCAAAAATTATTGGGCAAGTTGCAGTAAGCAAGACGTTAGTAAGTAAGTCATTCGCAGCGCCGTTGGCAGCACGCGAAAGTAAATCTGCAGTAGCAGGGGCAACAATTACTAAGTCAGCATTTTGACCGATGCGGACATGCGGAACTTCCTGAACGTCGTCCCAAAGTTCAGTCGCCATTGGGTTGCCGGATAGTGCTTCCCAGGTTGCAGAGCCGACAAAATTTAATGCCGATTGGGTTGGCACAACTTGAACATCATGTCCGGCTTCCTTGAGGATGCGTAACAGACCAGCAACTTTGTAAGCAGCAATGCCGCCGCTGACACCTAATACGATGTTGAGATTTTTTGGGCTTGCAGAGTTAGCCACGGAAAGTTCCGATAACTACATGTCGGATGGACCGACTTAAGCAGCTGTTTCTGGCTCGATGGTCAACTTGCCTTCGTTGATTTCACGAAGTGCAATTGACAATGGCTTTTCCTGGTTGCCTGATTCAACAAGTGGGCCAACGTATTCAAGCAGGCCTTCACCCAGCTGGGAGTAGTAAGCGTTGATTTGGCGAGCGCGCTTGGCTGCATAAATAACCAATGCGTACTTGGAGTCTGCGACGGCCAATAGGTCATCGATAGGTGGGTTTGTGATGCCTTCTGGGGCAGCTGCAGTCACTTTGGACTCCTTGAAAATCAGTGATTTGGGAATTCTTACTTCAAATATTGTATCAACTCGCGAGCAGCGCTCACGACGTCGTCATTTACGACCACATGGTCAAAGAAACCCGATGATTCCAACTCTTTTAGGGCCGCATCCAAACGAACCTGAATTTCAGTCGCAGACTCAGTACCCCGACCAGCCAGCCTTGCTTCCAAGTCAGCCCAGGCTGGTGGCTCAAGGAAAACTAGAACGGCTTCGGGCATTGCCTCGCGAACTTGCATCGCACCTTGCACTTCAATCTCGAGCAGGACTGGGATATTCCCAGCTAGTTTTTCGGCGACGGCGTTCTTAGGTGTGCCGTAGCGATTTCCGGCGAACTCAGCCCACTCGAGAAGTTCATCATCCAAAATCATGCGGTCAAATTCATCTTGGCTAACATAAAAATAGTTTTCGCCATGTACTTCTCCTGGACGCGGAGCCCGAGTGGTTGCCGAAACGGATAGCCAGGTTTCGGGTAATTCTCTAAGCGCTTCCCTTATAACGGAGGACTTGCCAACTCCACTCGGGCCAGATAAGACCACCAGATGTGCGGTCATCGAACTCGACCCACTAAAGCTTTCCGCAAACTGGCAACTTGGGAAGTTCCCAGTCCCTTCATCCGACGTGATTGTGCGATGCCACAAGTTTCCATAAGCGTCGCTGCTTTAACTTTTCCAATTCCAGGAAGTGCTTCCAGAATTGAACAAACTTTCATACCCGAAACAATCGCATCAGAATCTGCAACAGAAAGTATTTCGGAAAATGTGATTTCAGAATCCTTTAGCTGGCGCCGTAATTTAGCGCGCTTAGTGCGGACTTCCACGGCCTTGGCTGACGCGGCGACGCGTTGCTCATTGGTTAGGACAGGTACAGGCATTTGCCTATGTTACTAGGACTTGCCGACAGCAAACTTGATGATTAAGAAATCGATGACGCAATTGCCGCGGCAGCCTCGGCAATGTTGCTTGCTCCAGTTATTGGGCGACCAATGACCAGTAAGTTGGCGCCATCTGCCAAAGCCTGTTCGGGGGTTGCAATTCGCTTTTGATCTCCAGCGTCAGAGCCTGCCGGGCGGACGCCTGGCGTGATTAAAACAATTTCAGGACCGACTTCCGCGCGAACTGCAGCAACTTCTTGCGGCGAGCAAACAATCGCACGTGCACCGGCTGCAACTGATTGAGCAGACAGACGCTTCACAATGTCTTGCGCTGTGCCATTCCAGCCCATGGCTGCAAGTTGATCCTGCGAGAGTGAAGTCAAAATCGTAACTGCCGTGACATAAGTATCAGGGAGTGCTTCCACGGCTGCTTTGACCATGTCTTGCCCACCTGAAGCGTGCACCGTTAAGTATTTAGGATTTAGTTTTGCTACCGCATGAGCTGCGCCAGCAACTGTGGCCGGAATGTCGTGCAATTTAACATCCAAGAAAATGTCACAGCCACTTGCCTCGCGCGCAATATGAACGGCATCATGCCCGTCACGTAAGAAAACTTCGAGACCCACTTTGACGACCTGGACGTGCGGCGCAACGGCGCTTGCCCACTCCCGCGCAGTTGCTAGATCTGGCGCATCAAGTGCTACTGCGATTGGGGCTTTAGACATTTTTCAACCTTCTAATTCTGGTGCGCGAGGCCAATGACTTCGCTAAGTGAGTTGTAACCTCGAGATTCGAGCTCTTGGCCTAGTTCAGTTGCAATTCGCCATGGCGCGGATGGATCCCCGAACACTACAGTCCCGATACTGACGGCACTTGCTCCTGCTGCGATGAATTCAAGCGCATCATGTCCAGTACGAATTCCACCCATGCCAAGAATCGGTAGGTGTGGAATCGCGGCGTGCACTTGATAAATTGCACGCACTGCAACTGGCCGAATTGCTGGACCAGAAAGACCACCAGTACGCCCACCGAGCATTGGCTTCATGCCATCAACATCGATAACCATGCCAAGCAAAGTGTTGATCATGGATACGCCATCGACTCCAGCTTCGACCACACTGTGTGCAATTTCCACGATGTCAGTTACATCAGGTGAGAGCTTGGCAAGAACTGGTGCATCGGAATGCCAGACCGAGCGCACAGTTTCGATTACCTGGGCAGCCGATACTGGATTGCAGGCAAATACTTGACCGCGCGATTCCACATTTGGACAGGAGATGTTTACTTCGAGACCATCAACGCCTGGCACCTTTGCCAAGATTCGCGCTAGCTCGCCAAACTCTTCGACGTTATTACCCGCGATCGAAACAATTGTGGTCACATTGTTTTCGTGTAGCCAGGCTAAATCTTTTTCTAGGAAAACTTCGATCCCTGGACCTTGCAGGCCAATGGAGTTGAGCATTCCGCTTGGTGTCTCTGCCATTCGAGGTGTAGCTCGACCTGAGCGTGGCTGCATCATGATGCTTTTGGTTACAACGGCACCAAGTGTGCTGACGTCACCAAACTGGGCAAGTTCTTTACCTGCCGCGGCGCAGCCTGATGCAGTAAGGGTTGGGGCACCTAGTTGCAGTGACCCTAATGAAGTTGTTAAGTCAGGACTCATTAGTGACCCCCAGGACTAGGTGCGCCAAAGGTATCTTGCGGGATAGTATCCACGTCATTCCAACGCACTCGATCGCCACGGAAAACTGGACCTTCGACACAGGATCGAACCATGCGAGTCACACCATCGTCACCAATGACTGGAAGTACGCACGTCATACAAACTCCGATGCCACACGCCATAGATTCTTCGACAGCGCATTGACTGAAAGCGCCATTTTCTTGCGCTACCGCAGCGACTGCTTGCAGCATTGCCATTGGTCCACAGGCATATACTGCCTTGGATTCATTTCGGGTCATGAGTTCAGCGAGTACATCAGTAACTCGGCCGCGCACTCCAGATGTACCGTCATCAGTCGTGACGGTTAACGAATCGGAAACTCCCTTGAGCGAAAGCACTCCAAAAAGTTTCTCTTGAGTTGCAGCACCTAGAACGACATCAACACGACAACCACGAGCGCGAAGTTGCTGTGCGAGCAACTCCATGGGAGCTGCCCCGTAGCCACCCGCAACTAAGACGCATGCGACTGGTTGACGTGGTAACACGAACGGCTTCCCAAGTGGTGCAATTACGTCAATTACATCGCCAGCCGATTGCGTTGCTAGCCACTGTGTACCTTGGCCATGTGCAGCAAAAATTAGTTCCAAAGTTTCGCCAGGTTCGGATTTATGGATTGAAAATGCCCTTCGCAACAGCATTCCCCCACCCACGCCACCAACTGCGACCGCAGCAAAGTGACCAGGTTGAACCTCAGGCATTTCTGGTGCGTCAAGGATCAGATGCAAGTACTCGCCTACCGGCTCCAAGGATCGAATCGTGCACTTCATCTGTTTTGCGGTTGACATTACTTACCTGCCAACAGTGCGTTAAGTTCAGCGACGTGCTCTTGGATTGATTTCACCTTCATTGGCCCAGCCTGAAGTGAGGCAATTCCTTCTACTGCTGCTGCCAAACCTTGCACGGTTGTAATCGAGGCCGTATTTGTTAGCACAGTTGCCATACGAATTTCGTAACCGTCGCGGCGAGCGCCAGTTCCATAAGGGGTATTAACCACTAAGTCGATGTCGCCAGCCATGATTGCTTCAACCGTAGTTTTTCGGTCGTCGCCCTCACTTAAGTGCTGTTTGGCAACCAATGTGCTCTCGATGCCATGTGTCTTCAAAAACGCTGCAGTTCCATCAGTTGCCACAATCTTGAATCCCATGGCAGCTAGTTTTCTCACTGGTTCAATGGCTTGTGCTTTATCTCGATCCGCGACCGAAACAAATACCGTTCCAGATTTTGGAAGTCCGTCACGATAAGCCGCCAATTGAGACTTAGCAAACGCGGTTCCGAAGTCAACGTCGATACCCATAACTTCACCCGTTGATTTCATTTCTGGGCCAAGTACTGTGTCCACTCCAGTAAAGCGAGCAAACGGAAGCACGGCTTCCTTGACACTAATGGCGCTACCCTCTGGTGTATCTCCGCCGTCTCCTACCGGGCGCAAGAAACCTTCAGCCCTCAGTTTGGCAATGGAGTCCCCCACTGCGATGCGCGCAGCAGCTTTCGCGAGTGAGATTCCCGTTGCTTTCGAAACAAATGGAACTGTGCGAGATGCTCGCGGATTTGCTTCAAGTACGTACAAGATGTCATTTGCTAAGGCGTACTGCACGTTTAGCAGACCGCGTACTCCCACACCTTCGGCAATGCTACGAGTCGAAACCCGAATCCGTTCAATGTCGTGTTTGTTGAGCGTGTAAGGCGGAAGTGAGCAAGCAGAGTCGCCGGAATGGATTCCCGCTTCTTCGATGTGCTCCATGACGCCGCCCAGGTAAAGATCTGTTCCATCAAAGAGGGCGTCAACGTCGATTTCAATCGCATCATCAAGGAAGCGGTCAACTAGGACTGGGTGCTCGGGATTTACTTCCGCAGCTCTAGTTAGGTAGTCATGCAACATTTCTTCGTCGTAGACAATTTCCATGCCACGCCCACCGAGAACAAAAGATGGACGGACTAAAACTGGATAACCGATTCGATCTGCAATGGCTCGCGCATCCTCGAATGACGTTGCCATACCGTGTTCTGGCGAAGGCAACCCTGCTTTATCTAGCACTTCACCGAATGCACCGCGCTCTTCAGCCAAGTGGATTGCTTCCGGTGTCGTGCCCAGCAAAGTGATGCCGGCATCCTTCAGTCCCTGAGCTAGCCCGAGTGGGGTTTGGCCGCCAAGTTGAGTAATTACGCCAACGATTGGTCCAGCTAAAGATTCAGCATGAATAACTTCTAATACGTCTTCAAGTGTTAACGGCTCAAAGTACAACCGGCTTGAAGTGTCGTAGTCGGTTGAAACAGTTTCCGGGTTGCAGTTGATCATGATGGTGTCGTAGCCCTGTTCGCGCAAAGTAAGAGAGGCGTGAACACAGGAATAATCGAATTCGATACCTTGCCCAATGCGGTTTGGACCAGAGCCAAGAATTATCACGGCTGGATTACTTCGCGGCAATACTTCATTTTCTTGGTCATAGGACGAGTAATAGTAAGGAGTTAACGCGGCAAATTCAGCAGCGCAAGTATCCACGGTCTTGAATACTGGGCGAACATCAAGGGTATGTCGCATATCGCGAACTTCTGCTTCCGGGACGCCACGAATCAAACCGATTTGCGCGTCAGAGAAGCCGTGACGTTTCGCAGCCACGATCGATTCACGATCTAACGCTTTAGCTAACTTAACTTCGCGGGCCACCTCACACAACAACACAATTTGATCCAAGAACCATGGGTCAATTTTGGTGGCCTCAAAAACTTGCTCAATAGATGCACCAGCCCAAAGCGCCAACTGGACTTGATTCAATCGGCCGTCGTGCGGGATCGCCATTTTCTTAAGCAAATCAGGAATGTCTATTTGCTTGGGATCCTCGGCCCAATCGAAAAGTGATTCTTTGCGTTCAATCGAGCGCAAAGCTTTATGGAGCGCTTCGGTAAAGTTGCGGCCAATAGCCATTGCTTCGCCAACTGATTTCATAGTTGTTGTCAAAGTTTGATCTGCATTTGGGAATTTTTCAAAAGCAAAACGTGGAATTTTTACAACAACATAGTCCAACGTTGGTTCAAAGGATGCTGGAGTTTCCTTGGTGATGTCATTTGGAATTTCATCCAGTGTGTAGCCAATTGCAAGCCGAGCAGCGATCTTGGCAATTGGAAAACCAGTTGCCTTGCTCGCGAGCGCGGATGATCGAGATACCCGAGGATTCATTTCAATCACGATGATTCGGCCATCATCTGGATTAATAGCGAACTGAATGTTGCAGCCACCAGTATCGACACCCACAGCGCGAATAATTGCAATGCCTAAGTCGCGCAGTTTCTGGAATTCACGATCGGTGAGAGTAAGTGATGGTGCGACTGTAATTGAATCACCAGTATGTACACCCATGGGATCTAAGTTTTCAATCGAACAAACCACAACCACGTTATCTTTGTTGTCGCGCATCAATTCAAGTTCAAATTCTTTCCAGCCAATGATTGATTCTTCAAGAAGTACTTCAGTTGTAGGGCTCGCCTGGAGGCCGGCACCAGCGATGCGATGTAAGTCTTCTTCGTTATAGGCGATGCCAGATCCGGCGCCACCCATAGTGAATGACGGTCTTACAACAACTGGGTAGTCGAGCACCTTCACACCATCGAGGCAGTCCTGCATGCTGTGGCAAACAAATGAGGCAGCGCTTTCCCCGCCGATGTCTGCAACGATTTGGCGGAAAATTTCACGGTTTTCGCCGCGTTCAATTGCGTCAACATCGGCACCAATTAGTTCGACATTAAATTTATCGAGCACACCATTCTTGAATAGTGCGATTGCGGTATTTAGCGCAGTTTGGCCACCAAGAGTTGGCAGGAGCGCATCGGGTCGTTCGCGTTCGATAATCGTTGCCACAACTTCTGGAGTTATCGGCTCGATATAAGTAGCGTCGGCGAATTCTGGATCCGTCATAATTGTTGCTGGATTGCTATTTACCAAAATCACTCGCAAGCCTTCAGCCTTGAGGACTCGACATGCTTGGGTTCCGGAGTAATCAAATTCGCAGGCTTGGCCAATCACAATTGGACCTGAGCCAATTACCATTACAGATTTGATGTCAGGGCGACGTGGCATTAGCGTTGGCCCTCCATAAGTTCGACAAAGCGATCAAATAAGTAAGCCGAATCGTGTGGACCAGCTGCAGCCTCAGGGTGATATTGAACACTGAAGGCTGGCACGTCAACACATTCCAGACCTTCAACCACATTGTCGTTTAGGCAAACATGGCTTACGCGTACTGTTCCATACGGAGTTTCGGAGTCACGATCGATTGGAGCGTCAACTGCAAAGCCATGGTTATGTGCTGTCACCTCAACTTTGTCTGTGGTGCGGTCCATAACGGGCTGATTGATACCGCGGTGTCCGTATCGCAGTTTGTAAGTCCCAAAACCTAATGCGCGACCAAGGATTTGATTTCCAAAGCAGATTCCGAAGAACGGCCGCTTGGCATCGAGGGCCGCTTGCACCAGCGAGATGGCATGGTCGGCAGTTGCTGGGTCTCCTGGACCGTTGGACACGAAAATCCCGTCCTTACCAACAGCCAACAGCTCTTCTGCGGAAATATTCGAAGGAACCACGTGGACTTCAATGCCGCGTTGCGCCATTAATCGCGGGGTCATCGACTTGATTCCAAGGTCAAGGGCCGCAACTTGGAACTTCTTCTCGCCCACTGCTGGAACTACATAAGTTTGCTTAGTTGAAACGGTGTCAGAAAAACTTGCGCCCGCCATTTCAGGAACTTCCCGAACAAGTGTTAGCAGATCGGCAATTGGGTGATCTGCGGTCGCTCCGGAAAAAATACCGACACGCATGGCACCATGTTCGCGCAAGTGTCGGGTTAGGGCGCGGGTATCAATGTCACTGATACCCACAACATCTTGCTTAATTAGCTCAGAATCCAAACTAGTTGTGGCACGCCAATTGGAAACTCGGCGAGCGGGATCACGAACTACATAACCGGCAACCCAAATCTGAGTTGACTCATCATCTTCGGTGTTCCAACCAGTGTTACCAATGTGCGGCGCGGTTTGAATTACAACTTGTCCACAGTACGAAGGATCAGTGATTGTTTCCTGGTAACCGGTCATTCCCGTTGCAAAAACTGCTTCCCCAAAAGTTGCACCCTGTGCGCCATACGACTTGCCGGCGAAGACCTGTCCATCTTCAAGTACTAGGACGGCTCGAGTCATGCGTTTAGTTCTCCATTCAGCACAGTTGGTCGACCGCGAAAGAACGTTGCAACAACTTTGCCGGGAAGGGTTCGTCCTGCGTACGGGGTATTGCGACTTGCGCTTACAGTCTTTCGTGCGTCAACTACTGCTTGCGCACGGGGATCAAAGATCACGATGTTGGCAGGATTGCCAACCGCAAGCGGCTGTCCTTGATCCGTAACTCGACCAATGATTGCTGGGTTAACTGACATCACCTTTGCAACTGCTGACCAAGTCATTAGTCCTGACTGCACCATGGTTTCGTAGACCACGCTGAGTGCGCTTTCCAGTCCAGTCATACCGAACGCAGCTGCTGCCCATTCGCAATCTTTATCTTCGGATGGATGCGGCGCATGGTCGGTAGCAACGATGTCGATTGTGCCATCAGCTAGTCCTGCTCGAACCGCATCAACATCTGCTTTAGTTCGAAGCGGTGGATTAACTTTGAATACTGGGTCGTAAGACTCAACCACGTCATCCGTGAAGTACAGATGGTGTGGGGTTACCTCAGCCGTTACGTTTATGCCGCGTTCTTTAGCCCAACGGATAATTTCAACGCTGCCTGCCGTAGACAAGTGACACACATGTAATCGTGAGCCTACGTGCTGGGCCAGCAGAACGTCTCGCGCAATGATTGCTTCTTCGGCAACCGCCGGCCAGCCTGCCAACCCAAGTTTTCCGGAAACTATGCCCTCATTCATTTGGGCACCCTCAGTTAACCGAGGTTCCTGTGCGTGCTGGGCTACTACTCCATCAAATGCTTTTACATACTCGAGCGCGCGCCGCACTAAGACCGCGTCATGAACGCACTTGCCGTCATCGCTGAATACTCGAACTTGAGCTGCGCTATCGGCCATCGCACCTAGTTCGGCAAGTGCTGTGCCTTCAAGCCCAATAGTTACGGCGCCAACTGGTCGGACATCTACCAGCCCTGCTTCTTGGCCAAGGCGCCAAACCTGTTCCACGACGCCAGCAGTATCTGCGACTGGATTCGTATTAGCCATCGCGTGCACCGCCGTGAAGCCGCCCATTGCCGCAGCCTTACTTCCACTCAATACAGTCTCGGCATCTTCTCGACCTGGCTCGCGCAAGTGAGTGTGCAAGTCAACTAGTCCAGGAAGTGCTACGCAGCCTTTCGCATCGATAACTGTGTCACCACTCAAGCCTGAGCCAATGTC
>CANGDR010000027.1 GCA_947452765.1 Actinomycetota bacterium | reverse complement strand
GCTGACGGCGCAACTGGAGCTGACGGCGCAACTGGAGCTGACGGCGCAACTGGAGCTGACGGCGCAACTGGAGCTGACGGCGCAACTGGACCATCCGGACCAATCGGTTTAACTGGCGCAACTGGAGCTGACGGCGCAACTGGAGCTACTGGCGAAACTGGCGCAACTGGACCATCCGGACCAATCGGTTTAACTGGCGCAACTGGAGCTGACGGCGCAACTGGAGCTACTGGCGAAACTGGCGCAACTGGACCATCGGGACCAATTGGCTTAACTGGAGCTGACGGGCCGACTGGACCATCGGGACCATCAGGACCTTCTGGCGCACCTGGCGCAACTGGACCAAGCGGACCTACTGGCGCACCTGGCGCAACTGGACCAAGCGGACCTACGGGCGCAACTGGACCTAGCGGACCTGCCTACGAGCTGGACCTTGCGAAAATTTCAGCCGTACTTTGTCCTGGTGGTGGTACCTTCCAGGCTGATCCGAACGATCCTGCTGGACACTTCTGGTGTCAGCCGTATTGAATGCAAGTAAACCCACTGAAATCTGATTAACACAAAAGTAGAACGTTAAAACTGTGGCCGAAGGATCTAACATGTCGAACTCAAATCATCAGCGTCCTCTTGACTCGAGGAAACGGATTGCAGTGCTTGTGTTTCTTCTCGCCGTCATTGGTGTTGTCGCTTGGGTACTTTCCGGATCCCGAGGCGGCGGCGGTGCAAACAACCAAGCGGTGGATGGATCGAAACCTAGTTCACTGAGCTCGGCTAAACCAGGAGCCGTTACACTTACCGCTATTCCTGCTTCGATAGTTAGCGCAGAGCAGTTGCTTGCTGCAACTAAAGGACTCGGCTTTCCAATTTATTGGAATGGCGATATGCAAGGGACGAAGATCGAACTAACAGTTTTGACCGAAGGAAAAGTTTTCGTTCGATATCTTCCAAAAGATGCGGCAGCGGGCTCAACAAATCCTTACTTCACGGTTGCCAGCTATTACGATTCTGGGGCTTTTGGGAAAGTTCAGAATCTAGGCGCATCCGCAGGTGCAAAATATATTAAATACAAGGGTGGAGCGGTTGCTGCAAGTGCATCCAATTCTGACAGCAACATCTATTTTGCCTTTGATGGAAATCCAGTTCTTTATGACCTTTATTCGCCAGATCCATTAGTAGCTTGGAATGCGTTAGACACGGGTACGTTGTCAATTCTGCGCTAACTGAAATGAGTTTCAACGGAATTACCAAATGAATACTGCGATCCAAGAGTTAATCAAATCTTGGATTGTTTTCCCAATGGTTTTCATAGCCGCGTCGGCTTGTTTTGGCGGGACTGTATTCAGACTCAGCAAGTTCGATCTAAAAAGTCCCTTGCTGCTGCCAACTGGATTTGCCGCACTTGTTGTGGTTGGTCAATTCGCAACCGTGAATTGGTTGATCGCGCCGCATACACCTTTAATCGTAATGATTTTCACGTTACTGTGTGCACTTTCCTTTGGCCGCGAATTTATCCCTTGGCTTAAAAACAATACAAAAGCATTGGCACTGGGCCTTACCGTTTTTTATCTACATGGCTTACCAATTTTGATGTCAAGAACTCCAACTTTTGCTGGTTGGATCAAGCTAGATGATGGATCAATTTGGTTAGCACTTACCGATCAATTGTTGCAAGCCGGACACAACACTTCTATGTTGGCACCGTCGACTCACGAGGCGGCTGCGCAAATCCACCTGAATCCAGTTGGTAGCATCCCCTACCCATCAGGTTCATTTGTCTCGCTTGGTGTTTTTTCAAAGTGGCTATTCATCGACCCCGCCTGGCTTTTGCAACCATACATAGCGGCTGGCGCCATGATGCTCAGCGTCACCTTATTCGCGTTACTTCAACCGATCAAAGTCTCTAATTGGATAAAGGTACTGGCGGTCGTTATTGCCCCAACTTCTGCACTTTATCTTGGGTATGAAATGTGGGGCGGTATTAAAGAACTGCTCTTGGTACCAATAATTGTCCTGGCGACAGCCCTGATCCCTTCTATATTGAATCGGTTTAATGAACCGCGTTGCATAATTCCATTTGCACTCGCTTGCTCCGCATACGTTGAAATTTATTCAATTTCTGGCTTAGTTTGGCTTTTTATGCCAGCTCTCTTTTTGCTAGTTGGTATAACCAGAGCCTTAAAACGAATCCCTTGGTCGCATATCTTCTTATTTTTTGGAACTTTTGGATTTTGCTCAATCGTGACGTTGTATTACATAGCGCAACACCCAAAGGATTTGGCTAGAACAGCTTCTGAGGCTGGGTCAACTTCCTATGTTGCCAATTTACTTGGACCACTTAAATTTACCCAGATATTCGGGGTATGGCTGACTGGCGATTTTAGATATGAACCGCACTTCCCAGTACTGAATACTGCATTAATACTTTTGTCGTGCATCTTATTTGTACTGGGATGCTATTTCTTAATTATAAATGGCCATAGTCATATTGCTGTTTTGGCAATTTGGGTAACCCTGATCTCCGCAGTGGGTCTAAGGGGAAGTCCCTGGATAAGTGGTAAGACGCTTGCCATGGCAAGTCCGATAGTACTTGTGGTTGCACTTTGCGCAATAGGTTTTATCGCGAATAGATTTTCAATTGAAGCCTGGATTCTTGCAGTTATTTTAAGCACCGGTGTGGTTGCCTCGTACAGCTATACATATCATGAAGTTTGGCTCGCACCTTATAAACAACTAAAGGAACTTGAGGTTATTGGCCAGAACAAAAGTTATGCATCCCCAGCTTTAATGATTGAGTTCAGTTCATATGGAGCGAGGCACTTCCTGCGGAAACTGGATGCAGAATCAGCAGGCGAGTTGCGTCGCCATCTAATTCCACTTCGAACCGGTGAAGGTCTTGCTCGGGGAGCTGACGCGGATATCGATGAATTTGCGCTGAGTTCTGTTGAGTATTACCAAACTTTAGTACTTAGGAAATCGCCCAAGTCAAGTCGGCCACCTGGGAATTATGATCTAAAATTCAGTGGTGCTTATTATGAAGTTTGGCAAAAAAATCCTGACAATAAAGTACCGGTTGAGCATTACCCATTTGGAAGTAAAGATGCGCAAGCAGGCCTGCCCGAGTGCTCATTCCTTAAATCAGAAATTGCACCGAAATTACCAGGCAACACCTTGCTCGTGAGTTCTGCAACAAGCAGTTTAACTTTGCCGATTGTAAATGTAACAAGTCAAACTCAGGGAGCTGGAAAGAAATCAGTTTTTGAAAGTAAGTTTGAGGTAACCAATACGAGTGAATTTAATTTATGGGTTGCCGGCTTTGCCAAGGGACGAATTGCAGTTTTTATTGATGGGCAACGAATAACAACCATTCCACTCCCATTTAGTGGTTGGTCAGCTATCGTCCAAATCGGTGATGTTAAACTCACCTCTGGCCCCCATGTTCTAAGAGCTGTGATGGATAGTCCATGGCTGACCCCTGGCTCTGGTGGCATTTCATATCCGCTTGGACCATTTTATCTTTCGGATCAAACTGAAAAAAATTCTGTCACGGTCGTTCAGCCTGCCGACCTAATGACACTTTGCACAAAGCGGGTGGATTGGATCGAATTGGTCCCGAGGTAAATGTCATTCCCAATTCGCTACTCAGTAGATTGTGAAATTGACACAGTTCAACTAGAGAATTTCATTCCCGAGCAATTACAAGTGGAAACTGCCCGTCGTAGGAAAGTCAATGAATCCAGTAAGATTGTGGAATTGCCGAAAGGCAAGGTAGGGCCTTTAGCTCAGTTGGTAGAGCAACGGACTTTTAATCCGTGGGTCGTCGGTTCGAGCCCGACAGGGCCCACCATTTGTTATCAAGCAAATTCCGACACTTAGTTCCCAATTGATACCCATTGCCAATTCACACCAACATTTACATCCCCTGAACGTTAAATACCCACGGTCTTTATAAATAGGTGGAACTCTGAAGTTACAGGAACTTAACTTCAGAGGGACACGATGTTTTTAACATACCTACGGCGGGAACTTTTCGGCCGACGCAAACAAACCGCAATTATTGCTGCCGGCATGGCTCTCGCAATTGGGTTAGTCATTATCGTAAATGCTTTTTCGCAAGGCGTACAAAGTGCGCAAAGTAGGGTTCTGGAAAGTGTCTACGGCGTTGGCACAGACATGACCGTAACCTTGACTCCGGTTGCACCATCTGCCGCATCAGGCCCACAGAGTTTTGGATTCGATCGCAACTCTGGGACCAGCGCGAGTGGTACGCAAAAAGTGAGTCAGTCCCGACTCACTGGCGGAATGGGTGGCGGACAATTTATGCCCTCGAGCGATTTAACAACTGTTGAAAAAGCAACTGGCGTTAAAGGCGCAGCTGGAACGCTCGCATTACAAAACATAACTTTCTCGGGTCAAATTCCACAAGCATTTCAAGTACCTTTGCCTGGTACAGGCACAGGCGGCGCTGGCAGTGGACCATTTGGTCAGGTGCCACAACCAGGTACAAAACTAAATCGTGGTGGCACTAATGGAAATGGTGGCAGCTCGTTTAACGTAGATCGCTTCTCCGTACTTGGCGTCGACTTAGCAAAGACAGCCGTTGGTCCATTGTCGGCAATCACTGTTAGTAATGGTGTTGGTCTAACCAGCGCCGATACTGGCACATATAAAGCAGTGCTTGATTCTAATTATGCAACTAGCGCCAAACTGAGTACCGGCGGTTCAATAAATATCGGCGGACAAGATTTTTCAATAGTTGGGTTAGTCACTCCATCAACATCCGATTCAAGTTCCGCATCGGATGCATACATCTCGCTTGATGTTGCGCAAAAACTTTCAGGTAACACTGACAAATTGAGCACAGTTTATGTTCAAGCAAATTCGAATAAGGACATTGCAAATGTAAAAGCATCGTTGGCAACCGTTCTTACCGCTGACACAGTAAAGACTCAATCTGACTTAGCTTCGACCGTTTCAGGTTCATTGGCATCTGCATCGTCGTTGGTTTCAGGTCTTGGCTACTGGCTGTCGATTGCAGTTTTGATCGCAGCTTTCTTAATCGCGATATTGTTCACGATCTCAGGAGTATCACGTCGTACTCGTGAGTTCGGAACCTTGAAAGCAATCGGTTGGAAAAATCGCAGAATTACGGCTCAAGTATTAGGTGAATCTTTCGTACAGAGCATGTTAGGCGGCTTGATTGGAATTGGAATCGGGCTTGTTGGCATTTTCGCAATCAACCGCGATAACTTAACGCTCCAAGGATCCGCATCAGCCGGTTCCCTTTTCGGTGGTTTTGGTCGTCGGGCAGCAGCGGGAGGTGCAAACGCGAACGGGTTCCCTCCAGTTGGTGACCCAGCAAATCTTCCGCAAGGGGCCTTTGGCGGCGGAGGTAGAAGGCCGGTAGCAACTGTGCAAACAATAACGATGCACTTGCCGGTTGCACTGAATGTAATCCTCTTTGCAGTCGTGTTATCAATTGTCGGCGGATTGCTAGCAGGCGCCTTTGGTGGCTGGCGCGCATCTCGCTTAAGTCCAGCAGCAGCCCTTCGAAGCGTTAACTAAGGAATAGGACCAACTATGTATGAGTTATCAAATGTTTCTAAAACATATAAGCAACGAAATAAATTAGTTAATGCACTTCAGAATGTTGACCTGCAAATAGCCGACGGCCAGATGGTTGCAATTCAAGGACCAACCGGCGGCGGAAAATCAACGCTGCTCCAATTACTTGGCGCATTGGATCGACCTAGCTCAGGCACCATAACTATGGGTGACGTTGATATATCTTCGTTGCCGGACTCAAAGTTAGTTGAAATTCGTTCCCACAAGATTGGTTTCGTATTTCAGACTTTCAACTTGATCCCAACTTTGAATGCGCTTGAAAATGTAGAGATCGCACTTCAGGGTGAAAAGATTTCATCGAGCGAGCGGATCGAGCGAGCCGAAGCAGCGCTTGCCTCTGTCGGACTCTCGGATAGAACTCGGCATCTACCGGGCGAACTTTCTGGTGGCCAACAGCAACGTGTTGCAATCGCTCGCGCGCTAGTTAAAAACCCTGAGATTTTGCTCGCGGATGAACCAACCGGAAACCTGGATGAACAAACCCGTGATGACATCATGGATCTACTTGAAGGTTTATGGCGAGAGAAGGGTTTAACCCTTGTCGTAGTTACGCACGACAGTGCAATCGCAAAACGAGCACAGCGTCGATTGGTCATCAAGGCTGGAAAGATTAAGGAAGCTTCTTAACAGTTTGGTTCTAAATCACGATTCCCTGGCGAAGCTGGCGGATTCCCGATTGCCCTTTTTCGCGTCTAGCGGGCGACTCTTGGCACCAAATTCTCGATATTTCGGTCATATTATTTTCCTGGCGCATTCAGGCACCTAAAACCGCCTCTTTCGTAGGCTCGTTATGTCATGCTGATAAACATCAGATTTGACCTTAGGGGTTCCTTTAATGCGCGCAGTGGTATTTGAAAAAGTTGGAAAAGCACCAGAAATCCAAGAGGTAACACTCGAAGCACCGTGCGCTGGCGAAGTCAAGGTAAAGATTGCTGGTGCAGGTGTGTGCGGCTCTGACTTACACGTCCAACGTGGCGAGTGGGAATTGCCCATGCCGCTTGTGATGGGTCATGAAGGCTCCGGTGTTGTAGTTGAACTCGGCGAAGGCGTTACTAATCTTGCGATCGGCGACCACGTGGTGTTGTCCTGGGTCGCTCCTTGCGGAGTTTGCAAGTATTGCAAGCTAGGTCGGGAAGCCCAGTGCGCACTTGTTGCATCTGTTGTTGCACCTGAGGGCGTGCTGCACGATGGCACCAGCCGCTTGTCACGCGATGGAAAGCCTTACCACCACTACCTGGGTGTTTCTTCGTACGCCGACTTCGCGGTAGTTCCAGCAAGTGGCGCCATCAAAGTGCGCACAGATGCTCCACTAGATCTAATTGCATTAGTTGGTTGCGCAGTCGCAACAGGTGTTGGGGCAGTAAAGAACACTGCCAAAGTTCCAGCTGGTTCTACGGTTGCTGTTATTGGTTGTGGTGGTGTTGGTCTTTCAGCCGTGCAGGGCGCTCGCATGATCGGTGCTTCCCGAATTATCGCGATAGACATCAACCCGGACAAAGTTGCACTTGCAAAAACTTTAGGCGCAACCGATTCGATTGTGGTTGCGCGAGACGCCGATCCGGCAGAAGCTTTGCGCGAACTGATGGAAGAGGGCGTGGACTTTGCGTTCGATGCTATCGGCCATCCAAGTACGACCGAAGCGGTAATCCGGATGCTTGCGCTTGGCGGAGCTGCAGTGATCGTCGGTCTGCCACGCGTGGGAGCAACTGCATCGTTTGAACCACTAACTCTTGCAGAAGCCGATCAGCGAATCCTTGGCTCTAATTACGGGTCAATTCGCCCAGCCGTAGACATCCCTTGGTTAGTTGACCAATACATGGATGGAAATCTCAAACTTGAAGAAATGGTTTCAGCCCGCCGTCCACTAGAAGAAGCAGCCTCAGCTTTAGCAGACCTTGAAAAAGGAGAGGCGTTACGACAAATTCTGATTCCATAGCGAAGCAGATGCACGACTGCACTACCGCACTACCAAACTATGCAAAGGAGTATGTAAGTGACTACACATAATGACGATGTCATTTCCGGTTTCAAGACCGGACAACAGGCAACGAAACTCGAAGCTGGCACCATGTCCCTTCGTTCGGTCATTTTCCAAAATATGACCAACATGGCACCAGCTGCAGCAATCGTTTATGACTTCCCACTTCAGATAGCAGCAGCCGGCGCCGCACTTTGGATCGCCAATGGCGTCAGCATGATTGCAGTACTGCTTGTGGCATCCAGCATCGTGCAGTTCGCCCGCAAGATGCCTAGCGCTGGTGGTTACTACACCTACCTGTCGCGCTCACTTGGTTCAACAGCCGGAGCATTCAGCGGTTGGATCTACTTCCTGTATGCGCTGATTTTGCCAGCTGAAGTAACCATTATTTGGGCTGGGATTGCAAGCAGTTTGACTGAGCAGTATTTGAACCTAAAGATTCATTGGTCAATCTTCGAAATAGTCATGCTTGGCGTAGTAGTTGCGCTTGCGTATACCGGAGTCAAGCGATCTGTCCGAGTGACTTTGATTGCAGGAGCCTTAGAAATTGCCATATTTGTTATCCTCGCAATGGCCCTGTTTGCTAAACCAAATGGCTCCATTGATTTTGGCGCGCTAGTTCCCTCAGCTTCGCCTACTGGCTGGAGTGGCATCTTAGGCTTTGGCGTGGTGTTCGGTATTTTGAACTTCGTTGGCTTTGAATCAGCTGCACCAATGGCTGAAGAAACGGACAATCCACGTCGCAACATTCCATTAGCTGTCATGATCAGTGTGACGATCCTTGGTTCGTTGTACTTGGTTATGTCATTTGCAACCGTATTTGGCTGGGGCGTTCCTGACTTAGCTAACTTCATCGCAGACCCGGCACCATTCGACACACTTGCAAACCGAGTGTTTGGTATTGGCGGATTGATCATCTTCTTCGCAATCACTAACTCCTCGTTAGCTTGCGCGTTGGCGACTATTAATCAAGGTAGCCGAGTACTCATGTCGATGGGTCGCAATGGTCTGGTGTCCTCTAAGTTGGCTGAAGTTCACCCAACTCACCGCACACCTGCAAAAGCTGTTTCGTTTATTGGTGGAGTGACCTTGCTAATTGCATTGGTTTCCGGATTTAAGTACGGAACTGTAACTGCCTTTGGTATCACTGCAACGACGCTAACGGTTGGCGCGATGGTTGTTTACGCTTTAGGTAACGTTGGTGTGATTCGTTACTTCACAACAACTGCCAAGGCAGACTTCAATGCGCTGTATCACTTGATATTGCCAGTGACAGCAGTCGGATTACTTGGCTACGTGTTGTACAAGTGCGTACTTCCAATGCCGGCGTATCCATTCAACCTTCCACTATTTATTGCAGGCGCCTGGATGGTTATCGGATTGGTACTTATCGCATGGGCTCGCAAGAGTCGCTCAGAAGGATTCGATGCAGTACTCAAGGAAGAAATCGGCTAAAGCCAACTAAACAAGAAGAGCCAACCAGAAAATGGTTGGCTCTTCTTGTTTGGGGATCATAAGCAATGTGAAGTTTAGGAAATGTTTGCAATTTGGTAATGGAATGATGCGATAGTCAAACTATGAGTCCTAATCATGATGAAGCAATTATCAAATTGGATAGCACCGAACCCAAAGGTGTAAAGCGCAAACCCGGCGCTCGATCAATCGCACTTGTTGCGCACGACCACATGAAGGAAGACTTAATTGCTTGGGCTCGGTACAACCGTGACTTACTTACACAACATTCGCTTATGGCAACAGGTACGACTGGCAAGCGACTCGAAGAAGACTTGAACTTAGAAGTTCGTAGGTTTATGAGTGGACCGCTAGGCGGTGACCAGCAAATTGGCGCAGCTATCGCACAGGGTGAAGTAGATATGCTGGTTTTCTTTTGGGATCCACTCGAGCCGCAACCGCACGATCCAGATGTGAAAGCACTTTTGCGTATAGCCACACTTTGGAATGTTGGCATTGCCGTAAATCGCACCTCAGCAGACCTGATGATCTCTTCGCCACTACTTGATGCACATTACAAATTCGAACGCCCAGACCTGGGCGATAGTCACCCGTCGTAGTTAACGAACGCCGCGTTGCTCCGAAATTGAGTTTCCACCATCTACTACTAGTAATTGGCCAGTAATGTAACTTGCTTCGCGACTGGCTAGGAAACCAACGATCGCAGCGCACTCGGCTGGGGTAGCCGAACGACCCATCGGCACGTCCTTGCCTTCATCGCCTTCGCTAACACTTTGGGATCCAGTTTTGATCCAACCCGGCGCTACTGCGTTAACCGTCACACCGCGCTTAGCTTCATCGACTGCGAGTTCTTTAGTAAATCCAACTAGTGCGGCTTTTGTCGTGCCGTAAGCGACGTCGTTACGAATTGCCATTACTGGCCCAGTCAAACTCGACATCATGATTATGCGTCCGTGCTCGGCTGATCTAATGTGCAGCAAGGAAAACTTTGTAACGTAGAAAGCAGAATTTAGGTTTCGATCAATTGATTTCTTCCAGCCTTCAATTGAAATCTCTAAACCATCGCCAGCCTCACCAACTTCCTTCATCGGTGCATCGATACTTGTCATGCCTGCGTTGTTGAAAAGGATGTCGAGGCTACCTAGTTGCGCTACTGCATCACTGACAATATGTTCGGCTTGTCCAGGATCAGTTAAATCTGCAACGGAACCAAATGCATTATGACCAAGGGCTTTAAGTTCTGTTACTCGATCCAAAATGCGCGCGCTGGCGCCGGTTATGTAAACCGAGGCACCCATCTCGCATAGCAATTTGGCGCTAGCGAAACCGATGCCGTTATCCGAACCGGCGCCCGTGATAAGAGCGTTCGAACCTTTTAGGGTAAATGGTGAATTCATGTGTCAATAGTGGCAGGGCTGGAGTCTTAATGTGACCGATTACCCACCTAGTTGGCAGTCTCGGCCACTGCGGTCTGGGAGAATAGGCCTATCAATAGGAGACGTAATCATGACAGATACCAGTCCAGGCTATGCAATCACCTTGCGCGTTGAACTTTCCGCAGATGCTTCATCAACTGCCTCATTGGCGCAAGCTGTAATAAATAGCGGTGCCACACTTACCGCACTTGATGTGGTTGAGTCTGGCCACGAAAACATGGTGGTAGACGTAACCTGCGATACTTCGGATTCAGCACATGCCGAAAAGGTAACTGCGGCAATTTCTGAAATCCCGGGCGCAAAAGTTCGTAAAGTTTCTGATCGAACTTTCTTGTTGCACCTTGGCGGCAAGCTCGAAGTGAAGCCTAAGGTTCCGCTTCGTACCCGCGATGACCTGTCCCGCGCTTACACCCCAGGTGTGGCTCGGGTTTGTATGGCTATTGCGGATGATCCAAGTAACGCACGCCGCTTAACAATTAAACGTAATACAGTTGCCGTGGTAACTGATGGTTCAGCAGTTCTCGGATTGGGAAATATTGGTCCAGCAGCAGCACTTCCAGTTATGGAAGGTAAAGCTGCGCTGTTTAAACAGTTCGCAGATGTTGATGCCTGGCCAGTTTGTCTAGATACCCAAGATGTGGATGAAATTGTTCGCACGGTCCAGATCTTGGCACCGGTTTATGGTGGCATTAACTTAGAGGATATTTCTGCACCACGGTGTTTTGAGATCGAGCGTCGATTACGGGATCTACTTGATATTCCAGTCTTCCATGATGACCAGCACGGAACGGCGATTGTTGTTCTGGCCGCTCTTATTAACGCATTAAAAGTTGTTAAGAAAAAGCCGGCAGATTTGCGCATTGTCATGAGTGGTGCTGGCGCTGCTGGAACGGCCATCGCTCAGCTCCTTGCTGAGAATGGCATGAAGAACATCACGGCATTTGATTCCAAGGGTGCGGTTTATGCGGGCCGACCTAATAGCGAAAGCACAAGTGAATGGATGTTGGCCAACACCAATAATGCAGGTTTCACGGGCAAGTTGAGCGAAGGAATTATTGGCGCTGATGTATTCATTGGCGTAAGTGCTCCAAACATTTTAACTGAAGCTGATGTGGCAGCAATGGCGAAGAATGCGATTGTCTTTGCCCTTGCAAATCCAGACCCAGAGATCCACCCAGGACTTGCTGCCAAGCACGCAGCCGTTGTGGCTACTGGCAGAAGCGATTTTCCAAACCAAATCAATAACGTCTTGGCATTCCCTGGTATTTTCCGTGGCTTGCTTGATGCTGCTTCAAATAAGATTACGACCGAAACTTTGATGGCAGCTGCGCACGCTATTGCAAATTGTGTTTCAGCCGAACAATTGAACGCAAGTTACATAGTTCCAAGTGTGTTCGATCCAAAGGTTGCAAAATCTGTTGCCGCTGCCGTTGAAGCCGTCGCTCGCAAGAATTAGGCAAAGCTTCTAAACCTGCATGAAAATCCACCAAGTAATGGGACTTGCATTTTAGTTGGTTGAAAGTTAAACTAAATTAATTCAACTTTCAACCACCAAATAGGAGTCGTAATGACTGAACTTTCAACAATCACGGGAACTTGGGTTATTGACCCGTCTCACTCACGTCTAGGTTTCGAAACTCGTCACGCAGTCGTGACCAAGGTCCGCGGTCACTTCGCAGACTTCGAAGGCACCATCGTTATTGGCGCTGACGCCGCGTCATCTTCAGCAACCGTTAGCGCAAAGCTTGACTCAATCGACACTGGTTCAGCTGACCGCGACGGTCACCTAAAGTCTGCTGACTTCTTCGACACTGAAGCCACAAATGAACTTAAGTTTGTATCTACCG
>CANGDR010000026.1 GCA_947452765.1 Actinomycetota bacterium | reverse complement strand
GCGACGGAAGATGTAGTCCATCATGGACTGGGCCATGCGGATGTCCTTATCATCTGTCATACCTGCTGGCTCAAAGCGCATGTTGACGAACTTGGAAACGAAGGCTTCCAAAGGCACGCCGTACTGTAATGCGATCGAGATTGCTACCGAGAAGGCATCCATAACACCGGCAAGAGTTGAACCCTGCTTGCCAAGCTTTAGGAAGACTTCGCCTAGTTCGCCATCTTCGTAGGTGCCTGCGGTTAGGTAACCTTCAGCGCCTGCGACCTGGAACGAGGTGGTGCGGCTGTTGCGAGTCTTTGGCAGACGCTTGCGAGTTGGGTGCGATAGATCTGCTGCCCCTGCTGGTGCTTCCTTAACCTTTGCCTTGGCATCGGATAGTGGCTGGCCAACCTTGCAGTTGTCGCGGTAGATCGCAAGAGCCTTGATGCCTAGCTTCCATGACTGGAAGTAGATTTCTTCTACTTCTTCAACGGTTGCATCTTCTGGCATGTTCACGGTCTTTGAGATCGCGCCGGATAGGAACGGCTGGCAGGCAGCCATCATGTAGACGTGACCCATTGGGCTAATGGAACGCTCGCCCATTGCAGTGTCAAAGATTGAGTAGTGCTCAGTCTTTAGACCTGGTGCGTCAACTACGTGACCCTTGTCTGCGATGTATTCAACGATCGCTTCAATGGTTTCTTCGGCGTAACCCCAACGGCGAAGTGCGCGTGGAATTGTCTGGTTCACGATCTGCATTGAGCCGCCGCCAACAAGCTTCTTGAACTTCACTAGTGAGAAGTCAGGTTCGATACCAGTTGTGTCACAGTCCATCATGAAACCGATGGTTCCGGTTGGTGCAAGTACGGAAGCCTGGGCGTTGCGCCAGCCGTTCTTTTCACCGATCTTGTTGCCTTCGATCCAAACGTTAGTTGCAAGCTTCCAGATGTCGCCATCAAGTGAGGATGCTGAAACTGCTGCTTCAGATGCGGCCTGGTGCTTGCGCATTACGCGCTTGTGACCCTGTTCGTTGCGGGCATAGCCTTCGTATGGGCCAACGATGCCAGCAAGTTCAGCAGAGCGCTTGTAAGCAGTTCCGGTCATAAGTGATGTGATGGAACCGGCAAGTGCGCGGCCACCTTCACTGTCGTAAGCAAGACCAGTTGCCATTAGCAATGCGCCAAGGTTTGCATACCCAATACCGAGCTGGCGGTACTTGCGAGTGGTGTCACCAATTGGCTCGGTTGGGAAATCTGCAAAGCAGATACTGATATCCATGGCGGTGATGATGTATTCAACGGCCTTAGCAAATGTTGGGGCGTCGAAGGTGTCATCGTCCTTGAGGAACTTAAGCAAGTTAAGTGATGCCAGGTTGCAAGAGCTGTTATCCAATGACATGTATTCAGAACATGGGTTGGAGGCATTGATACGGCCAGTTTCTGGGTTGGTGTGCCAGTCGTTGATGGTGTCGTCGTACTGAATACCAGGATCGGCACATGCCCAAGCAGCTTCGGTTACCTTGCGGAATAGTTCGCGAGCGTCAACGGTTTCAACAACTTCACCGTTGGTGCGAGCGCGTAGACCGAATTCGGTGCCATCTTCGACAGCCTTCATGAATTCATCGGATACGCGAACTGAGTTGTTGGCGTTCTGGTACTGGACCGAGATGATGTCCTTGCCGCCAAGGTCCATGTCATAGCCTGCGTCACGTAGCGCGCGGATCTTGTCTTCTTCGCGAACCTTGGTTTCGATGAATTCTTCGATGTCTGGGTGATCGATGTCTAGGACAACCATCTTGGCCGCGCGACGGGTTGCGCCACCGCTCTTGATAGTTCCTGCAGAGGCATCAGCGCCACGCATGAAGCTAACTGGACCTGATGCAGTGCCACCCGAGTTCTTGAGGATTTCCTTGGATGAGCGAATGCGCGAAAGGTTAAGGCCGGCACCCGAGCCGCCCTTGAAGATCATTCCTTCTTCGCGGTACCAGTTGAGGATTGAATCCATGGTGTCATCAACAGAAAGGATGAAGCATGCGCTTACCTGCTGTGGTGAGTTGGTACCTACGTTGAACCACACTGGTGAGTTGAACGAGAAGACCTGGTGAAGGAGCATCCAAGTTAGTTCGTGTTCAAAGATGTCAGCATCGGCTGGGGTTGCAAAGTAACCGTTTTCGCGGCCGGCCTTTGTGTAAGTAAGGACAACGCGGTCGATGAGCTGGCGCAAGTTGTGCTCGCGGCTCTCGGTGCCGACCTGGCCACGGAAGTACTTTGTGGTCACGATTGTTGAGGCATTAACGCTCCAGAAATCTGGGAACTCGACGCCACGCTGTTCGAAAACAGTTTCGCCGGTCTTCCAGTTGGTCTGTACTACATCGCGGTTTTCCCACGTCACTTCGGCGTATGGGTGCACGCCTTCGGTTGTGTATAGACGCTTCATCGTCAAGCCTTTGCCTGACTTCTTTGTTCCTGTTGCTGCGTTGACCACGTCGGTCATGTTGTCCTCCTCATGGACTCATCCATCTCTTTTTCTCATCGGGTTGATAAAAGAGAAATTTAGTTTTCGTTGTTTTGGTTTCTTAGGAAGTTTGTATTCATTGTGGGAAGGGCTTTCGGGGGAAGTGAAAGTTTTTAGCTCGCGGGTTCTTTTTGCTTTTCAGCTTTATGAACCGTTGAGGGCGCAGATCGCAAGTCTTCGATTTCAAGTTCGAAGTCTGCGATGGATTCGAATGAGCGATACACACTGGCAAAGCGCAAGTATGCAACTTCATCTAGTTCGCGAAGCGGACCAAGGATCGCAAGGCCTACTTCGTTACTTGGAATTTCAGCTTGGCCGGATGCGCGAAGGGTTTCTTCGACTTGGGCTGCCAAAATTGCAAGATCATCATCAGTAACTGGTCGGCCCTGGCAAGCGCGGCGCACGCCAACGATTACCTTGTCGCGACTAAACGGTTCAGCAACCCCATTGCGCTTAACAATGTTGAGCGAGATGGTTTCATTCGTTGTGAAACGACGTGAGCATTCAGGGCACTCGCGACGTCGACGAATACTTAGGCCCTCTTCGCTGGAACGAGAATCGATTACGCGGGAATCGTCATGTTGGCAAAATGGGCACTTCATAATTGACTCCTTTCGATTCGGTTCTTCGCTCTAATTTCGGTCCACATTTTGTGGTGTCCGTTTTGGGGCTTTTTACGGCCTTTGTTCTTGCTTTCTAGCTTGGTATTCGTGTTACTGGTGTTACTTCTTGTTATCTAGTGGGGCTGGTGTTACACCCAAAAAGAGTAGATTTCTCCAGGCTGTGGATCCTTTTGGGGATAACCTGTGTGGAGAAACCACAATCTGTGGGTAAATCACATTGCTGTGACCACTAGATGTAGTGATGACTGTATTAGAAACAGGGTCCGGGTGCAAGCGTTATGCCTATATATGGCGTCTTGGGCGTGTCGCGACCACAACATGATGTGGTTTTTGGATTTTGAAATGGGGTTTGATCAGGGATTTTGGGTTTTGGGCCAGTTACGCACAGCTTGAGCTGCCTATTTTGCCTTGTATTTATTGATTGCAAATCCAAAACCCATAATTATGGGTTTATGTTATTATTGGGTTTATGAAGATTGATGTTGAAATACGCAACCCGTTAATGGCCGATGCCGAAGCAGTTTGCGCCAAACACAACATCAGCATGAATACTTTGATCGATCGCGCGCTTGCCGCAGAGGTCGAAAAACTTGCAGCCCAGCCCGTCTGGCAACCAACTGATGAATTCCTAATCCATGGCGATGTAATGGTGAACAGCGACGTCAATGCGGAGATCGCTGCGATGTACGAAGACATGATGAAAAATGACTTCATGTCCATTCCAGAAGAAGAGTGAAAGGACTCGCATGAAAACAACCGTTGAGATTCGTGATCCGTTAATGGCGGAAGCAAAAGAAGTGTGTGCGCTACACAACATAACCATGAAGGGTTTGATCGAGCGCGCTCTCGCTGCAGAGATCGAAAAGCTTGCTGCCGCACCGCGCTGGCAACCCACCGATGAGTTCTTGTGGCATGGCCCAGTTGATCCGAATTACGACGCTGATGTAGCTATCGATCAAATGTATTTAGACATGATGGCAAACGACTTCATGACTGTTGAGGAAGATTAATGATTGGCGTTGATACCAACGTTTTGCTGTACGCATTTAATGTGACTTCCCCACATAATGCTGTTGCTAAGAAAACTTTAGAAACGTTACTCAGTCAACAAGAAGATGTCGCTTTCACTGACATAGTCATGTTCGAATTTGTTGCTCAGGCCACAAGCATAAACTCGCCAGGGCCTTCACCGACTGCCGGCCAAGCAATAGCTCAGTTAGAGAACTGGTTATCTTCTACAAGTGCAAAAGTGATTCGAAGTAAACCGAGTGACTTCAAGACATTTGCGCGCCTGTGTGCTGAGTCAGGCAGGACTGGTCAAAATATCTTTGATGTGCAGGTTGCAGCCATTTGTATCGATAACGGTGTCACTGAGTTTGTTACCGGCGATAAAGGTTTCGAAAAGTTCACAGAACTGCGCATCCGCAATCCGTTTGCTGCGTAATTACTCCCCTATTGAATTATTTAGTTGCGTAATTAGTTAGCAGGAACTGTCAGAGCTTGGCCGGCTTGTACTTCGCTGGTAGCCAAGTGGTTCATTTCGCGAATCGTCCAAATTGTTGAACGTGGATCTTCGTTAGGGGCAACCTTTACGGCTACGTCCCAAAGAGTCTGGCCAGCTTCAACCTTGACGATGGCGGTCTTTGGCGCGGAATCCATGGCTTGGGCGGTATGGGTGCCCAGGAAGAACAAGGCGATGGCGATTGGTAGCAGGGCAAGTAGCGCCACCACTCGTCGGCCTCGAACTGTAAGGCTCAAAGTTGCCTGATTCTTGTTCTGGGTTGGGCGAACTGGTCGAACAGCGGCTCGCTGTATCGGAAGTGCTGCAGTTGCAGTTACTAGAGCCATGGTATTTCTCCTTTAGTTACGTGACTTTCTTTGGGTATTCGGTGGTTCTTGAAGCTTTTGGGTCTTACCCGAACTATTCGAACAAGTGTTCGATTAGTACGTATGTTCTATTTCTACACCCCCACTCCGACACTTTGCAAGTTCTTTCGAACAAATGTTTGAATATCGCGCAAAAGTGTTCTAATGTAGGTCAAGTAAGACCCGCAATAACCTGAAAAACCCATGAAATACAACGAAATTGGTGGAAATTATGGCGAAGAATGATTCGAACACCCCGGATTCAATAGCCCCGGTCGTGTCGTTACCTGATGGCCCAGAAGGCGGCGATGGCCTAACCGCTCGCCAACGCCTGATTATGGACATGATCACCTCGACTACTGCCGAACGTGGCTATCCACCTAGCGTTCGCGAGATCGCTGACGCGGTTGGCCTAGCTAGCCCATCTTCGGTGCAACACCAATTAGGTGTGCTCCAGAAAAAGGGCTTTATTAATCGGGATGCCACCCGTGCCCGCGCACTTGATGTTTTGAGTCAAGATGTTGCTGGACTACCTGAACATTTAGTTGAGGGTGACCTGAACCCTGCTGCTGCCTATGTGCCACTTGTTGGTCGCATCGCAGCTGGTGGACCTATTTTGGCTGAACAAGCTGTCGAAGAGATTTTTCCGCTACCAAAGTCTTTGGTTGGTGACGGCGACTTATTCATGTTGAAAGTCGCTGGCGATTCAATGATCGATGCCGCGATTTGCGATGGTGACTTTGTTGTTATTCGTCGCCAAGCAAGTTGTGAAAATGGTGACATCGTCGCTGCCCTACTTGATGATGAAGCAACAGTTAAAACTTTCAAGAAGCGCGATGGCCACGTTTGGTTAATGCCACATAATCCGGCATACGAACCAATCCTTGGTGATCACGCAACCATCATGGGCAAAGTTGTTTCAGTTCTTCGCAAGGTCTGAATTAGCCTCGCTCAATTAACTTCGGTTTCGCAGCCGTAAATAAAAGAAGCGCTTCTGGAACTTGGTCCAGCAGCGCTACTTTTATGTAATTTTACAGTTTCTAGTTAGTCCTTGTTACTTTCTCTTCTTCGATTAAGTAACCGAACAAACGACCGAGAGATCTTTCGTACGAGCAAGAACCCTAACCCTAGAATCAACACCCATGGAATCGCAGTGATTACAAATACAAAGGCGCTTTGGAAGGCCTGCAAGAAGCCCTTGACTGCTTGTAAGAAGATTTCTTTGAAGCTTCGTAAGCCGCTAGTGACCGATGAGCCATTGTCAATAATTTGAACATTAAGAGTTGACTCGGCGACCTGTCCCTTAAGGTAATCCAACTGTGATTGGTAGCCATCTAGCTCAGTTTGCAAAGTAGCCAAGGCTTGTTCGCCTGAAATCAGATCAGCTGTAGTGGTTGCTTTATCGAGCAACTTTTGGAGGCGGGCACGAGACTCGATAAGCGCATCTACTTTTGCCTGCAAATCAACGGATTGCAAAGTTACATCCGAAGTATTTATCGAAAGGGCGGTTCGCTTACCTAACTTAGAAACGTCATCGACAAAGGAATCTAACTTAGTTTCTGGAATTCGAATCGTTACGTATGCAGTCGGACCATAGCCACCAGAGCGACCCTGGAAATTGGAGGTTTCAACTCGCCCACCAGAACTCGTGGCTGCGTCCTTTACATCCTTGAAAACTTTCTCAACATCTGAGGTCTCCAAAGTTATGTCACCCGAGCGAATTATCGCCGGTGCTACCGGACTAGCTACGGCGCCGGAATCCTTGCTAGATGGGTCGATACCCGAGATAACCGGCCCTCCCGCAGAGGGTTGGGATGCAGTGCCAGAGCCACATGCCGAAAGTGCCAATACCGCGATAAAGATTGCTGCCATGTTGCGATTACGGTTCATCATATTTGAACTGTACCTCACGGATTTAGGTCCGTGTCCCCAAACAAAAACTAGTTAGCGCGCTTATATTTTGGTTTTTGGTCTGGGCACAGGAAAGTTACTGCTGCGGCTGAAGTAATCAAACTAAAATCAGTGCGCTGCGTTTCATTTAAACCATTTTGCATACCTGAGGTAGCGAGCGCGCTTAGAACATCTTCAAGCGAAATATTTTGCTTGAGGCTCTGGCAAACGGTGTTGCCGACAGTTATGTAATCTGTAGCGGACATAAAAACGCTGGCAGCTAGATGAGCGCCATTAATGGAATCTAGGTACTTCTTTTGGGTGTCAGTCCAAGCAGAAGGGCCGGCCGTTTTTTGAGTTGAGTTTGGCGTAGCGCCGGAGCAGGCAGAAAGTAACAGTGCTGAAGCCGTCACTAGAACGAGTGCGCCAGTCGATGGCAATTTGCCGAGTTTTGATTTAAACACTAGATAAACCTACCAGCGCGCAAGTTCTATTCTGACTCATCAAGTCGAGCAAGGGCAGACACGACGGCATCTTTATCGGTGGTCCACCACAAGTCGGGTAAGGACTTTCGTAGTGTGCCACCATAGCCAGAAGTTGCCAGCCTGGAATCCAGAACTGCCACTACTCCCCGATCCTCGGTCGAACGAATCAACCGGCCGACGCCTTGCGCTAACAAGAGCGCCGCGCGTGGAAGTGATACGGAGCGAAAACCGCTGCCCCCAGCCGCATCAACCCGAGCTGAACGTGCGGCCATGACGGGATCATCCGGGCGTGGGAATGGAATGCGATCGATAGTCACCAGCGTGCAGGTGTTACCTGGTACGTCGATACCCTGCCAAAGCGAAACTGTGCCTAGCAATGATGATTCCGGAGTTACTTTGAATCTTCGGACGAGTTCGGATACTGGGTCGCCACGTTTAGCAACGATAAGCGGCCGATCTGCGCGATCCCGGAATCGTACCTTTAGATATTCCTCAGCCCGCTCAACTCCGCGCCAAGACGAAAACAGTGACAGGGTTCGCCCACCCGCAGCCTCAATTAAGTCTGCTAGTTCATCAAGTGCTTCTTCGGGGATGCCACCTGATGTTGGGGCAGGTAAGTGGGCCGCGCAATAAAGAATTCCTTGTTTGCTGTAATCAAATGGACTGCCGACATCAAGGCCTTGCCACTCGCCTTCTTTGAGTCCCATAGATTTCGCAGTTGATTCCATGGATCCTGCAACCGCCAAAGTCGCACTAGTTAGGACTGTCGTGCATTCACCAAACAGCGCATCACTTAAGAATCCGGCGACAGAAAGTGGGGCGTGGTGAATTACGGCAGTTCGGGAAACATCAATCCAAGTCACACTGTGTTCATCAGCACTAAGTAATTCGGCGGCCGTATCGAATACATCTTTAACCCCGGCTTTTGCGCGCTGTTTAGATGCCGCAACATCAGCTTCATCCTGCGCCGAAGTTGTCATCTCGGCTTGCGCAACTTTATAAATATCACGTACCCCAGTCAGCGCTTTAAGTAGTTGACCTTCAAAGCCTTCGATTCGCGTAGTGGTGCCTTCACGGTCGTACGACTCAAGGGCCAATCCAAGGTCATCGGCTGCCTCCATCATGCGGTCGTGCGTGGAAGGCTGAATAAATTTTCGAGCCATGCCGGTCGCGCGGCCCATAGTTGCCACATCGATCGAACCCGCAAGGGCGTTGGTTGTGCGATCAACTAACTCGTGCGCTTCGTCGACAATTACTGTGTCGTGATCCGGCAGGATCGGTAAGTTTTCTAAAATATCGATTGCAAGTAACGCATGGTTGGTGACCACAATGTCGCTGGCGTGCGCAGTGTTACGCGCTTTCTCAGCAAAGCAATCCTCGCCCCAAGCACACTTAGAAGCACCAACACATTCGCGGCCCGAGACTGACATCGAGCGCCACAGCCGGCCATCAAGATCGTTTTCGTAATCATCGCGATCCCCAGTTGAAGTGATCTCAACCCATTGCCGAACCTTCCTTGCTTGTTTGGCGAGCGCAGACGTTGAGGCTTCGAAGAGCTGATCTTCGCCATCATTGTCATCTACGCCGCCACGATTGAACTTGTCTAGGCAGACATAATTGTGGCGACCCTTCAGGACAGCAAAAGATACTTTATGGTCGGTGTGATCTTTAAGAGATTCCACAGCCGCGGGCAAATCATGCTCAATTAACTGTCGTTGCAGTGCGATGGTGGCGGTTGCAATCACGGTGCGATTAGTTCCATCAGGTTTAACGCCAGTTCCGGCGCGCAAGATGGCTGGAACTAAATACCCAAGGGATTTACCAGTTCCAGTTCCGGCTTGAACCAATAAGTGTTCGCTGGTCTCCATTGCGGTTGCAACGGCATTAGCCATCTGGATTTGGCCATCGCGCGGTAATCCCCCAATATCGGCAACCACATGTTCCAGAGCTTCATCAACTGATACTTGCTTAGAGGTCTTTTCAGCCACTGAACTCCTCCAACACGTTGGCAAGTGGCTTTGGAACTTTTGCGATGATCACGGTTCCAGTTTCAGTATCGGTACGAGATAGAACGGTACCCTCGCGGTAAGCGCGGGCCAATAACTCACCACGTTCGTACGGAATGGTTGCCTTTATATCTTGTAACGCTTGCGGCAACTGAGCTTCGATCATAATTATTAGTTCATCAAGGCCCTGGCCGGTCAGGGCGGAAACTG
Source organism: Actinomycetota bacterium (assembly GCA_947452765.1). Taxonomy (GTDB): domain Bacteria; phylum Actinomycetota; class Actinomycetes; order S36-B12; family UBA5976; genus UBA5976. The sequence goes on along the minus strand of CANGDR010000026.1, from coordinate 2,856 downwards.
CAATTGAATTCTTTTCGCGAAGTTTTATTCGATCAATCACGTGTGGGTCAGCGGCGTCTGCCTTATTGATGACAACCAATTCTGGAATGCCGCCAGCATCAATGTCGGCTAGCACTTTTCGCACGGCACTTAATTGACCCTCGGGATCTGGATCAGAACCATCAACCACGTGCACAATCAAGTCACTCGCAGAAACTTCTTCCAAGGTAGATCGGAATGCCTCAACCAATTGGTGCGGGAGGTCGCGCACGAAGCCGACTGTGTCTGAGATCGTAAACTCGCGACCACTTGGGGTCTTGGCCTGGCGGACCGTTGGATCCAAGGTTGCAAACAGCGCGTTCTCAACTAGCACCCCAGCCGAAGTTAAGCGATTCAAGAGACTTGATTTGCCTGCGTTGGTGTAGCCCGCAATTGCGACGGCTGGAACTTGAGAGCGGCGGCGAGCAGCTCGTTGGGTTTCGCGCGCTTTACTCATGTCCTTAATCTCACGCCGCAACTTCGCCATCGTCTTACCGATTCGACGGCGATCAGATTCAAGTTTGGTTTCACCTGGGCCGCGAGTTCCAATGCCACCAGACTGACGCGACAAGGCATCGCCCCAACCACGAAGGCGTGGAAGCATGTATTGCATCTGGGCCAAACTAACTTGCGCCTTGCCTTCGCGACTCCGAGCATGCTGGGCAAAAATGTCGAGAATTAACCAAGTGCGGTCAATAACTTTAACTTTTACAACTTTCTCCATTTTGGAAAGTTGCGATGGAGACAATTCGCCATTACAAATAACCGTGTCCGCTCCAGTCGACATGACGATTTGATGTAACTCTTGTAATTTGCCCGAGCCGATAAACGTTGCTGGGTCTGGTCGATCCCGACGCTGGACCAACACATCGAGAACTTGCGAGCCTGCGGTTTCAGCAAGCTGCGCCAATTCTGCAAGTGACCTTTGGGTTTCGTCGAAGTCACCATCGGACCAAACTCCGATCAAAACGACTTTCTCGAGCCGCAGTTGTCGATATTCAACTTCAGTTACATCTTGGAGTTCAGTAGATAAGCCAGCAACGCGCCTTAAGCCTGAACGTGCTTCGAGATCTAGTTCACCGGTGGTTTGTTCAGGTTGATTTCCGAAACTTTGGAAATTTGGGTCGATAAATTCAGTCATGTATTTCAGATCTGCCACATGTGTGGTTCGATAACGCCATCGGCAACAAACTGTGCTGGCCCACGCATCGTCAAAGTGCCGTCAGGTGTTCCGCTAACAAAAACTGTGCCACCTAGGACATCAACTTGGATTGCCCATGGCTCGCCAGTCATGCCTTGCTTTTCGGCCCAGACAAATGCCGCAGCGCAGGATCCCGAGCCGCAGGAAAGAGTTTCGCCGACACCGCGTTCGTGCGTACGCATTGCGATATGCGTTGGGGATTTTGGTGCGATGAATTCCACGTTTACACCGTCTGGATATGTTCCAGCAGGTGTCACACTGGGAATCGATAACAAGGTTCCAGCATCAGCGATGTCAGTGACAACTGTTACGCAATGGTTGTTCATTCCCCCGATGCCAACGCCTGTCCAAGAACCTGATTCAGTTGTGACCGTGAGTTCGGTACCTGCGCTGGGCGTTACTTTGCCCATCTCAACAGCTACGTGCTCAAAATCTTTGTCGTCATCGTCGATAGTTACCGTGACAGTTCCGGGATGCGTACCAACTTTGAATGAACCCCGGCCCTCAAGGTTGGCTTCAACTAAGTAGCGTGCAAACACTCGCAAACCATTGCCACAAGTAGCGCCGATCGAACCGTCGGCATTTCTGAAGTCCATGAAATAGTTAGCTTCGGTGACATTGAAGTCAGCGCCTTTTGCTACCCGAAGGATGCCGTCCGCGCCAATACCTTTGTGGCGATCGCACAGCGCGCGCGCATTGGATTCTGAGATGACAACGCCACCGAGGCCATTGACCACGATGAAATCATTGCCAGTGCCATGGCCCTTGCGAAACGGCACACCAGTTGTTGTCATTAGGTCGATTCTACCTTGAATCGCCCAATCAGCCTTTGGTGATTACGGGGCCAGGGCCAAGACATCCTGCGCCGTCAGCGTATTGGCGTCCTGCCACAGGATCGAAATATCCCGACCAAACCAGGAGTCCTGCCTACGAGCAAATTGTCGGGTTGCAACTACCGTTCGTTCTTGTGCTTCGGTCATTGGGTACTCGCCATCGAAAGCTGCCAAGATTTGGGCATAGCCGAGTGCTTTGCGAGCAGTTACCCCATCGCGAAGACCTTGGGCCTCGAGGCTGCGTACTTCGTCAACTAAACCTTGTTCCCACATCAGTGCCACTCGCCTAGCCATCCGCTCATCTAGTTCTGGGCGTTCTCGCCGTAAGCCAATTCGAATACTTGGGATAACTTCCGGCAGTGCAGCAAGAGATGTCACAGGAGCCGCGCCAGTTACCTCGATTACCTCAAGGGCGCGAATTACCCGGCGAGCATTTTGGGAATTAACTTTCGCTCCGGCTATTGGATCAAAATCCATGAGGCGTTTGTAGAGCGCACCTAATCCGATTTCTTCGCACTCTTGTTCCAGACGGGCGCGAACTTCTGGGTCGCCCGGTGGAAACTGCAAATCTTCGAGCAAACTTTGGATAAACAGACCTGATCCCCCGACAACAACTACGCGCTTCCCACGGGCGTGTATGTCATCAACTATTTTGCGACCTTCGCTTTGGTAATCATTTACGTTTGCCATCTGGGTCACGTCAATTACGTCGAGCATGTGGTGTGGGATGCCTCGACGCTCGTTCTCCGGAAGTTTTGCAGTGCCGATATCCATGCCGCGATAAAGCTGCATCGAATCTGCATT
>CANGDR010000025.1 GCA_947452765.1 Actinomycetota bacterium | reverse complement strand
CAGGCAGCAATCTCACGAATTCGTGCTGGTGGTAATCCAATTGTCGAAGTTATGGTTCCGCTTGTGGGATCCGTTATGGAACTTCACCTAATTCGCGACGAGATCGACGCGGTAATCGCAGAAATTGCAACTGCCGAAAAAATCGAGTTGCCATTCAAAATTGGCACCATGATCGAACTTCCGCGCGCAGCATTAACGGCCCAACGAATTGCCGAAGCTGCCGAATTCTTCTCATTTGGTACCAACGATCTAACGCAAACTACTTGGGGATTTAGCCGAGATGATGTTGAAGCAGCCTTCTTTGCTACCTACTTAGACAAGGGAATCTTCACAGTTTCGCCATTTGAGTCCTTAGATGTAGATGGGGTTGGCTCGCTGATTCGGACTGCAGTTACCGCAGGACGAAAGACCCGGCCGGACCTAAAACTCGGTATTTGCGGTGAGCATGGTGGCGACCCAGAGTCAATCAAGTTCTTCCATTCCGTTGGTCTGGACTATGTTTCTTGCTCACCATTTCGCGTACCCGTCGCGCGCTTAGAGGCTGGTCGGGTTAGCGTTATGCCAGAAGCAAATTAACTTTCGAGTTAAGTGGCATTAGTTAGAGGAGTTGGACATGACCAGCGCACAGAATAACGTCACAGTAATAGGTGGCGGCATCGTTGGACTTGCCAGCGCGTGGGAACTAGCTAAAGATGGCGCCTCCGTCATTGTTGTTGATCCAGGCGAACCAAAGTTCTGTACCTCTTTAGCAAATGCTGGGTGGATTAGTCCGAGTCACATAATTCCGTTTGCTGCTCCTGGCATGGTCCAAACCGGAGTCAAGAACTTACTAGGTCGCACTGGTGCATTCGCGATGACGCCAGGCGCTGGCCCGCTGCTAGCGGCTTGGACCTTAAAGTTTGCACGTTCCTGCACCGACGCGCATGTCGAGCATTCAGCACCAGCACTCAAAGAATTACTTGATACAAGTATCGGAATAATAGGCGGACTAACCGAAACGACGGACTTAAAGCGAACCCACCTACCACTTTGGTATTTATATACCTCCGACAACGCTGAACATGATGCAGCACATGAAGTTGAATTACTTACTCGGTATGGCATTGACGCAAAGCGCTTTGATCCAACCGAAGCAGTTAAGCAGGAACCGATTCTTAAGAGTTCCGTTAAAGCAGTGGTTGCCTTCGAAGGTGATTTTGGTGTCGACCCTGGCAAGCTTGTCGAAATCTATCGAAGGAATTGTGAATTACTCGGAGTTACTTTTAGAAAGGAAAATGTCACGGGAATTTCTCACACAAGTCGGAATGTAACCATCTCCACGGCAACTGACTCATGGGTTAGCGATTACGCAGTGCTAGCTGCTGGTGCCTGGTCTCGCGAACTTGCAAAATATGTGGGTGAAGCGCTTCCAATTTTGGCTGCTAAAGGTCAATCGGTAACTTTGCCAGGAGTGCCAAATATGCCAGAACGTACTTTCATGCTGGCTGATCAACGGATCGCAACTAACCCATTGGACTGGGGTTTGCGAATGAGCACCGGCTACACACTAACCTCCACGAAAGACTTAGCCATCAATTCAAAAGCGACCGCAAAATTAATCGCGACCGCTCGCGAAGTATTGAACCTGCCGGATACCTTCGAAAAGAAGAATGAACTAGCTGGTGTTCGTCCAGCAGCCCCAGATGGCCTGCCTTACATCGGAGCCCTGCCAAAGGCGCCAAGGGTGATAGCAGCGACCGGACACGGCATGCTGGGTCTAATGATGGGTCCAGGAACAGGCAAATTCGTCGCGGACATGGTTTCAGGTCGCTCGGTTTCTCGAGACATATTGAAGTTTTCGCCTGCCCGCCCCCGTCTCTAGGGCCCAATTAGTAACAATTGTGTGACTAGCGTCATTTTGTAGGGGTTTGCTGGCGGTACCCCGCCGGCACAAGGCATTATTGGTTCAGCAGTAATGGCTTACCTGAAGGGGCTAAATTGTCCAGTTCGTTTCTCCAGATCTCAAATGTCAAGAAAACTTTCACAACTCCTGAGGGCGGCGAAGTCCATGCCTTAGATGATGTGTCTCTGGACATTAACTCGGGTGAATTTTTCGTCATGCTTGGTCCATCAGGTTGTGGCAAAACGACCCTGCTTCGCTCAATTGCGGGGTTGGAATATCCAGATAGCGGAACAATCACCCTTGATGGACAGCGGATTGATGACCTACCTGCATACGATCGTCCGGTTAATACCGTCTTCCAGTCTTATGCGCTTTTCCCACATATGACGGTTGGCGAAAACATCGCGTTCGGTCTGGAAATGGAAAAGATTGAAAAGTCGGAAATAACTAGACGGGTGTCTGATGCACTCGACCAAGTAAAGCTTTCTGGACTAGAGAATCGTAAACCAACACAACTTTCAGGCGGTCAGCAACAGCGCGTTGCACTTGCTCGTGCGTTAGCAAAGAAGCCGAAGGTACTTTTGCTTGATGAGCCGCTTAGCGCGCTAGATCTAAAATTACGTCGAGGTATGCAAATTGAATTAAAGCGACTTCAGCAGGACACGGGAATCACTTTCGTTTTTGTAACGCATGACCAAGAAGAAGCAATGTCGATGGGTGATCGCATTGCAGTGTTCAAAGACGGCAAAATCATTCAACTTGACACTCCTCGTGAAATATATCGCCGCCCGGTCAACAGCTTCGTGGCGGACTTCATTGGTGAAACTAACTTGCTTGATGGAACCGCAGATAACTTGGGCGTGAAGGTAGCCGGCGGCGGATTTATCGCACGCGAGTTAATCGCACCAGATTGCCAAGTCCCTGCGGCCGGTCAGGTAACTATTGCAATTCGCCCAGAAGATTTTGAAATATCAACCACAACTGGTGCTATCAGCGGAATCGTTCGAGACGTAATCTTCACCGGTGATTCGGTTCGGGTGCACGTGGATCTTGGTGCAACTGAAGTTGTAGCTACTCTGCCTTCCTATGGGGAACGTGTGCCGGACCGCGGGGCCACAATTTCGTTGAATCCACTTCCACAATCTGCACGCACGGTGGCATCATGACGGTTGCCCAAACCGAAAAAGCCAAAACCAAACTGAAAATCGAAGGGCGCCCAGGGCAGACGAGTCCCTGGCTAGCTTCACCCACGGTTATTTTTCTATTTGCAGTCATCGGTATTCCTCTTGCAATAACGGTTATCTACTCACTTTTGGATCGAGCCAAAATTGGAATGGGTGTGGTTTGGACCTTTAACCCAAAGGCTTACAAAGATTTATTCGTAATTGAAAACCTAGATGGAACAACTGGGCTGGACACCCGGTACCTGAAAGTTATGTGGAACTCGTTCAAATATTCAGGGATTACGACCATCGTTACAATCGTGCTGTCCATTCCAATCGCCATGTGGATCGCTACTCGCGCCGAAAGTAAGCGCAATATTTTGGTTGCCGCCGTTACTTTGCCATTTTGGATTAGTATTCTGATCCGCACTTACGGCTTACGCCAAATTATCGATGACAATGGTCCAATTGGCTGGATTATGCACAAAGTTGGAGATGCGAATTACCATATTATTTACACACCTATTGCAACTGTCATCGGACTGATTTACGTATTTTTACCATTTATGATCCTGCCAATTTATGCCAGTGCTGAGCGGTTTGATTTCCGATATGCGGAAGCAGCCTATGACCTTGGTGCCAAGCGCTGGACCGTTTTCCGTCGAATCGTGATTCCGGCAATTCGCCCAGGTATTTACGCGGGTATCGCATTGGTATTTATCCCAGCCCTTGGTTCCTTCTTGCAATCAGACATGCTTGGCGGTGGCAAGACGAACATGATCGCAAATGTGATCGCACTTAACTTTGGGCAAGCTCGTAACTGGCCGTTTGGCTGCGCCCTATCGGTATTCCTGATCCTAATTACGTTGTTGTTTGTTTGGATTATCCGAAAACTTGGCGCTCGCACTGGCACCGAGGTGAAGTTGATATGAGTTCAACAATTGCTATCGCACCAAAACGTCGTCGCCTAGTAAATCTTCGCAACTTCCGCGGCTTCCGCTTTATATCTTGGTCAGTTTTGGCATTCCTTTACCTGCCACTACTTCATGTCGTGATTTACTCATTTAATTCAAGTCGCATTGCCACGATTTGGGAATCATTTTCAACGCGCTGGTATGTAAAGACATTGCACAATACCGACATCCAACGGGCGCTTAAAAACTCACTTCAAGTTGCCTTTGTGGCAACAATTTTCTCAACGCTTTTTGCCGTACTTGCCGCACTTGGTCTAGTTCGCATGAAACGTGCTGGGAAAACAATTTCCTGGGCACTTATTGGTGCGCCATTGATCATCGCTGAAATCGTACTTGCCGTTGGAACTTTGGCATTCTTTATAGCTGCTGGAATCCCACTAGGTAAGCCTGGCATGATGATTGCGCACACCGCGTTCTGTATTCCATTTGCCCTGTTGCCAATAAATGCCCGGCTTAGTCAGCTCGAAGCGGCGCCGTTCGAAGCAGCAGCAGATCTTGGTGCGAATGAAGCACAAATCCTGCGGCGAATCACAATTCCATTGCTTGCTCCTGCGATTGTTGCCGGTGCCTTATTGGCATTTGCCATTTCAATCGACGATTTCATTACTTCGTTTTTTATCGCAGGTCCAGGGTCAACTACCCTGCCCGTATACATTTTTGGCATGATCCGGTCGACAGTGACACCCGAGGTGGATGCGATTTCCACCTTATTGTTGCTTTTCTCTGGCATTGTGTTAATTAGTTCCTATGTTCTAAACCGAAGAAGGAGATAAGTATGGAAAGCAAGAAGAGGCAACGCGCCTCATATGCAGCAGCACTCGCTGCTGTAACAGCACTGTTACTTACTGCGTGTGGCAGTTCATCAACAGGGGCAGCAAATAACGGCGGTGGAAGTGCTGGAGCATTCCCAACATCCGGAACTGGCGAAGTACATATCTACAACTGGACTGACTACATTGATCCAGACCAGATAACTGCATTCACCAAGGAAACTGGCATCAAGGTTGTTCTAGACACCTTCGACAGCAACGAAACAGCACTTGCAAAATTGCAGTCAGGTGCGACTGGCTACGACGTAGTATTCCCTTCGGATTACATGGTTAAGCAGATGATTGAACTGAAGTTGCTTCAGAAGATCGATGTAACTACCTTCCCGAATGGTGGCGGACTAAAGACAACTATGCAGGGTGTCTACTGGGATCCAAAGCGTGAATACTCAGCTCCATGGATGTATGGAACTACTGGTATTGCTTGCAACACAAAGGCAGAGCCTAAGTGCGCAAACATAAAGTCCTGGCATGACTGGTTCACGGTGGGTCTACCAAAGATGGATTCACTAAAGGACCAAACTGAAGTTGTTTCAGCTGCGCTTCGTGCAACTGGCGTAGCTGCTGCTGATTTGTGTACTACGGATAAGTCAAAGTATTCAGCTGCGGCTGACCTACTAAAGGGTTTCAAGCCAGCAGTTATCGACTCTGACAGTGGTATTGAGCGAGTTATTGCTGGTACCAGCAACGTTCGGATGGCATGGAATGGCTCTACTCACCGTATGACAGAAAAAGTTCCTAGCGTTGAGTACATCTACCCAAGCGAAGGTTTGAACCTTTGGGCAGACAACATGGTTGTTCCTGTGGGTGCACCAGACCTTGACAATGCAAAGATCTTCATCAACTGGATGATGGATCCAAAGAACGCAGCTGCTGAAAGTAACTTCACTGGATATGACAATGGAATCGTTGGTTCTGATGCCTTCATGAATGCTTCCATGAAGAGCGATCCAGCTGTTGTAGTTCCTGCAGACAAGATGGCGTTGATTTCACCAACACCAGCATGTGATCAGGCTGCTCGCGATCTATACACCCAGGTATTTACAACCTGGTTAGGCGAACAGTAAGCACTTAACAAAAGGGGTTTTATCATTTGATGGAACCCCTTTTGTTTTGCCTAAAAAAATTTAGCGTAAGTGTTACTGTAAAATTACTGCCTATGAAATCTGAGGAATAAGTGTCCGTATTTAGTTCCCGTCTATTGCGAGTGAGTATTGCCACCCTGCTTGGCATTTCCTTGGCCGCCTGCGGCTCAAGTTCTACAGCAGGCAAAACCTCTGCAAGTTCTGAAACTTTGAACACGGCCTTTCCAGTTCCAAGTGGTGGCGAACTCCATGTTTATAACTGGACGGACTACTTAGACAGTAACGAAATATCTCGTTTCGAATCCGAAACTGGAATTAAAGTAATTCTCGATGTTTTTGATAGCAACGAAACTATGTTGGCAAAAATGCAATCAGGCGCGACCGGTTACGATGTAATTTTTCCATCCGATTACATGATTGCCCAAATGCGTGAATTAAACCTGTTGCAAAATGTTGATGTTGCTAGCTTCCCAAATTCGGTCAACATAAAGCCGGAGATGATGAACGTTTACTGGGATCCAGGTCGGAAATACACAGCACCTTACATGGAAGGCACTACTGGCATTATTTGTGACCCAGTTGACCCAGAGTGCGCTCGAATTAAGTCTTGGCACGATTACTTTACGAGTACGAGCCCAAAGATTGGCGCACTAAAAGATCAGGTTGAGGTTGTATCAGCAGCACTTCGGGCAGTTGGAGTTAAGGCCACAGATTTATGTACTACTGATCGAGCTCAGTATGTAAAAGCGCAAAACCTCTTGAATAGTTTCAAGCCATCAATAGTCGAATCTGACGGCGGCTTAGAGCGGCTGATCAATGGCACGAATACTGTGTTGCAAATTTGGAATGGTGAGGCACACCGGGCTCGATCCAAAAAGCCGGATTTGACTTACATATATCCAAGTGACGGAGTCAACCAGTGGGCAGACAATATGGCAATTCCAGTTGGAGCGCCCGACTTGGATAATGCAAAAATTTTTATTAACTGGCTGATGGATCCAAAAAATATCGCTGCCGAAAGTAACTACACAGGATACGACAATGGCATTACTGGATCAGATGCATTTATGAATGCCGACGTAAAAAATGATCCAGCTGTAGTCCCGCCTGCTGATGTCATGGGCCGCATCACACCAACACCAAATTGCTCGCAGGACGTCCGAGATTTATACACCCAGGTATTTACCACCTGGACATCTCAGTTGTAATCAGCTACCAGTTATCCAAACTCTTCTTGCAGTCTCAAGTACTGCAATTGCGCGCCGAGTTAACTGGGATTGATTCAGAGTGATTGCGACAAGTCTTGCCGGTGGAATCGAATCTTTAATCTCAAGAATTTCAAACTCGCGACCTTCCAGTGATTGATTGCGAGCCGGCCGTAGGTTTAATAGTGCAACTCCAACTCCTCTGGCAACCATTGCCCTAACGAGCTCGGCGCTGGTGGATCGGTAAGCAATCTCAAGTTCAACGCCTGCGGCAGCAAGCGCACGGGCAAAGTAATCACGACTATGTGGGAGATCTAGTAGTACTAGTTTCTCTCCTGCTAGTTGTTTAAGTGAAATAGATTTCGATTTTGCCAGGCGATGGTCAGCGGCTACCACAACGTGGGCAGGTACATCTAATAGGTGCTCAAGTGTGACGTGACTAGAGTGACCAAAATCGTAGCCGAACCCAACTTCATATCGACCCACGAGAACTCCTTCGTTTAATTCGGTTAAGTCAACCTCTTCTACGCGAGCCGTAATTTCTGGATGTTCGGTAGCGAGCTGGGAAAGTAACTCGGGAACAAAGTACGGAGCAATAACTGAAAAAATTCCAATGGAGATCGCTCCCGTTGGTGCTGTGCCTAAGTCATGCGCAACTTGCTCAAGGTGTTGCGCATCATCCAGCAAACCACGAGCTTGATTGATCAGTCGTTCTGCGGCATCCGTTAACGTGACACCTTTGGCGTGGTGGCGAACCAATAACTTGAGGTGCATGGCCCGTTCGAGTTCACTAATTCCGCTAGATAATGATGATTGCGAAACATGAAGCGACTGAGCTGCGCCCGTAACCGACCCATACTCTGCTACTGCCAGTAGGTATTCGAGTTGACGAAGCGTGTAATTCGGCATTTGGGCCTCCGAATTCAATAGTATCGAAAAAATCGATTTAATAAAGTATCTAGTTCTGCTTGACCGAACTTAACCACACCGCCAGAGTTGAGATCACATAAGAACCGAGTTCAGTTGGAGTGGTGCATGGCGCAGGAATCATTCGAGGTAGTCGTGGTTGGTGGTGGCCAAGCAGGGGTCGCCATGAGCGAACATCTAACCAATGCGGGAGTACCTCACGTTGTACTAGAACGTGACCGAATTGCCGAACGGTGGCGCACCGAACGCTGGGATTCTCTCGTGGCAAACGGTCCAGCTTGGCACGATCGCTTTCCTAGTTTGGAATTCACCGGCTTCGATCCAGATTCGTTTGTTCCCAAAGACGCGGTGGTTGATTACATGGTCGAATATGCAAATAAATTCGGCGGCGAGTTTCGCACTGGAGTCGAAGTAAAGTCTGTGACCAAGAATCCAAGCGGAGCAGGCTTCCGAATTGAAACTTCAGATGGCGTGATGACTGCGAATTACGTTATCTCTGCTACTGGGCCATTTCAAAAACCTGCAATTCCGCCCGTCGTTTCACCTGATGCCCCAATTCATCAGGTCCATTCGAGTGACTACCACAACCCGAGTGAACTTCCGGCAGGAAATGTTCTAGTTATTGGAGCAGGTTCCTCAGGAGTGCAGATCGCTGACGAGTTACAAAAGTCTGGTCGCCAGGTCTACTTGTCTGTAGGTGAACATGATCGACCGCCGCGTCGCTATCGTGGGCGCGACAATGTTTGGTGGTTAGGAGTCCTTGGTAAGTGGGACACTGCTACGCCGACAGTTGGCGCAGAGCATGTGACTATTGCGGTAAGTGGTGTAAACGGTGGCCAAACTGTCGACTTCCGAAATTTGGCTGCAAGTGGCATCACACTTGTGGGACTAACGCAGTCCTACGAAAAAGGAATTATGAAGTTTGCACCTGATGTCGAAAAGAATATCGCTCGAGGTGATGCAAACTATCTTTCCGTACTGACTGAAGCGGATGAATTTATTGCTCGCAATGGCCTGGACCTACCAGAAGAGCCAGCTGCTCATGTTCTCGGACCATTACCTGAATGCGTTACAAATCCAATTTTGGAACTTGACCTTGCAAAGGCAGGTGTCACTTCGATCGTTTGGGCAACTGGATATGCCTTGGATTATTCGTGGCTTCAGGTTGATGGTGCATTGGACGAGTCTGGCAAACCTCGTCATCAACGTGGCGTATCTACCGCGCCAGGAATTTACTTCCTTGGACAAGCATGGTTATCTCGGCGCGGATCCGCATTTATCTGGGGTGTTTGGCATGATGCGAAATTCTTAACTGACCAGGTACAGATCCAGCGGAGCTATTTGACTTACGAAGGCAATGCGCGAGTAGTTAAATAACCGCAATCCAGAGGATTTAGTAAATCCTTATCCACTAACGTTGTTAATAGCCAGATCTCGAAGTAAAGGAAACGCATGACGCACAAGCGAATTCGCCCGTTCAACACCAAAGTCACTTACCCAGAACAAAATTTGGATAATGACTTGGCGCAGGCTGTAGTTGCTGGAAACACGGTTTACTTGCGGGGCCAGATCGGCCAAGACCTCGATACCCGCGAATCTGTCGGTATTGGCAATGTTGAAGCTCAAGCGGAAAAGGCAATGGCCAACATTGCTCTGCTCCTCGACGAGTCTGGTTCTGAACTTGGTGACATCACAAAGATCACAATTTACTTAACTGACATTCGCTATCGCGAACCGGTTTATCGAGTTATGGGTAAATGGCTAAAAGGTGTGCACTATGTCTCTACCGGAATAGTTGTTACTGCCTTGGCTCGACCAGAATGGCTGGTTGAAATTGATGCCACCGCTGTCATTCCGGAGACTCGAGACTAATGACAATTAGCATTGCGGCTCGATGTGAGCGAACTGGGGCTTTTGGAGTCGCAATCAGCAGTTCCAGCCCGTCGGTTGGATCGCGATGCCCAAATGTTCGAGCTGGTGTTGGCGCCGTGTCAAGCCAAAATGTAACTGATCCAAGACTTGGCCCAGAACTTCTAGATGCCCTAGCAAGTGGTCTGGATGCCAAGGCCGCTCTTGCTCAAGTAAGTGCCCTCGCAACACATCCCGAGTACCGACAATTAACCGTTGTCGATTCAAGTGGCGCTTCCGCAGTTTTCTCGGGCGAAAAATCACTAGGCATAAACTCAGAAGTTACTGGACCTAATGTCGCAGCTGCCGGCAATATGCTGGCAAACGATGGCGTGATTCAGGCAATGGTTGATCGCTTCAACGCTAGTGCGAACCTTGAACTGGCCGACCGTCTGATTTCTTGTTTGGAAGCAGGCGTGACTGCCGGAGGAGAAGCTGGACCAGTTCATTCAGCAGCAGTTTTGATAGCCACTGACGTAGCCTGGCCGAGCACTAATCTTCGAGTTGATTGGGATGATGACCCTATTTCAAAACTTCGTGAAATCTATTCAGTCTGGGCCCCGCAGTCAGTTGACTATGTAACCCGGGCACTAAATCCAAATTCTGCGCCATCCTATGGTGTGCCCGGAGATGAGTAGCCATGAGTGATGCTAAGAAAAAGGTTATTGCCAAAGTAGCTGAACTTGGTCCGAAGTTAATTGAGTTGAGTCACTGGATCCATGCACATCCAGAAACTGCTTGGAATGAGGTTGAGTCAGCAGCTCACATATCAAAATTTCTACGAGATTTCGGATTTGAAGTAACTGAGAAGGTTTCAGGATTAGAGACAGCATTTCGAGCCGAATTTGGCAGCGGTGATTTAACTATTGCGCTTTGTGCCGAATACGATTCACTGCCAGGACTTGGTCACGCCTGTGGTCACAACATAATTGCAGCTTCATCAGTAGGTTCTGCACTAGCGCTCGCAGCTGTTGCTGACGAATTGAAAATTAAAGTGGTGGTACTCGGTACCCCTGCTGAAGAAGGCGGCGGCGGCAAAGTCGTCATGTTAGAGCGAGGCGCATTTGAAGGCATCGATGTTGCTGCCCTTGTTCACCCTGGGCCGATAGATGTTGCTATTGCCGAACCATTCGCAGTTCGGCACATAGCGGTTAAGTACACCGGAAAAGCTTCACATGCTGCTGCGTATCCAGAGCAAGGAATCAACGCAGCCGACGCATTCACCGTGGCACAGGTTGCGATTGGCCTACTGCGCCAACAGCTTGCGCATACCGTGCGAGTTCATGGTGTCATGACTAACGGTGGCGAGGCACCAAACGCCATTCCAGAAGTAACCGAAGGCCGTTGGTACATAAGAGCCACTACCTCCGAGCAAATGAACGAGACTTTTGAGCGCGTAATGAAATGTTTTGAGGCTGGCGCTTTAGCAACCGGTTGTCAACTAGAAATACATGAGGAGAGTGCGCCTTATTCTGAATTCACGAATCATCAGAATCTGAACGATTTATATCGCGAAAACGCACAGGCTATTGGGCGAGTTTTCAATGAAAATGATCCGCAGGCTCGAATGAATCAAGCAAGTACTGACCTTGGAAATATTTCGAAAGTAATTGCTGCGATTCATCCGTACATCGGCCTAAACAGTGGGACTGCAGTGAATCACCAAAAGGAATTTGCGAAGGCTTGCATTACGAAAGATGCGGACCAAGCAGTTCTAGATGCAGCAACAGCAATGGCGATGACAATGATAGATATCGCCGAGTCCGCAGATCTTCGAACGTATGTAACAAACTTTTCACGCAGGGAATAACACTTGAGCGCATGCTCAATTAAGTATCGGGAGAGATGATGAAGTCAAAAGCCGAATGGGAAGCACTTGCTGCAGGACTTAAGCCAGACGGTCGCGCATTGATTGATGGCAAGCGGATTGCGACTTCGACCACTTCCCCAGACATCAGTCCTGTTACCGGAAAATCACTTGCTGATGTTGCGGCATGCGGCGAAAAAGAAGTTGACCTTGCAGTTGCAAGTGCTCGCAAAGCTTTCGATGGCGACTGGGGAAATATGTCACCCGGTAATCGCAAAGGTGCCTTGCAAAAACTCGCAGAATTAATCTTGGCTAATGCCGATGAGCTGGCGCTACTAGACGTACTGGATATGGGTAAACCAATTTCTGATGCCACCACCATTGATGTTCCGGGCTCTGCTGCAATCCTTAACTTCTATGCCGAAGCCATCGACAAAGTAAGTGGTGAAATTCCGACAACTGATTCGGGCAATGTTGCGCTCGTGCGTCGCGTGCCACTAGGAGTAGTCGGTGCAGTTGTTCCATGGAATTACCCACTTGAGATGGCAATCTGGAAATTGGGTCCAGCTCTTGCAGCCGGAAACTCCGTGGTCCTAAAACCCGCCGAGCAATCGCCGCTTTCATCTTTACGTCTCGCCGAACTTGCAATCGAAGCTGGCTTACCGGCAGGAGCGCTAAATGTAGTAACCGGTCAAGGCGAAGTTACGGGAGCTGCGATTGGGCGCCATCCAGACATCGATGTTCTTACCTTCACCGGCTCAACTGAAGTTGGTAAATATTTCTTGAAATACTCTGGCGAATCAAATATGAAACAAGTTTGGTTGGAGTGTGGTGGCAAAAGTCCTAATCTGGTTTTCGCCGACACCGAGAATTTGCAGGAGGCAGCTGAATTTGCTGCTCGTGCTATTTTCTTTAATCAAGGTGAAGTTTGTTCAGCAAATTCTCGGCTCTTAGTTGAGCGATCCATTTTGGATGAGTTCACCAAGCTCGTGATTTCGCAAGCAAAGAAGATCAAGTTAGGAAATCCACTTGATCCTGAAACCACAATGGGACCACTTGTTGATCTCAACCAAACTAATCGCGTTGAAGGTTTCATAGCTGGTGGTGCAAAAGTGGCCACAATCGCTCATGGTGGAAATCGATTGACGATCGACGGTTCCAACTGCTACATCGAACCAACCGTCTTTACTGCTGTTGACACCTCAGCACAGATCGCCAATGAAGAAATCTTTGGTCCGGTACTTTCGGTAATCCCGTTTGACACTGAGGCTGAGGCAATCAAGATCGCAAATGACTCAATTTACGGTCTTGCTGCCTCGGTTTGGACCTCGAATCTTTCCCGAGCACACCGAGTCTCTGATGCCCTGCACGCCGGAACAGTTTCGGTAAATACCGTTGATGCGCTTGGGTTAAACATCCCGTTTGGTGGATTTAAGCAATCTGGATTTGGCCGCGATTTATCCCTGCATGCATTGGAGAAATTTACTGGGTTGAAAACAACCTGGATCCGTTACGAGTAACTAGAGTTGAAAGAGAAAGCACTAGGAGAAATCATGGCTACAACCCAGAAGTCGACTAAGCAATTAGCCGAAATCGATCGTGCCCACATCATTCACCCTTATTTGCCAAAAGCTACAGAGGAACGGGTAATCATGACTCGCGGTGAAGACTGTGCGCTTTGGGATACTGATGGCAAGGAATACCTAGATGCAACTGGTGGGCTTTGGTTGGCGCAAATTGGTCATGGTCGTGAAGAAGTAGCAGCAGTTGCTGCCGAACAGATTTCTACTTTGGAGTACTTCACAAGTTTCTGGGAATT
>CANGDR010000024.1 GCA_947452765.1 Actinomycetota bacterium | reverse complement strand
TATCCTGGGACGACATCATCGCGGTAGCTACGATTGGGATCGCCTGAGTTTCCACAGTTGGTGCTGCCGATATCGGCATACCTGCGATCGCCCGCTCTACGTCAGCGCGCATCTCCGCAGCACTCTGATATCGATTTGCCGGCTGCTTAGCGAGCGCATGCAAAGTGATTGTGTCAAGGGTGGACGGAATTGAAGGATCAAGTGATGATGGTGCAGTCGCTACTTCGTTGACATGCTGATATGCGATTGATACCGCTGACTCACCGTTGAATGGCGGCTTCCCAATTAGTAGTTCAAAAAGCACGCAACCAGCGGAATAAATATCACTTCGTGCATCAACTAGTTCGCCGCGCGCCTGCTCAGGAGATAAATATTGAGCAGTACCCATCACTGCGCTCGTAGCTGTTACGGAAGTTGCCGCATCGCTCATTGCACGAGCAATTCCAAAGTCCATTACTTTCGCATCCCCGCGGGAATTGATCATGATGTTTGCAGGCTTTATGTCTCGATGCACGATTCCATGTCGGTGTGCGTAATCAAGGGCAGCCAATACACCAGCAATAATTTCTAAGCCTCGTTCTGGCAAAATGCGCGGGCCATTGTTCAGCATTTGTCGGAGCGTTACGCCGTCAACATATTCCATGACAATGTAAGGAACATTGACTTGACCAGCACCGATGCCAACGAGGTCCTCGCCAGTATCGTAAACAGCAACAATATTCGGGTGGCTTAACCCAGCAGCAGATTGTGCTTCCCGACGAAACCGTTCTTGGAACATAGGGTCTTTAGCGAGATCAGAGCGCAGAATTTTAATTGCAACACGGCGATTGAGTCTACGATCTGTACCTTCGTAGACTTCGGCCATACCGCCGCGACCAATTACCTGTCCGACGTCGTACCGATCACCCAATTGACTAAAGTCATTCACCTTAACTCCTATGTTGCTTTTCCGCTCTTAAGGCCGCAGCCATTCTATTCTTACCTATTGTTTTAATAGTGCCTTCATCACCGCGGCTGCAATGGGAGCAGCCAGAGCGTTCCCACTTACTTCGGTTGCCCCGCCTCCGTGCTCAAGTACCACAGCGATAGCAATCGAGGCACCCTCTGCTGGGGCAAATCCAACAAACCAGGCATGCGCTGATTCGCCAGGTGTATTTTCCGCGGTTCCGGTCTTGCCACCAACGACAATTCCGGAGATTCGCGCGTTAGTTCCAGTGCCGGCTGAAACCACATTTACCATCATGTCACGCAAAACATTTGCATTCTCGGATGACATCGCACGACCAAACGCTAGCGGAGTCGTGTTCTGTAATACCGATAAATCTGGACCTAGAATTTGGCTAACTAAATAAGGTCTCATTACGATTCCTTCATTAGCAATACCGGCTGAAACCATTGCCATTTGGAGCGCTGTGGCACGAACATCGAACTGACCAATTGCACTCATAGCTGTTTGTGACTCATTTGGATCAACGGGAAAGTGACTAGTTGCTGCCGTCATCGGTACATCAAATGAGCTTTCAAAGCCAAACTTTTTAGCCTGGTCATAAATAGCGCTGGCGCCCAACTCTAAACCGAGTGAAGCAAAGGCAGTATTACAAGAAATTGCTAGTGCTTCCTTTAAGCTCACTTTCCCATTAGCCCCACAGGATTTACCAGTCCAGTTTCCTAATTTTTTATCGGTTCCAGGCAGCGCAAGTTCAGCCGGTCCCGGTAACACAGAAGCAGCTGTGTACTTTCCAGATTCGAGCGCAGCAGCGGCGGTGACTAATTTAAAGGTGGAACCCGGCGGTAAAGTCATCGCGAGTGGTCGATTCAGAAGCGGTTGGTTTGGGTCGGTATTGAGTGACTCATAGTTCTTTTGGATGTCGGCAGCATTGTGACTTGATAAAAGATTCGGGTCGAATGACGGAGAGCTTGCAAGCGCAAGGATTGCCCCCGTTTTCGGATCAATAGCAACAACTGCGCCAGTGCGACCATTGAGTGCTTTCACCGCAGCAGCTTGCGCATCAGGATCAATCGTTAGTCGAATGGCGCCACCTTTTGGCTTGCGGCCAGCTAGAAGTTGTTGCATCCGGTCTACAAAGAACCTACTGTCATTACCGGCGAGCACATCATTTTCTTCGCGTTCGATGCCAGTTGCACCGTATACCAAAGAGTAAAAACCAGAGATGGCTGCATATGTTGGCCCCGCTGCATACTCACGCAGGTACTTGAGGGAATCACTAGTTGGCGTGGATTGTGCCACAGCTTTTGACCCAAGCAAAATAGGTCCCCGCTCACGCGAATATTCAGTGAGAATAACTCGCTGATTACCAGCCTGCTTACGCAAGTCATGAGCTTGAAAAACCTGAATGTATGAAACATTGACTATCAATGACAGGAGGAGAAAAATAATTACAGCGGTCACGCGATTTATTTGACGAATCATGACGACTCCAAATCGCTACGCAATGCAATATCTAAATTGCTGAGCTCAGGTGCGCGGGCAGCGTTAGAAATTCGAATCAGCAAGGCAATGATTACGTAATTCGCGACCAGCGATGAACCGCCATACGACAAAAAAGGCGTGGTTAACCCAGTTAGTGGCACCAACCGAGTCACGCCACCAACAACGATAAAAGTTTGCAGACCAAGGACAGTTGTTAAACCAATTGCCAATAAATTCCCAAACGCGTCTCGAGTTGCCACCGCCGCGCGAGCGCCACGTTCGACCACAATCGCGAATAACAAAAATATCGCGATCAATCCCATCAACCCCAGTTCTTCACCAAGTGCAGAAGTAATGAAGTCAGTTTTGGCGAACGGTACAAGCTGTGGGTAACCCTGTCCCCACCCGGTTCCAAAAATGCCGCCATTAGCTAGACCATATAGCGATTGCACAATTTGAAAGCCTTCACCGTTGGCATCGGCGAACGGATGTAGCCAAACATCGAAGCGAGTATGTACGTGACCGAACGCATGGTAAGCGAGTGCGCCGCCAATAATCAAGAGAATGGCTCCGATTACAACCCAAGATCGTCGGCCAGTAGCCACGTAAAGCATCACAGTGAAAAGCCCAAACAATAAAAGTGAAGTTCCGAGGTCACGCTCAAGTATTAAAACTAGTAGTGCAGTAAACCAAACAACCAAAAGTGGGCCAACATCCTTGATTCGCGGCACACCGATTCCATAAATCTTGGTTGATACAAGTGCAAGAGAATGGCGTCGGCCAACTAGAAATCCAGCAAAGAAAATAGTTAAGGCAACTTTTGCTAATTCACCGGGCTGAAAGGTAAAGCCAAGAACATTAATCCAAAGTCGAGCCCCATTAACTGTGCTTCCAAGGCCAGGTAAAAGCGGTAAGAATAACAAAATGATTCCGACAAATCCACTGATGAATGTAAGCCGCTGGAGTCGTCGATGATCGCTAACAATTGATAGCACGATGATAAAGGCAATTAATCCAATTAGCATCCAAGTTAGTTGCGCATAGACATCAGGAGTTGGTTGTGGTGTCCCGTTTGCGGCAGCACGTTGGGCGCTGGCAGCATCAAGACGATGGATCATCGCCAAGCCAAGTAAGTTAAGTGCGGCAACACATGGGAGCAGAATAGGATCGGCATAGGGTGCTTGCCATCGAACAACTGCGTGAACAACCAACAACAAAACCCCAGAACTAATTAAAGTAGTCCATCCGCCAAGTGATGATTTTCCAGTAGAAGCGTCAACCAGAATCCATGCAAAGATTCCAATTAACCAGCTACCAATTAGTAAAGCAAGTTCCGCAGAACGCCTGGTTGAAACTCGGTAACGATCTAGAGTTTCACTCACTGACTCACCACCGGGCAACCAGGAGCAGTAGGTGCGCCTTTACACATATCGGCGCGAGCCTGCAGCCTTGAAACAGCTGCTTGCGCGTCTGCGTGAGTACTGGAATCTATCGTTCCTAATACCTGAGTTCGCTCAAAGTCAGGAAGTTCTTTGACCGCTAGCGTGCTCACTTCCACCAATCGGGAAAGCCCGCCAGATGCGACGCCTTGATAAATCGCAACACTGTCGGTTGGGGCATAAACTCCGACGTACCACTGTCTCGAAATCCATAACAATGAACCTGCAGCAACTAAAGCTAATATTCCTAACGTGCTAAGAATTGGTATCAACAGGCGCTTGAGTTTGAATTTAGAAAGTTCAAACTCCCATTCTTTTTCAGGTACGGCTTCACTTTCTTCCGGAAAATCCACCTCAGGAAGCCTTTGCTGATTGACCGAATCAGCAGCAGATCCAATCAGCACCGGATCCACCAAAAGTTCATCGTTCAGAACGTCAGCAACCACCACCGTGATGTTGTCTGGCGCCCCCGCAGCCATCGCCGCATCAATTAATAGCGTTACTGCGTGAGTCGGATCTGGAGCAGAAATGCATGCACTAATGACTTCATGACCTATGACGCCACACAGGCCATCGCTACAAAGTAAGAAGCGGTCCCCAATGCGAGCTTCACGAACCGATAAATCGACCTCAACAGCATGTATCCCGTCGATGGCTCGCATCATTAAGTTGCGCCGGGGATGTACGGCGGCCTGTTCTTTAGTAATTTCACCTGAGTCCACGAGGGACTGCACAAAAGTATGATCTTTAGTCATCTGCTGGAGTTCATTATCTCGATATAAATAGGCTCGTGAGTCGCCAACATGCGCCATAGCAATTCGATCGCCGCGAAGTGCAACCACGGTCATTGTGGTTCCCATACCAGCCAGGTCTCGATTAGCTGCAACCACATCAGCGATGTACTCTCCGGAAGTCACAACCGCCTCCGATAGATTGCCTAGCACTTCGTCAGCATTGGATTCCTTTGAGGCAGCAGCTACAACGGCGGCCACAGTTGCCGCGCTTGCTAGCTCGCCAGCTTCATGTCCACCCATCCCGTCCGCTACGACTAATAAATCGGTAGCGGCATAACCTGCATCCTCATTATTCTTACGCACCCGCCCAATTTCTGATCGAGCTGCAAAACGCAGGGTAAGTTCGCTCATGAACTTAGTTCCAAAATTGTGCGACCTATTCGCAACGGCGACCCTGGTGATAAAGCTGTTGGTGTCGAAACTCTAGTCCGATCTATCCAGGTTCCATTTGTCGAACCTAAATCTTCAACAATCCAATGATTGCCATTGGGAATCAATCGAGCATGATGCGTACTTACAAAATCATCATCAAGCACTACTGTCGCATCCGGGGCTCGACCTATAAGTATCGGGGAAGTACCCAGTGGAATTACGGTTCCTTCGAGGGCGCCTTCGATTATTACGAGTTTGGTGACTGGTCTTCTCGAACGAAGTGTCGGACGTGGACTTGGACGGTTAGGTACTCGCGCAGGAGTTAGGGGCTTAGCATCTCTTGGTGCTTGCAGATCTCTTCGAAGTACGCCGACTACGGTTATTACAAACCACCAAAGCGCAATTAAAAAACCTATTCGAAAAATGGTAACTAATAAGTCAGACAAGGAAAATCACCGACTCTTATAAGTCATTGTGATGTTGCCAATTTTAACAATCGAATTCTCTTGCAAAGTTGCTTCGGTAATTCGTTGACCATCAACAAGGGTTCCGTTAGTAGAACCTAAGTCTCTAATTAAAACTTCACTTCCTAAAATTACTTCACAGTGCAGTCTGCTGATGCTAGCGTCGTCAATCTGAATGTCGGCTTCGACGCCGCGACCGATGGTACTCATCGAATTTGAGATTCTAAATTCCTCACCAGAGATCGTAGTGAAATATGGAGACACAGATTGTGAAAATACTTGCATTGGGATTTGTGAAGTTATGTCCGGATTAACGGGTGGCGCTACATCAGAAGTAGCTACTTGACCTGAACTACTTTTAATTCTAAATACTCCAGTTTCAAGTTGGGAATCGAGCGCAAAAGAAATTACGGCTCTTCCCAATGTTGTGTATCGCTGCTCACTGATGTATGAATCTGCCAGCACAGCCAGTTCGCTCGAGAGTGTGCTGAAGTATGGCGTGAGGCGATCGTGATCAACCGAACCGAGTTCGATCAAAAAAATGTTTGGCACGACGTTTTGGCCGGATAAGGTGCTGGCTCGGTTATCTATCTCTTGCTGTAGCCCAGCACCAAGTTCAACAGGCTGAACCACAGATTTGAAAGCCTTGGAAAAGGATCCGTTTACGATTCGATCAAGGCGCTGTTCCAGGTTGTCGAGTAAACCCATAGTGACTCCTCGTTTCGCGCATCGTGGGGTTGATTTTTATGCAATTCCAACTCACTAAGTTTACTTCGGAAAGTAAACCCCCCGAGAATAAAGACTTTTAACCATTTTGGAGGCATTATTAGTCGGCTGTAGAGTAAATTCCCGCGCGCGAGTGGCGGAATTGGCAGACGCGCTGGCTTCAGGTGCCAGTGCCCTCACGGGCGTAGGGGTTCAAGTCCCCTCTCGCGCACGACTAGCAGGAATCAGCTAGCCAAGTAAGAGTGCCTACCTAGAAGTAAGCGAAAGCAGGAAAATTGGTTGATGATAGAGATATGGCTACATTGAATTCAATCTACGATCTTAGTTTCACAAACAACAAGGGCGAGCACGTAAAGCTCGCCGATTACGCAGGCAAACCATTATTAATAGTGAATACAGCTAGTAAGTGCGGATTCACTCCACAGTACGAAGGTTTGCAAAAACTACACGAAGAATATCAAGCAAAAGGATTAGTTGTGCTTGGTTTTCCATGCGATCAATTTGCACATCAAGAACCTGGTGATGATCAGGCAATTGATGAGTTTTGTAAAGTGAATTTTGGTGTTAGCTTCCCACTTTCGACAAAGGTTGAAGTAAACGGAAGTAAGTCAGATCCTATTTTCAAATTTTTAAAGAAGCACTCGAGTGCAGTGTTAGGTAGCGGAATCAAATGGAACTTCACTAAGTTCTTGGTATCACCAGATGGACAAACGGTAAAACGATTTGCGCCCTCAACCAAACCAGAGGCGTTGCAAAGTGACATCGAAAAGTTATTGCAAAAGCAGTAATTACTTGTCATTTTCACGATGAGTGACATGATGGACTCACTATGTGTCTGTCGCCTGAAGTTGACCTCGTCGCAGGGATAATAATTTCCGCTATCGCGGTGGATGCGATTCGACACAATCGGCATAACCGGACGCTTCCCATAGCCTTGCTTCCAGGAATTTTTGCGTTGCATTCATTTGCTTCAGCATTTGTTTGGTGGTCATTTCAAGGATCCGTTCCAAATTCAATTGGTGTCGCGGCGGCTAATTTCTATATTTTTATCGCCTTTGTACTACTTCCCATCTACGTGCCAGTAGTTACATATCTAGTAGAACCCCATGGCTGGCGTCGGCATGTGCTTCAAGGCTTTTCTGTCATTGGGATAATTGCGGGGCTTGACTATATGTATTACGTCATCCAAGGTCAGGGAACTGTTCAGGAGTGCACTGCATATTTGGACTTCCACGTAACTGGACCTTCCTGGATCATGAGCGCATTTTATGGTGCCGCAACGTGTGGCGCCATGTTGTTCTCTGGATATCGGCCCCTATTTATTTGGGGAATGCTTAACTGTGTAGCGATTGTAGTTTTGAATGAGCGCTTATCCCAAGCACTTCCCTCACTTTGGTGTCTCTGGGCTGCCTGCACAAGTATCTTCGTGTCCTGGTTCTTGCGAGATTTAATCAAACAGCGACAGGCAGGCGAACCCTGGCCGTGGGTAGCTCACCTACGCTAGAGGTATGAACATCGATCTAGTACTGGCTGCACAAGTATCCAGTTGGCTAGATCAGGATCCGGATCCCGTTACCAGGGAACAATTAGCGCAACTGTGGCAAGCTGCGCAATCGGACATGAGTGCATTACTGGAACTTCAGGATGCGTTTCGGGGTCCACTTGAGTTTGGAACCGCAGGTTTACGCGGTGCCTTAGAAGCTGGTCCCAATCGAATGAATCGAGTTACAGTTCTGCAGGCAGCTGCTGGCCTAGCTACCTATTTAGTCGAGCAAGGTTTCGCGGGAAGGCCAGTAACTATCGGATTTGATGCTCGCTACAACAGTGAAGTATTTGCCAAGGACACGGCCGAAGTTTTGGCCGGTGCAGGGTTAATCCCGCTGGTATTCGCGCACGTAGTACCCACCCCAGTACTTGCGTATTCAATTCGCCATCAGGGTGCATGTGCCGGAGTGATGGTGACTGCGAGCCATAACCCTCCGCAAGATAATGGATATAAAGTTTATTTGGGTGATGGGCGGCAGATCGTTTCTCCATCTGATGTAGACATCTCCAACCATATTCGTACCATTGGGGATGTTAGAAACATTCCGCATTCAACTGAAATAGCGATTGTAGACGGCAAAGTTATTTCTGATTATGTTGCTAGCACTACTGCGCTAATAGACTCAGGTCCAACCACAATTGCGCAACGCAATTCGATCAAAAGTGTCTACACGGCGTTACACGGCGTAGGTTGGGAAACTTTATGCGCTGCCACGCGTGCGTCCGGCTTCCAGGATCCAATTGCAGTGAATGAACAGCGCGATCCCGATCCTGCTTTCCCAACGGTTGCTTTTCCAAATCCGGAAGAAAAAGGTGCCCTTGACCTAGCACTCGATCTGGCAACTAAATCAGGAGCAGATTTACTTTTAGCTAATGATCCAGATGCTGATCGACTAGCCGTTGCTTTGCCCGATACAAGCGGAACTTGGCAGGCATTGCGAGGGGATCAGGTTGGTTCGCTGCTGGGTTGGTGGATTATTAAACGTGCCAAGTTAACGAACGACAAGGTAGCTGGAACTTTTGCGAACTCAATTGTTTCATCAATGATGTTGGAACAAATTGCTCGTGCCGAAAAATTAAAATATGAAAATACTCTTACGGGTTTTAAGTGGGTTTCCCGAGTCAAAGATTTGCGCTATGGATATGAGGAGGCACTCGGCTACTGTGTAGATCCCCAGAGCGTAAGTGATAAAGATGGCATCTCAGCCGCCTTAATGTTTCTTGAGTTGGTAGCACACTTACAAACTGAGGGTAAATCACCGTGGGATGTGCTAAACGAACTTGCACTTTTGCACGGACTGCATGCCACAGATCAAGTTTCGGTTCGCGTAACGGATCTGAGCCAGGTAGGAACAGTTATGACACAGTTACGCACGAATCCACCAAAAACTATGGGTGGGCTCAAGGTAGACCAAATTGATGACTTAAGTGAAGGATTCGCTGGTCTGCCTAAAACCGACGCCGTAATTATTCACCTAGGTGGCTCTAGTGAAATTGAAAAGGCGCGAGTAATTATTCGCCCTAGCGGAACGGAGCCGAAAATTAAATGTTATTTAGAGGTTGTCGTTCGCAATAGCGATTTAGCAATAGCGCGAGTTAGAGCGGATAATGAACTACAAGAACTTGCACGAGATGCACAACCACTTCTAGCCGAAGGAAAGTAATGGATCGTCAAGGATTAGCAGGAATGATTGACCACACATTACTTAAGCCAGAAGCAACCGAGGCCGATGTAGTTGCATTATGTGCTGAAGCAGCCGAACTAGGAACTTATTCAGTTTGTGTTTCACCAACATTTGTTACAACGGCAGTCGCGAATGTTTCCAATGGTGTGAAAGTTGCATCGGTGTGTGGATTCCCAAGTGGTAAGCACGAAACTGAAATTAAGGCAGCAGAGGCAAAGCTCTCGGTAACACAAGGTGCTGATGAGGTCGATATGGTTATCGATGTTGGGCGTGCAGTCATGGGGGATTGGGATTACATTCAAGCCGATGTCGAGGCTGTTCGAGCCGCAACAAAAGGTGCCTTATTAAAAGTAATTCTTGAGACTGCTGCGCTTTCCGATGAACAAATTGCAGAAGCATGTCGTAGGTGTAAAGCAGCAGGTGCTGACTTTGTAAAAACTTCCACCGGCTTTCATCCAGCCGGCGGCGCGGACATTCGAGCCATCAAAATCATGCACAAAACAGTGGGTGGTCGACTAGGGATTAAAGCATCGGGTGGAATCAGAACAACTGAGTTTGCCCAGGAGTTAATCGCAGCAGGGGCAACTAGATTAGGACTTTCTAGTTCACGTGCAATCCTTGATGGCGTTACCGCCACAGATACTTACTAAGAACCAACTTGTTCACGAAGTCTGGCGTAGCCAGGCTTAATTATGTGATTGATGATATCTAGCCGCTCGTCGAATGGCAGGAATGAACTCTTCATGCCGTTAACGGTTAACCACTCCAAATCCCGAAGGGTGTAGTCAAAAGCCGCAACTAACGCATTCATTTCTGAAGACATGGAAGTATCTGACATTAATCGGTTATCAGTGTTAAGCGTTACTCGGAAATTTAGTTTTCGAAGTAAGCCAATCGGATGCTCTTTAATACTTGGCGCTGCTCCGGTATCAATGTTTGATTTGGGACAAAGTTCAAGTGGGATGCGACGGTCCCGAACATATGCTGCAAGATCCCCTAAGGCAGCCGTGCCATCTGGATTGATTGAGATGTCGTCAATGATTCGGACGCCATGGCCAAGACGTTCCGCACCACAAAATTGGATGGCCTCCCAAATGCTTTTTAAGCCGAATGCTTCGCCAGCATGAATTGTGAAATGGGCGTTGTTACGTTGCAGATATTGGAATGCTTCTAGGTGTTCAGTGGGAGGATAACCAGCCTCTTTACCAGCAATGTCAAAACCAACAACGCCACGATGACGATATTCAACTACTAGTTTTGCGATTTCAAGCGACACATCAGCCATGCGCATCGCAGTTAGTAAGGTGCCGATGCGAATCGTATTACCGGCGGCTTTGGCGGCAGCCTCACCTTGTTGGAATCCAAGTAGAACATTGTCGATAACTTCGCGGTAGCTAAGACCCTTAGCAGTGTGCAGCTCTGGGGCAAACCTAATTTCGGCATAGACCACGCCATCAGCCGCCAGATCCTGTGCGCACTCACTAGCAACTCTTTGCAATGCATCTGGTGTTTGCATTACGCCAACCGTGTGGGCAAATGTTTCTAAATAAATTTCTAACGAACCCTGCACTGCAGTATGAAACCAATTCGATAGCTCGTTCTCATTGTCGAATGGCAGTGCGGTGTAGTTGTGCTTGTGTGCTAAATCCAGGATCGTACATACCCTCAGCCCACCATCTAAGTGGTCGTGAAGTAAAACTTTTGGAACCGCTTTAATTACCGCAGGGGAGATCATTACTCGTCATCTCGATTTGCAAGCTCAGGGGAAAATGCAGGTAGGCAGATCGCAACGTAGTGCGCATCTTCTTTAGTCAGGTAACGAACCTTTTCGCCAGCACGTGTTATCAAAGCCTGACCCGCACCAACGGTTAGCGTTTTACCTTCACACTCAACCTCGATTGAACCGGCTATCACAACGGTAATTTCATCAAAGGCAGGAGCTTGTTCAGGTTCAGACCAACCCGCAGGAGCGTGCATGACAGCAACCGAAACATCACTATCTCCGGTCTTCACCCGACCCACGTATTCAGCAATAGTTTTGCCACCTGGCACTGGAATCATCGTCGGTTCACTAATTAATTGAGGCATACAGCCAGAATACCTCGAATCGGACTAAACGATTCGATCGATAATTAATGGCAATCGATCTGAGATTTCCGCATGGGAACCAATTGCAAAACCAGTGGTTAACACTTCAAGGGCTGACTCAAATCGCGCAGCTTCATCGGTATGTAGCGTGAATAACTTCTGACCCTTAGTGACAGATTCCCCGTGGCCTACGTGCCATTGAATTCCGGCTCCCAGTTGTACGGCATCTTCTTTCCGAGCACGACCCGCACCAAGGCGCCAGCTAGCGACTCCGATTGCCAATGCATCGAGTTTGGTTAAGTAGCCTTCGGAGTCAGCAAAAATTTCGTGAGTTTCTTTGGATGTTGGCAAAGCTGCACCGATATCTCCACCTTGGGCAGAAATCATCTTGCGCCAAACATCCATAGCCGAACCGTCTTGCAGGGCAGTAGTGGGATCTTTAGTTCCCTTGGCGCCTGAGGTGTCGAGCATTTCTCGGGCGAGTGTGATGGTTAACTCCACAACATCAGATGGTCCACCACCGGATAAGACATCGAGAGATTCCTGAACTTCTAGGGCGTTGCCAGCAGTTCTACCAAGTGGTATATCCATGGCAGTAAGTAAGGCGCGAGTTGTAACTCCGGCGTCATTGCCAATTCCGACCATGGTGGTTGCGAGTTCACGTGCTTGTTCCACAGTCTTCATGAATGCGCCAGAGCCAACCTTTACATCGAGTACAAGTGAACCGGTACCTTCCGCGATTTTCTTGCTCATAATTGACGCTGAAATAAGTGGAATAGATTCGACCGTTGCAGTTACATCTCGCAGGGCATAGATCCGACGGTCAGCGGGAGCAAGTGTTTCACTGGCTGCACAAATTACTGCACCAGTCTCATTTAGTACCGCAAACATTTCCTCATTTGAAAGCTTTGCTCGCCAACCGGGTATGGACTCGAGTTTGTCTAGCGTTCCACCGGTATGGCCCAGGCCGCGACCCGAAAGTTGGGGAACACTGACACCACATGCAGCGACAAGAGGGGCCAACGGCAAAGTTATTTTGTCACCGACTCCACCTGTTGAATGTTTATCGGAAGTTGGGCGACCCAGCGTGGACCAACTCATAGTGTCGCCAGAGTCTATGTAGGCCTTAGTCCAACGCACAATTTCGCGCCGGTTCATCCCGTTGAGCAAAATGGCCATCGCCATCGCAGACATCTGCTCTTCGGCGATTACGTTCCTGACGTACGCGCCAACGAACCAATCAATTTGTGCATCGGTTAGTTCATTGTGATCACGTTTAACGGCAATTAATTCAACCGCTGCAAACGGCTCTGTGCTCATGGCACAAGGCTATTACCTATTACCGATCTGCTCGATCGTGTAATTTATAACCGGTCTGTTAAATCGTGTGCCCCAAAGGCATCTGGCAAAATTTCAGTCATATTCTTTATGCCACTTACGGAATCAATTAGACATTCCGGACCGCCATGTTCCCAAAGGAGCTGGCGGCAACGCCCGCAAGGCATCAAAGCATTTCCGTGACGATCTACGCAAGCAACTGCAACTAAATTGCCACCACCCGAAACGATCAAATTCGAAATAAGTCCGCATTCAGCACAAAGCGCAACGCCATAAGCGGCATTCTCAACATTGCATCCAGTCACGATTCGCCCATCGTCGACGAGGGCTGCTACGCCAACGGGGAAATTTGAGTACGGCGCATAAGCATGTTCCATAGCTTCAGTTGCAGCTGCGCGAAGTTCATCCCAATTAATTTTCATTAGTGATGATCTCCCTTTCGGTACGGGACGCCATCAGCTGCTGGTGGTCGCAAGTTCTGTGAGGCGGTCGCCAAGACCAGGAGCGTTGTGATGTACGGAGCGACCTGTGCTACCTCCGGTGGGAATGAAGTTGCACCAAAGAATGCGCCAACCATAACTGCACCTAGTACCAAGAAACCGATTGCAGTATTACGTTTTCCACTTCGCATCATCAAGCCGCCGATAGTGAAAAGTACGAGTGCACCAAGCAGAATTAGACCCTTGACGTTTTTATTACCAGTATCGATCAGGCGAAGTGTGTCAATGTAGCCGAACATCAGCGCACCAGCACCGGTACCACCTGGCCGCCAGTTACCAAAGATCATGGTCGCAAGACCGATGAAGCCTCGGCCTGCGGTATTTCCATTGCGGTAGATCGTGGATGAAATCGACAAATACGCACCACCCAGACCTGCTAAAAAGCCTGAGAAGACAACTGCCAGGTACTTGTATCTAACAACCTTCACACCGAGGGAATCTGCTGCCCACGGATTTTCACCAGCGCTACGTAAGCGTAGGCCGAAAGCAGTTTTCCATAAGACAATGCTCGTCATTACAAATAACAAGAATGTAATGATTGTAAGAATTGAAAGGTGCAAAAATAGTCCGCCAATCAATCCAGCTGCATCACTAATAAAGAAAATTCCTTTTTCATGAATTGATGTCAGTGGATCCACAATGGAATTGAATGTGAATGTTGGGATTTCACCTTTAATTGGTGGGGACTGTGCTTGACCGCCGCCTGGTGCGTTTGTGAATAACAAGATAGCTAGGAATTTAGTTAAGCCAAGTGCCAGGAGGTTGACTGCAGTACCGGCGATGATTTGATCGACACCGAAAGTCACAGCTGCTACTGCTAGTAATAATCCACCAATAGCGCCAAAGATGACACCTGCGAGAACACCCGCCCAAGCGCCCCATTGCCAACCCGCCCAGCCAGCACCAAAGGTGCCAAGAATCATCATGCCTTCTAGCCCAATATTTACAACACCAGCACGTTCTGACCAGATGCCAGCTAGGCCAGCAAGTGCGATTGGCGAAGCGAATACCAGGGCCTGAGCGATTGTTACCGAACTGGTTAAGTCACCATTACCAGTGATAGTTCGGGTGATGGACAGCATGGTTATTGCGGTAGCAAATGAAGCAAGGAATCTACGAGACTTTACGCTGTTCATGCTGCGACCTCCTGCTTGGCCAAAGCTTTCGCGACATTCTTTTGTTCACTCTTAACTTGATTTCGGCGCACTATTTCATATGACAT
>CANGDR010000023.1 GCA_947452765.1 Actinomycetota bacterium | reverse complement strand
GAGTGGCAGGTCGCTCGGCCGCCCTTGGATTTGATGGCAAGTGGGCTTTACATCCGGATCAAATTGAACTTGCTAACGAAATGTTCTCACCGCGCCAAGAAGATTACGACCATTCCGAAATGATTTTGGATGCCTACGATTGGGCCACAAGCTCGGCCGGCGGCGCAAAAGGCGCGGTGATGCTTGGGGACGAAATGATTGACGAGGCATCTCGCAAGATGGCGCTTGTGGTTTCGGCAAAGGGTCGGGCTGCCGGCATGAAGCGCACCCAAACTTTCACGCCCCCAGCGAGTTAAGTCATGGCGCGCCTGGCACAAACTGATGGACTAACCGATGTGCAAGAAGCAATCTTGGACGCCGTACATGTCTTCGTCGAAAACGAAATCATTCCAGTTGCTAACGAATTAGAACATGCGGATGAATACCCACAGGCCATTGTCGATGGCTTGAAAGAACTTGGGGTATTCGGCCTGATGATTCCCGAAGAATTTGGGGGATTAGGTGAATCGCTTTTGACTTACGCGCTTGTCGTTGAAGAGATCGCGCGTGGGTGGATGCCAGTTAGCGGCGTTATTAACACACACTTCATCGTGGCTTACATGTTGATGCAACATGGAACGGCCGAGCAGAAGGCAAAGTATTTGCCACGGATGGCAACTGGCGAAGTCCGCGGTGCATTTAGCATGAGTGAACCAGGTTGTGGATCGGATGTTTCGGCGATTACTTCCAAGGCGGTTCGGGACGGCGACGGTTGGAGCCTAACTGGGCAAAAGATGTGGTTAACCAACGGTGGATCCTCGACTTTAGTTGCGGTTTTGGTGCGTGCCGATGAAGGCGCTGCCGCCGATGTAAGCGTCTATAAGAAGATGGCTACGTTCTTAGTTGAGAAGGAGCCAGGTTTTGGCGAAACTCGGCCTGGCTTAACCATCCCCGGCAAAATCGAAAAAATGGGCTACAAAGGCGTTGATACCACCGAAATGATCATGGACGGATTGCAGCTGTCCAACGACGATCTACTTGGTGGGGAAGTCGGCCAGGGTTTCTACCAAATGATGGATGGCATTGAGGTTGGCCGCGTAAACGTGGCAGCTCGCGCGGCTGGACTTGGCCTGCGCGCCTTTGAACTAGCAATTGAGTATGCCCAACAACGCGAAACTTTTGGCAAAGTAATTGCCGAACATCAAGCCGTCGCTTTCCGCCTGGCTGATATGGCTACCAAGGTAGAAGTGGCGCACGCCATGATGGTTAACGCAGCACGTAAGAAGGATTCTGGCGAACGCAATGACATGGAAGCTGGCATGGCAAAATATATTGCCAGTGAATTCTGCAAAGAGATTGTCGAAGATTCATTCCGGATTCATGGTGGCTATGGCTATTCCAAGGAATATGAAATTGAGCGGCTATATCGCGAAGCACCGATGCTATTAATCGGTGAAGGAACCGCAGATATCCAGCGCATGATTATTGCGCGTCGCTTGCTGGAAGATTACAAAATCCGGACTTAGCCCCCACAGGCTATTTTCATCCACACCTTCCACTTTTTACTTCGCTAGTCCCAATCGAGCGTGACATTCTCTGACAAAAGTCAGGGAGCAAATGAAAATCTGGGTCGCTCAAATTGAGATTAGTAGAGCTGTGGAAAGCAAGATTAGAACAAAGCACAATTTGTCTGGCCGTGAGGTGCGCGAAGCGATTGTTGGGCGTTCAGACATTGCAGCGTTTATGGACCTCCATCCGATCCATGGTCAAAGGATTGCGATCAGAGCAAAATCCTTCGATGGGAACGTACTTCTCGCCTGGCTAGTACCTTCTAACGTCGAATTGGATGTTTACAGGCTAGTAACTGCCAGAACAGAGAATATGAGATAGAAATGGAAAAATTACGAAATAATAGACGCATGTCTGAGTCATATGACTGGGTTGATGATCCCGATGTTCCATTCAGGGTCCTACTCGATTACGTAGAGTCACTTCCTGAACTCGCTGTCGAGAAAGAGCCTGAAAAAACTTAGCCTTCGATGATGTAATGCGTGTCCTGGATTTCGCAGTTCGGACCGTTGATTGGGACTATGTCCTGCGGGCAAGATGAGAAAGCGACGATGCAATCCATTTCGGCGCGAAGAGTTATGTATTCACCAACGCCTGCTGGGCAGCCATCCCACTTAATTGAGTTGTTGTCAGCTGGGCTAACTGGAATGTTCATGAATAGATTTAGCGGGGCTGGGTGAACCAAGCGCTCGACATCGATCTTGTCCAAGGCAACTTCTAAGTTGTCCTTACAGTTCATGTGGTACTCGGTGCAACCAAGCTGCTCGTAACGGTAGCGATCACACGATGGCATCAAGGTGTCATGGATACCTGGAGTTGTGTCTTCAATAATTGTCATGATGTCGCGACGCTTGGTAGTGACCAAAGTATCGCCGACGGTTGGAATAATTTTCAGAAGTGCAGCGTGGGTGTGATGCATGGACATGTATTCATTCATGTCGTTGGCAGCAAAAGCCCAGAAGTCGATTACTTGCTGTCCGTAGGTATTTATAACCTTGAGGGTCTGACCCTTCTTCATGCGATCAGCTACGCCGTGACGAGCTTGGATCAATTTAAGTTCAGACATCGTGACCTCCAGGGAATTAAGTGCTGAACCAACAATAGAACTTCATCCACAGGCAACTGTCACCGAGACCGCTTTATCAATTCCGGCGAAATTCTTAGTTATGAAAATTAACGAATCCTGTTCTGAAATGGTGAGATATCTAGTCCCCCTAGAGGTACCATATGAAACGTAGGGCAGTCCTTAAGCAGATAGAACGAGAAGCAAAACGCCAAGGAATCGATTTTTTTCTATCCGAGCGCACGAACCACACGGGCATTCAAGTAGGAAGTGTAAACACAGTGATTGGGCGACATGTTGAGGTATCTGAGACCGCGCGAATTCGAATTTTTAAGCAATTGGAACCGGCACTAGGAAGAAGGTGGTGGCAGTGAATAGCCGAAAGCTGTATCTAGTAGATGCGATTAATGAAAATAAGTGGTGGGTACTACAAGCTCGCTTGCTACCTAATGCGATTTCTCAAGTTAAAAGTTTGGATCTAGCTGAATCCTGGATCCGGGAAGCGATATCTATGGTTTCGGGTGAGCCCGAAGATTCATTTGATGTCGAAATAATCCCAGTTGTGGGCGATGAACTTGAAAGTGCCCTCCAAGAAGCTCGAGAATTTGCAGCGGAACTCGACAGCTATCAACGACGAATGGCTCGACTATCGCGTTCAGTAGCAGGTCGATTATCTGATATGAATATCTCAGGCAAAGATATCGCCACAATAATGAAAATTTCGCCCCAACGAGTTTCGCAACTACTTAAAGGTAAGCAATAGTAAAGCCTTAGGCTGTAGGGCATGAGTATTGATCCCTCCCGTCTCGTAATCCACCCCGAAGTAAAGCTGGCAATGGCCACCGGAGACGCTGTGGTGGCATTGGAATCAACCATCATCAGTCATGGTTTACCTAGTCCGCGCAACGTAAAAGTCGCCGCAGAAATCGAACAAAGTGTGCGCGACGGTGGGGCGGTGCCAGCAACTATTGCAATTATTAATGGCGTAGTGCGGGTGGGTCTAAGTCCCGACGAATTACAAATCCTGGGCGATCCAAACAGCAATGTAGTTAAGGTTTCCACCCGTGATCTTGGTCCGGTACTTGCATCAGGTGGTCACGGCGCAACTACGGTTTCGGCAACCAGTCACATCGCACACCTAGCTGGCATCAAGTTCTTCGCAACCGGCGGTTTAGGCG
Organism: Actinomycetota bacterium; assembly: GCA_947452765.1. Classification (GTDB taxonomy): domain Bacteria; phylum Actinomycetota; class Actinomycetes; order S36-B12; family UBA5976; genus UBA5976. The sequence continues at coordinate 12,077 of CANGDR010000023.1, read as the reverse complement.
GTGTCCATCGCGGCGCACAAGATACCTATGACGAATCTGGTGACTTAGTTACTTTGGCGCGCACCCCAATTACAGTCACGTGCGCCGGCGTTAAGTCGATTCTTGATGTTGGGGCAACAGTTGAACGACTCGAAACTCTTGGAATCACAGTTGTCGGTTTTGGAACCGATAAGTTCCCAGGTTTCTATCGCGCCGATTCTGGTTTTACGGTTCCATGGCGGGTAGACACCGTTGAACAAGCCGCAGCCGTTGCGCTCAATCGAGACGCGATTAAAGCTCCAGGAGCCGTGATCGTTGCTAAGCCAGTTTCAGATGCTGACCAGCTGGACCTTGAACTCCATGATCGAGTCTTGGCAGAGGGATTGGCTGAAGCGGACCGCCTACATATCACTGGCAAAGAGGTAACACCGTTCTTATTGGATTGGTTCCACACCCAAACCAATAATCAGTCACTCGAAGTAAATGTCACTCTGATCAATGCAAATGCTCGGCTAGCTGCTGAGATCGCAGTAGCGGCAAAAAAGTAATAAATATGAACAAAATTTGTGTCATTGGCGATGTCAATGTTGACGTGGTCAGCCTGTTGGCCGAACCGTTGCAGATCAACTCGGATACAACAGCCCGAAATAGCATCACCCTAGGTGGGTCAACCTGCAACATGGCAGTTTGGATGACGCACCTGGGCTTAGACATTGATTTTGTTTCAGCTGTCGGTGACGACGTGCTGGGGCAGTGGGTGCGCACTCAACTTCATGCATTCGGCGTTCGCGACAAGCACATCCAAACCATTAAGGATGATCGCACCGGAACATGTGTGATTTTGGTTGACGATAACGGCTCGCGAACCATGATGCCTGACTTCGCAGCAAACCTAAAGATTGATTGCGATGATGAGTTACGCGGAATGATTGCAGATGCCGGAATTGTGATTATGAGCGCTTATTCGTTCCTGCGCAGCGAAACTTCGCAGATGACCGTTGACATTGCACAACTTGTTCACTCCAGCCCAACTCGACTAGTTGTTGACGCGGCTTCTAGTTCGCCGATCCGACATCGTGGCGCAACTGCAGTTCGCGCGTACTTGGCGCTAGCGGACATCGTGCTCGCCAACGAAGATGAATTCGATGCGCTTGCCGAAGGTGCTGCTGATGACTGGACAAAAGAATTTGCGAACTTAATAGTCAAACGCGGCCCGCAAGGCGCTACCTGGTTACGACGCGGAAAGGTAATTGCGCAAGCTCCAGCGGAACTTGTCGAAGTTATTGATACAACCGGTGCCGGCGATGCGTTTTGTGCTGGTTTGATTTCTGAACTTTCGCAGGTCAAGGATTGGTCTCAACTAACTGAGGCTGAATGCGTTCGCGCTTTGACTTCAGGTTGTAATGCCGCCGCACAGAATTGCCAACACATCGGTGCGGTTCCCGTCCGATGAGCCCCAATCACATGACTAAGGTCTGCGTACTGCGTCACGCTAAGGCTGAAAAGCAAGGCGATACCGATCATGCTCGAGCGCTAAACGAAAAAGGTGGACTCCAGTGCGCCGCTCTTGGTACGTGGATTGCAGAAGTTGGCATCACTTTCGATGTAGTGGTTGTCAGCGCTGCGACGCGAACGCAAGAAACATTAGAAGGCTTAGGTTTGGAGTCTGGAGCAATTGAAGTTTCTAAAGCAGCCTACAACTCGGATGCCGAGACTTTGACTGGCCTGATTCAGGAATCCGGGGCAGTTGATTCGGTCTTGATCATCGCTCACAACCCTGGCGTAACCGATCTCTGTGCGTTGGCCGGCCACGGCGCTGAATTAAAAACCTGCACTTTGGTCGAACTGGAATGTCCGACTCCAATTTCGGAATTCAACCCAGCAGACTGCAATGTGTCCCGCGTGGTTCACCCTGAAGTTTAGGTTTAGCTAGCCAGCTACGAAAGTCCAGACCAGCCCACCGTCTTGGGCGGTGATATCAATGTGGCCCACTGCAGAACCTTCTCCGCTTGATACAAAGCCTGGGCAGGTAGCAACTTTATTGTCGGTTGTGCATTCACCAGAAGTGTTAAACGGAACATCAGGGCCAGAAACTAAGCCATTAGATGCCCAATTTCCACCATCGGCGACGAATGATTCAACAAATTCGGCGCTAACTTCACTATCAGATACGCCACAACCGACAATCGCAATTCGATACATAACGTCACCCACTTTGACGTCAGTTTCTTGTCGAATAATCGACTTGGCGCCTTGTGTGTACGTCGAGCAATCCACAGTTACATCATTAGCTGTGACGTGTGGCATGTCCGCCCAAGCAACCGAAGCAACGGATACGGCAGGAGTTGGGCTATCTGAATGGATAGATGCAACCTGAGTCTTTTTTGAGCAGCCAGCAACCATCAAAGCGACTGCAATAGTGCTGACCGTAATAGCCACGGGAAGTTTCATACTTTTAGCGTACGTCTGATATCCACTCGGCTGGGTTAGCCACACACGCGGACGAGTGTGGAATTAGTCTGAGGTGACCGATACATTCATTGAATGGATTCACGTTTTGCCAACCCAGGCGACCAAGGGCCCTTCTTGTATTACGGGGGAACTGGCGGAACGCACACGCTCGAGAGCGATTTTGTCGTGGTGGACGTCGAAACCTCAGGCCTTAAGCCCTCTGATGGCGCTCGAGTAATCGAGATCGCCGCAGTCCGGATCAATCCTGCAGGACAGGAAATCGATTCCATGTCTACCTTGATCAACCCCGGAAATTCGAATACTGGCGCTGACTGGATCCATGGCATCAGTTCCCAAATGATTGCCGATGCGCCGAAATTTGACGAGATCTTCAATGAGCTAGCGCGCGTTATGGATGGCGCGATTTTTGTGGCGCATCACGCCAAATTTGATGAGGGTTTTGTAGCTTCCGAGGCAAGGCATAACGGGATTGAATTGAATCAAATGCCAGGACTGTGCACGTACTGGCTTTCGCGGCGAACGGTAACTACAACCGCAAATCACAAACTAGGAACTCTGGCCGAGCACTTCGGAATTACTCAAGAAGGGGCACACTCCGCGTTAGACGATGCTCGAGTGGTTGCAAAAATGTTGCCAAAAATGCTCGCGCTACATGAACCGTTGACGTATTTTTCTAAGCCGGCGTCCCAGCCACTAATCTTGGCGAACGCGCAATTACTTCCGCGCTAATTAATCGATGGTTACAGAACCCTTTGCGGTTTTAAAGGTAACTGAAGTTAAACCAACTGTGTGATCTTCGACCCAGTTAAGTGCGATGTCGGCCAATAGATTTTCTGGTGAATCACCAAGCCAGGAAGTTAAAGAATCACGATCGCCACTGATGGCAAATTCCGTTATGGCAACGTCGCTTGTGCCACCGAGACTGGGATGAAAAGCCATGTCATCCCACTTGATGAAGTAAGGCAAAATCGGCTCGGCAATTAAGTCAGTTACTCCGATTTGTTTCCAAGTTAAATCTTGACCGCCTGGACGTTGGCGATGCCCGTCCCCAGCAGTGCGACCAATTCGCGCTTCGATTGGTTTCATGTCATCAACAGCTACAACCCAGCCCATCCAACCGCCACCGGCTTCAGCACGTGCGCGAACCGCCTGCCCAAATGGCGCAGTTTCTGCTGCAGGGTGATCAATCGGAGCCACGATTTCAATATATTGCCCAGTTGCCAAAGGCAAGATGAAGTTGCGGGTGCCAGCACGCGGATGCTTACCACCGTCGATGAATGCAACGCCTAATTCATTTCCGAGACGCTGAACTGTGTCAGCTAGTTCGGCGTTTGTTACTGCGTAGGCCACGTGGTCAAGTTGCATGTGAAAACTTTGACACAACCCGGGGTGGTCCTCGTCACCGGGGTCGCTTTTTGACATTAAAGATTGTCGGCGTGTCTATGTGGGTGTGTCGGCTATTTGTTGTCTAGATTTTCTCTAAGCACCCAGAGGGACGGCGGAGGGGAAGCCACCCGAACTCTGGGTGCGTTTTCATGTCCACATCCGGTCCAGGCACACAGTTTTTGCATGCGACTTTTTAGATAGGGCACTGAACATCATTCTTTTGGGATGAAAAAACAACCTAAACAAGACCAAGCGGTCGACTATGTAGATCGAGACCATGCGATCTCTGAGTCCCTAGATTCCTTTGCTGCCAACCTCACTACAAATGCCGCAAAAGCGCGCACGGATCTCGTAGATGTGGTTTTCCAGAGCTGCGAAAAACCACAGGCCTTTGAGTGGCGGACGCATGCCAAATTAGCAATCGCGCTGGGCGACATTAGAAGCCGAGATGGGCTATTGCGAAAACTACACGACAATCCGGAAGCAAGATCGAGCTTCCAGGCACACTTGACAACTGAAATTGAACGGGCACAGGAAGCCTATGTGGCTCCGTTTGCAACTGTGATCGCTGGAATTGCTTGGCTTGATGGCGACGGGGAATTTGCAGCTGTAATGGTCGATCGCGCACTGAACGCCGACTCGGCGTATTCGTTAGCACAGCTACTCGACATCGCCCTTAGGCATGACGTACCTTCCTACATTTGGTCACAGTCATTGGAAGCAGTCAGCTATGAGTCCTGCATCGCAGGCGCAGCGTAGACACTTATCCACAATCTCAATTTATGACTAGAAATATTTTTGACCATCTGCCTAAGGTCACGAAGTGATTCGAAAAATAGTTCTCTGGCTGATTCCCGGACTTGTCACTCTTGTATTGGGAACCGCTTTGACCGCGTCGCCCGCGACTGCAGCTGACCCAAGCGTGATCGGCGACAACTCTGTAGCTGCATACATCGGAAATGGGGGACTCTTGCTTCCCGGATCCTTTTCAGGAACAAGTGAAACTAGAAAGTCCGTAGCTGAATGTCTAGGTTGCACTTGGAGCTACACGATCTACTGCCAGCAGGGTGCAGGGGTACCTTGCAAGCACGCCGTCGTAACTTGCCCGAAAGGCAGTTTGCTTTACCGAGTGGGATTTGGTCTGACGTCCGAAACGGTCGCGACAATCGGTTCGGTTTGCTGGGGAAGCAGTAAACCGGTTACTCGGCGAGACGTGGAAACTAGACTGAATGATCAAGTGATTCGTTATGTCCCCAGCCTCAAGCCAGGATTCAGTCCCAGCGGCGGCAGCCTGACAGCTATCCCGGTCATCTTCTGGAGTGGTCAACCAACAAACTTTCAACCGCCAGCATTTTCACTTTCGGGTCACAAGGTGAAGATCACGGCGACCCCCACTTGGCGCTGGGTTTGGGCAGACGGAAATTCAGCCTGGAAGTCGGTGCCTGGCGCTGATTACCCCATCCGACAAATCACGCACCAATATCGCAGTCCGGGGACTTATGTTGTGGGCGTAACAGCGGTCTGGACTGCCGAATACACCGTGGCTGGAGTCGGAACCTTCGCCGTTGCTGGGGAAGTGATCCGGCAATCTAAGGCCCTGACCGTTCCGATTCGATCAGCCAGAACTGTGCTGGTTTCGCACTAGCCAAGCTGGGGCTCCCAGGTCGGCAGTGTCAGAGAACCGCGATACACTTAGGTCACATCCTTGTGATGTTGCCCGGGTCGAGCTGCTTGCTTGACAAGGGCCCTTGTTATTGCACGAGAACGCTGAAAGAGGCAAAAGTGGCAACAAAAAAGGCAACCGCTCCGGCTAAGAAAGTTGTAGCTAAGAAAGCAGCTCCTGCGAAGAAGGCCACTGCGGTCAAGAAGGCTGCTGCTAAACCAGTTGCAAAGAAGTCACCAGCAAAAGCGCCAGCTAAAAAATCTGTACCCGTGAAAAAAGTTTCGGCAAAGAAGGCCGCACCTGTCAAGAGTGCGCCAGCCAAGAAGGCAACTAAAGCAGCAGCTCCGGTTGCAAAGAAGACCGCCAAAGCTGGTAAAGCACCAAAGAGTGTTGATGATGACGTAATCGAAATTGACGTTGATGATGACATTGACATTGTGGCTTTAACTGAAGCCGCTGTACTTGAAGTAGATCTAGAAACCGAACTTGTCGTTGACTTGGCGGAAATTGCTGACGAAGAAGAAATCGAAAAGCCAGCAATTGAATCTGACAACCTAGTTATCTCTGATGTTGATGACACCGATGAACCAGTTCAGCAAGTTATTACTGCCGGCGCGACCGCTGATCCAGTAAAGGATTACCTAAAGCAAATCGGTAAAGTCCCGTTGCTTAACGCCGAAGAAGAAGTTGACTTAGCAAAACGAATTGAAGCTGGACTGTTCGCTGAAGAACTTCTTGCAACTCGTGGCCCATTCAAAGACCGTCGCCAAGGTGACTACGAATGGATTGCCGAAGATGGCCAACGCGCAAAGAATCACTTACTTGAAGCCAACCTTCGCCTCGTTGTTTCGCTGGCTAAGCGTTACACCGGTCGTGGCATGCTCTTCTTGGACTTGATTCAAGAAGGTAACCTCGGTTTGATCCGTGCTGTAGAAAAGTTTGACTACACCAAGGGCTACAAATTCTCGACTTACGCAACTTGGTGGATTCGCCAGGCGATTACGCGCGCCATGGCTGATCAGGCACGCACGATTCGTATTCCGGTTCACATGGTTGAAGTCATCAATAAGCTCGCTCGCGTACAGCGCCAGATGCTTCAAGACCTTGGCCGCGAACCAACTCCAGAAGAACTGGCCCGCGAACTAGACATGACTCCGGAAAAGGTCGTCGAAGTCCAAAAGTATGGCCGCGAACCGATTTCCCTGCACACACCACTTGGTGAAGAGGGAGACAGTGAATTTGGTGACTTGATCGAAGACTCTGAAGCCATCGTGCCGGCCGACGCAGTCTCATTCACTTTGCTGCAAGAGCAACTCGATTCAGTACTAGACACACTTTCCGAGCGCGAATCAGGCGTAGTCAAGATGCGCTTTGGTCTAACCGATGGTCAGCCGAAGACACTGGATGAAATTGGCAAGGTTTACGGCGTGACTCGTGAACGTATTCGTCAGATCGAATCTAAAACTATGTCCAAACTTCGCCACCCGTCACGCTCGCAAGTACTTCGTGATTACTTGGACTAATCTCAAAACCTATTTTTGGTAACAGAAAAATAAGCTAAAATCTGGCTATCTTCGCTGTTTTTTGCGTGTCGCAACCGAATTGCGCCCTAAAAATCAGGCATTCTGGACTTCGAACTTACAAACATGGTGGTGTCGTGAAAATCAACTCTCGCATTGGCGTTTCTCTCGTAGTAACAGCTTTACTGCTGACTGGTTGTTCCAAGGGAACAAGCTCAGTTGCTGGATCCGCGAGTCCGAGTTCAAGTCCAACGAAAACAAAAGACCCGGTTTTTTGGCCGTTTACACAGCTACCAGGACCAGATAACGCAGCTGAAGTGCCTGTTGTCGTGATCAAGATTGAAAACGATCCTTCGGTGCGACCACAGGCCGGCCTAGATAGCGCTGACCTAGTTTTCGAAGAACTTGTTGAAGGTGGCATGACTCGCTTTGGCGCTGTTTTTCAATCTGACATTCCCAAAGAAGCTGGTCCCGTTCGCAGTGCCCGCCATGTTGACGTAAGCATCGCTTCTCCAATTGCAGATTATTTTGTATTTTCAGGTGCTGCCAAGCCGACGATCGCTTACGTAAAGAAGAACCTACCTAAATCGATTGTTATTTCTACTGAAGGTGCGCCCGGCATGCATCGCACCAAATACCACCCAGCTCCACACAATTTATACATGTATCTAGCGGATCTGATAGCGAGTAACAAAGCTGCGGTATCACCAACAGCAGGTTTCTTTACTTTGCCACTGGGACAAACAGCTGCGCCGGTTGGATCTCCTGTCACAGCCGTGCGATTGACGTTTAGTAAAGAATCGACACCGGGTTGGACCTGGGATGCAGGAACAAAACTTTGGTTACGCGATGATGGGAACAAGCCGCATAAGGCAATGGACGGCAAGCAACTTTCAGCCAACAGTCTCGTCGTAATTAAGACCACAGAAGTAAACGCGGGTTACAAAGACCCAGCAGGTCACTACGTTCCTCGTACTGTGTTAACTGGAACAGGAAGTGGATACTTACTTACTGATGGCCAGATGATTGATGTTACTTGGACTAAAGCCGATACCACTTCACAGATGACGCTGACAACTGCTGATGGAAGCGTAGTTGGACCACTGCCAGGTAAGACATGGGTTGAGGTAATTACGACGAGTGGAAGCGTAGCTTTCAAAGTGCCAGCAGCTGCTAGCCCATCGCCTTCGAAATCCTAAGAATTAATTTTCTAAGGTTTCGGTTTCATCCTGCACGTCAGCGGCGACGGAACGTAGACGAACTTCATGTTCTTTGAAGTGGTGGCTACAAAACTGTAGGGCTGAACCGCCATCTAGGTAAACGCGCACAAATGCTTGTGCTCCACATCGATCGCAGCGATCGGAAACTGTTAGCGGAGTACGAGTAATTGTTGTGTTCACGTGGTTACCTATCTTTGTTAGTTTTGGCTTGCAAGTTTTCTTTCATGCAATCTTGTCAGAGAGTGTGCCCATTGGCGCGTTATGTAAACGCGGTTCACTCGTGGCGTATAAATTCATTTCACAATTGCACATAATCGTAAAAATTTGGCGGCGTGGCAGTCTGAGAATTTCCCAATAAATACATAGTGTTAAAGGGTTATGGCAGAGAAAAAAGCGACTACGCCACGTAAGAAAACCGCTGCTGAAGGCGAAGGCTATAACGCATCCGACTTATCGGTTCTTGAAGGTTTGGATGCAGTTCGCAAGCGTCCTGGTATGTATATCGGATCTACAGATTCACGCGGCTTGATGCATTGTCTCTGGGAAATTATTGATAACTCAGTTGATGAAGCACTTGGCGGCTTTTGCACAAAGATCGAAGTGATTTTACATTCCGACCAAATTGCTGAAGTACACGATAACGGCCGCGGTATTCCAGTCGATGTTGAGCCGAAAACAAAGCTAACTGGTGTTGAGGTTGTTATGACCAAACTGCACGCCGGTGGAAAGTTTGGCGGTGGTTCTTACACCGCATCAGGCGGCCTGCATGGCGTAGGAGCTTCGGTAGTAAATGCACTCTCATCTCGACTTGATGTTGAAGTGGACCGCGGTGGCAACACCCATGTCATGACTTTTAGTCGCGGTGTACCGGGGGTATTTGTTGGTAAAGATGAATCCGGAAAATTTACTAAACAGGGCGGGTTAAAAAAGGCTGGTAAGCCAGCAAAGAAGACTGCAACTGGTACTCGAATCAAATTTTGGGCCGATACTCAAATTTTTACTCCTGGTGCTGCGTTTGATTTAGAAGAGATTTATGCACGGGCACGACAAACCTCCTTTTTAGTACCTGGACTTTCCATAACAGTTACCGACAATCGGCTGAAGAGTGAAAAGACCGCGGAATTTGTTCACGCCGGTGGTATTTCGGAATTTTGTGAATTCCTTTCGGATGGTGAAGCAGTTTCGCCAGTGATTCGACTTAAGGGATCTGGCAAATTTCATGAGACGGTCCCAGTTCTTGATGCGCAAGGGCATATGGCACCGAAAGATGTCGAACGCGATCTCGGGGTAGACATCGCGTTGTTGTGGAACAACACGTACGAAAACACGGTCCAGTCCTATGTGAACATCATCGCAACACCAAAGGGTGGAACCCATGTGACGGGTTACGATCGCGCGCTGGTCAAAGTAGTTAATGAACAACTTAAAGCACAGCGGCTACTAAAGACTGGCGAAGATGCAGTAACTAAAGAGGATGTCCAGGAAGGCATGACGGCTGTAGTAACTGTTCGGCTAGCTGAACCACAATTCGAGGGTCAGACTAAAGAAATTCTGGGTACTCCAGCCGCGGCAAAAATTGTGAATACTGTTGTCACAAAGGAACTTACTTCGTGGTTTACAAATCCACCTCGAGGCGCAAAGCCAGCAACTCGAGCAGTGTTGGAAAAAATTGCCAACGCATCACGCGCTCGATTGGCAGCTCGCCATCATCGCGATACCCAACGCCGGAAGACAGCCCTTGAGTCCTCGACTTTGCCAGCAAAACTAAAGGACTGCCGTTCCGAAGATAACGATCGAACTGAATTGTTCATCGTCGAAGGTGACAGCGCCCTTGGTACCGCTAAATCAGCCCGTAACAGCGAATTCCAGGCACTATTACCGATTCGCGGCAAAATCCTTAATGTTCAAAAAGCATCGCTAGCTGACATGCTCAAGAATGCTGAATGCGCGTCGATTCTGCAGGTCATTGGCGCAGGTTCTGGTCGCTCATTCGACATGGACTCAGTTCGTTATCACAAAATCATTATCTTGGCCGACGCCGATGTCGACGGAGCACACATTCGAACCCTCCTCTTGACGCTATTCCAGCGCTACCTAACACCATTGCTGGAGGCAGGACGAATCTATTCAGCCGTGCCGCCACTGCATCGCATTGAAGTGGTTGGGCAGGCCAAGAAGCCCGGTGAGGTTATCTATACATATAGTGATGCGGAAATGGCAGCCACCGTAAAGGACCTTGAAAAATCTGGTCGTCGCTGGAAAGAACCGATTCAGCGTTATAAAGGTTTGGGCGAAATGGATGCCGTGCAGTTGCGAGAAACCACTATGGATCCAGATAAGCGAACCCTGCGTCGAATTACAGTTAGCGATGCCAAGGCAAGTGAAGCAGTATTTGATCTACTGATGGGTTCGGATGTGGCACCGCGAAAAGAATTCATAATCGATGGTGCCGCTAAGTTAGATCGATCGAAGATAGACGTTTAATTATTTTTTAGCGGCGTTAGCACGGGTAACCGCAACTGGAACTCCAGCTACGCCCCAGTCATCGGCAGTTACTTCATTAATGACAATTCGAACGTTGTCAGGGTCTGCATCAAGTACTCGGATAGCTGCCTCAGAGATTTCTTTGATCAACGCATGCTTTTGTTCTACGGTACGGCCCTCGATTAGTTGAACGGTAATGAATGGCATATCAGGTCCTATCGCTAGAGGTCGTAAGTCTTAAGTTCGCCAGTGTGAACATCAAAGATTGCGCCACCAACTGTAATCCCGTCAGCCAACAGGGGATATGTTCGAATTCGAGTCACATCAGTCTGTAGCGCTTCAAGTTGGTCTTTAACGGTTCGGAATTCCACACTTCTAGTGTCAACACCATTGTCGCGCAGAATTGTGTCATGAATCTCAGCCTCTGTTGCGGAAGCCATTCGACAATCAGTATGGGGCATCACCAGCACTCGATCCACGCCCAACAAGAAAGTTGCAAGCACGAGGGTTCGCAATACGTCATCAGTAACGCGCGCACCCGCATTTCGAAGAATTTTTACGTCACCAGGTTGCATACCCACGATTGCCAGGGGACTGATACGGGAATCCATGCAAGTAATAATGGCCAACCCTTGTGCTGCCCGACCTGTTAGATGTTGGTCATCAAAATTTGCGGCGTAATTTGTATTAGAGGCGAGTACATCTGCGAAAGCATCACGTGGAAATTCTTGAGCTGGCATGTTATTCACCGCCTCCACTGGAATGACCAGGGAAGACACCCTGATGTTCATCAATGTATGGCGCTGCGTTGTTAACCGCAAGACCTGCCTCGCCAAAACCAACGCTAATCAATGGAACTTTGCCGTAGTAAGTCGTGATGTCACCAGCAGAGTAAATGCGTGGCAGGTTGGTCTTCATTGCTGAATCAACCACAATGCGGCGCTTTTCAAGTTCTAGACCCCAGTTGGAAATCGGACCAATGTTTGCAATAAAGCCCAATGCCGCAACTAATGTTTGCGCTGGCAGAATTCGGGATTCACCTTCTTTTGTCTTGATGGTGACCGATTCAACCCAATCTTCACCTTGGACACTTTCAACTTCGCTATTGATAACGAGTTCGACACCCATTTCGCGAACTTGTTCAACTGTGGATGCGTGAGCGCGGAAGGTATCGCGACGATGCACAAGCGTGACGGACTTAGCGATTGGGGCAAGTGAGTAAGCCCAGTCGAAAGCAGAGTCACCGCCTCCGATAATCACCACATCTTTACCAGCATGGACATCAAGCTTTGGTACGAAGTACACCAGGCCCTTGCCAACATATTCATTTCCGGCAGGAAGTTCGCGCGGCGT
>CANGDR010000022.1 GCA_947452765.1 Actinomycetota bacterium | reverse complement strand
TAAGCAGCCGGCAAATCGATATCAGAGTGCTGCGGAGATGCGCGCTGACGTAGAGCGGGCGATCGCAGGTATGCCGATATCGGCAGCACCAACTGTGGAAACTCAGGCGATCCCAATCGTAGCTACCGCGATGATGTCGTCCCAGGATATTGAATCAAGAAGTCGCAAAGCCAAGCCTGCTAAAAAGCCCAGCGTTGCAAAGTGGGTCGCGACTTTCTTTGCTGCGATTGGTGCAGCCGGGTTAATTTATATCCTTGGCTCACAATATTTTGTATCTGCGCCAACAACAGTCGCAGTTCCGACTTTGAAGGGCAAAACTGTTGCTGAAGCGACGACTTCACTTAGCGGGATAGGCCTAGTTATTGGAAAGCAAACCCCGCAAGCAGACGACAATATTCCAGTTGGCGTGATCATTGGTCAAGACCCTGTATCAGGTGAGCAACTACAGGCAGGACAAGCAGTAGATGTAACGGTATCTGCTGGTAAGGATAAAACCACGGTTCCAGATCTGGTAGGGCTGACCACGCTCGACGACGCCCGAGCCGCACTTACTGGTGCCCGGCTGGTGTTAGGGAAAGTAACCCTGAAGGATATCGATAAGCCAGAAGGTACGGTTCTGGAACAGGATGTCGCCGCAAATACTTCGGTTGATGTCGGGACGCTAATTAGCATCACAGTTTCCAGCGGAAAAATTGCAGTTCCCAACGTAGTTGGAAGCTCCAAGGTCCAGGCTAATAATGACTTGATCGCTGCTGGCTTTAAGGTCAGCATAATCTTGGCACAAAATGGAGCAGTAGCAGACGGTACTGTGTTGGCCCAGACTCCTGGTGGTGGATCGCTTTTCCCTAAGGGATCTGTAGTTACAATCACCGTTTCTCAACTGCCAATTGTGACTCCAACCCCAACCGTGCCTTAACTAAATCGGACTTAGGCTAAGCAAGTGACCAGAATTCTTGTAATTGATAACTACGACAGTTTTGTGTACAACATCGTGCAGTACTTGGCACAACTCGGTGCCAAGGTAGATGTCAAACGCAATGACGAGGTAACTGTTGAAGAAACAAGAGAGTATGACGGAATCTTGCTATCACCCGGGCCAGGAACGCCAGCAGATGCTGGAGTATGTATCGATATTGTTAATGAGCTCGGTGGAATTAAGCCAATCTTTGGAGTTTGTTTGGGTCACCAAGCAATTGCCGAAGCCTTTGGCGCTACCGTTTCGCGAGCACCAGAACTTCTACACGGGAAAACTTCCGAAGTATTTCACCATAAGCAAGGCGTCTTAGCGCCACTAAATTCACCATTCACCGCAACGCGCTATCACTCGTTAGCTGTAGAGCGAGATACAGTACCGCCCGAGTTAGAAATAACTAGCGAAACCGAGTCCGGCGTCATTATGTCCCTGAAACATCGCACTAAAGATATTGAGGGTGTGCAATTTCATCCGGAATCCGTATTGACTGAAGGTGGACACAAGATGCTTGCGGAATGGTTAGTTCGCTGCGGTGATTTAGAAGCGCGGCACTTAGCTGAAGGACTGCAGCCAGTCATTCCCTCGGCTAACTAATTACTTCCGATCGATCCTTGCCACTCAGGTATCGTTGCTCTATTAATGATCGCGACCTTCCAACCCAAACCAAGCTTGTCGACATATTCTTTATAGACCTCTACGCCTGGTTCAGAATCCAAAGCGCGCTGTAAATCTTGAATATTGCCAACCGCAGTAATTTTAAATGGCGGCGAGTAGACGCGGCCTTGTAACAACAAGGTATTGCCCACACACCTAATGGCAGAAGTAGAAATTATTCGCTGATCCATTACTTGAATAGCGGTCGCGCCACCTCTCCAGAATGCATTCACCACCGCTTGCACATCCTGTTGGTGAACAACTAGATCATCTGGTCCTACACCTTTTGGGAGAGCTGTTCCATTTTTACGAGGCGCATCGTTTAAGGTGACCTGCAGTGCGGAGCCCGTAATCGGAGTGAGGCCAGTTGCTCCCTCTAAATTGGTGATTTTTGCGCTGAGAGCTGGGTCAATTTTTGTCTTGGATAAATCTGATACGACCGTTTGCAGGTTATCTACTTTGATTTCGAGGGATTCGACTTTGCTTGTCCGTCCCAAAACCAATCCACGTAAATCCTCGAGCCCACCAGTTCGCAAATTTGTTCCATCGGCTGTAAGTCCGCTTGCTACAAATAGAAATCCAGCAAGGGCCGCGACGATCGCTACAACTAATGTCTTAATTGCGGCGGATGTACCCCTCATTTACTTATCCACAGGGTTATCCACCGCTGGGGGTAAATTACACGCATGTTATTTACGCTTACTAGTGCCAGCGAGTAGCTAGGGCAAAACCAACACCGATAAAGCCAAATCCGATCAAAATATTCCCTAAATTACCAAAATCCTGCATGACAGGGATATTGGTACCGGCCAGGTAGAACACCACTATCCACAGCAGTCCCAAAAGGAACATAGTCACCATGGTTGGAACCAGCCAAACTGGATTACCAAATTTTACCGATTCTGGTGTTGTGGTCGGTGGCGTATACGCGGGCTGCTTTGATTTACGAGACTTCGACTTAGGCATAGTCAAACCTTACCTTTCCTTAAGGAGCTAGATTCGCAATTTGTCCCAGGATCATTTGGTTGCGCAAGATTGCAACCCCTACCAAAAGTACAAATACACCAAGAGAACTTACCCATTGGATTTGATTTCGGGTCTCGCGCGTACCTTTTGTCATAATCCAAGCCGTAAGGGCTCCGACTGCAGCTCCACCCAGGTGAGCGCGCCAATCGATTCCCCCAGAAACAAAGCCAATTACTATGTTGATGCCAAATAGTACGGCTAGCTGTGAGGTGTCCGCGTGCATTTTTCGGCCGACGACAATCATCGCTGTCATCAAACCAAAAATTGCTCCACTGGCCCCGACTGAGACGGTATTAACTGGTGAGAACCAATATGACGCGACGCTGCCACCTAGCGCCGACAGGAAGTAAACGGCAGCGAACCTAACCGGACCTAATAGTCGTTCAAGTTGCGGTCCGAGCCAATACAGCGCATACATATTGAATGCTAAATGAAGTAGGCCACCGTGCAGGAACGCAGCAGTAATTAGTCGCCACCATTCTCCTTGCGCGATCGCGAGTGGCACCATGCCGAATGTTGCTGCGAATCCATTGACTCCACCAAATACCAAAGAGACCAAATAAATTCCCACACAAGTAAGGATTAGCCACTTAGTCACTACCGGAACCGT
Source organism: Actinomycetota bacterium (assembly GCA_947452765.1). Classification (GTDB taxonomy): domain Bacteria; phylum Actinomycetota; class Actinomycetes; order S36-B12; family UBA5976; genus UBA5976. Next base: position 13,634 of record CANGDR010000022.1, on the reverse strand, counting down.
ATTAAATGACCCACCTAAACTCATCTTGGGCGAGACGGTTCGCGCACTTGCGTTATTAACACATTGCGGACATTGAAACCCAACCGGTGCACTAATCATGCAATCTGGGCAAATAAGCCGATTACACCTGGTGCAACTTACGTAAGCTTCGCTATCTGTGTGCAGGTAGCAAGTGTTAGACACAATTAACCTCGAGCGACAGTAACGCTCTCAATTACAACTGCATCGACTGGGCGATCCTGCTGACCAGTCGGCACACTTGCAATTGCATCAACCACGTCACGCCCTGCTTGATCAGCAACTTCACCAAATATTGTGTGCTTGAAGTTCAACCAAGTTGTTGGTGCAACGGTAATGAAAAACTGTGAGCCGTTCGTGTTAGGTCCTGAGTTAGCCATTGCTAGAAGGTAAGGGCGGTCGAAAACAAGTTCCGGATGTGGTTCGTCCTCAAATTTAAATCCTGGGCCACCAGTTCCTTGACCGAGTGGATCGCCACCCTGAATCATGAAGCCTGGAATAATTCGGTGAAAAACTGTGCCGTCATATAACGGCGTGGTGCCGGTTGCACCAGTTGCTGGGTGCGTCCACTCGTGGGTACCTTCAGCCAGGCCAAGGATGGTCTTGGAAGTCTTAGGTGCATGGTTATCAAAGATATTGATTTTGATGTCGCCATGATTTGTGTGAAAGGTCAATGTTGATGTCATGTTGTTAATTCTCCCATAGATATCAGAGTTAGGTAACTAAGAAATTTAGTAAAACTAAAATTGCCCGCGAGTTATCGCGGGCAATTCCAGATTAAGCGTCTTACTTCTTGGTGCCGCGAACATCAAGTACAACGGTGGCCGTTACATCAGTGTGTAACCGAACAGATACGTTGTGCTTGCCCGCTACCTTGATTGGTGAAGTAAGCGCGATTTTGCGCTTATCTACATCGACAACGCGGATAGCCTCAGCAATGTCGCCAACGGTGATTGAGCCAAATAGACGGCCTTCATCGCCAGCTCGTGCCGAGATGACAATCGGAGAAGCTTCAAGAGCATTCTTGATTTCCAAAGCATGATCAAGATCTCGCACCGCGCGCTTATTACGTGCCCGCTTGATCTGAGTCACTTGCTTTTCGCCGCCACGAGTCCATGCAGTTGCAAGGCCCTGTGGCACTAGGTAGTTGCGGCCAAAGCCAGGCTTCACGTCTACAACATCACCGGCACTACCTAGACCAGAGACTTCCTGAGTCAAAATGAGTTTCATTGTCAGTCTCCTTATCGCGCTGTTGAGGTGTATGGAAGCAATGCAACTTCGCGGGCATTCTTAACTGCGTTTGCGATGTCGCGCTGATGCTGGGTGCAGTTACCAGTTACTCGACGTGCCCGAATCTTGCCGCGATCAGAAATGAACTTACGCAAGGTTGGGATATCTTTGTAATCGATTGCTGCTGCGTCTTTGCGACAAAACGCACAGACCTTTGGCTTAAATTTCTTAATTGGTGGCTTTGCCATTGTGGTGCTCCTTCAGAAGCCCGGTTTCACCCGGAATGGTTGATCAACAAATGTTGAAGTGAATAAGGATGTCGTTCTTAGAACGGAGGTTCGTCGCTAGACGAGACTGGTGCTGCCCATGGATCATCAGAAGGTGCTGCAGATCCGCTGCCACCGCCAGTGAAACCACTGTCAGTACGTGCGACCCGATTAACCTTTACGGTTGCGTTACGAAGTGCTGGACCGACGTCATCAACATCCATTTCAACAACGGTGCGCTTTTCGCCTTCCTTGGTTTCGTATGAACGCTGCTTCAAGCGACCGGTAACGATAACGCGAGTTCCCTTTGTCAAAGACTCCGCTACGTTCTCGGCATACTGACGCCAAACGCTGCAACGGAGAAACATTGTGTCTCCGTCTTTCCATTCATTAGTCGCCTTGTCGAGCATTCGAGTTGTCGAAGCAACTGTGAATGATGCAACAGCTTGGCCATTAGGAGTAAAGCGCAGTTCTGGGTCACCGGTTAGGTTTCCTACAACTGTTACAACTACATCGCCTTGTGCCATGTCTTACTCCTACTTAACGTCGAGACGCATGACTTTGGTGCGAAGCACCGATTCATTAAGTCCCAACTGACGATCAAGTTCGGCAACTGCAGCAGGTGTGCAGTTCACATCAAGCAGGGCGTAAATTCCTTCGCCCTTTTTGTTGATTTCATATGCCAAACGGCGGCGACCCCAGATATCGACTTTGCCAACGGTGCCACCATCGTTCTTGACTACGTTAAGAAACGCATCAAGTGACGGAGCAACTGTTCGCTCTTCGAGCTCGGGATCGAGGATTACTACAACTTCGTAGTGACGCATACTGATACCCACCTCCTGTGGACTAATCGGCCACGGTCTTTCCGTGGCAGGAGGGATCAAGAACCTTTATTCTAGGGCAGATTTGGAGGGCCAAAAGACCTGTGTCCACAGCCGCCGAAATCTACCTTCGGCGCGAATCCACAGCCGCCGAAATCTACCTTCGGCGCGAGTCCACAGCCGCCGAAATGTACCTTCGGCTGAGATATCCGCAAGCCAGTACGCTTAAACCATGGCAAAACTCCCAATCGGGGCCCACGTTGGCACAGATGATCCAATTGGGGATGCTCAATCCCTTGGAATCGAACACATCCAGGTATTTCTGGCCGATCCACAAAGCTGGAAAGGCTCAATTTTCCCCCATGCAGACGGCGCTGATGGGCTGAAAAAGGCTGCAGAACAAGCAAATATTGGGATTTATGTCCATGCTCGATACATCATTAATGTCGCGACGACCAACAATAAGGTGCGGATCCCAAGTCGAAAACTCCTACAGGCCGACGTGGATGCAGCCGCGGCCGTTGGTGCCAAAGCCGTAATTGTGCATGGCGGGCACGTAACTGATGGTGACGATCCGCAAGCTGGCGTCGATAACTGGGTTAAGGCGCTTGCGCAATTAGATATGAAAGTTCCGGTTTATATAGAGAACACTGCTGGTGGCAAAAATTCAATGGCTCGGAGGCTTGAATCAATTTCGCGTCTCTGGGATGCCGTTGGCGATACCGGGGTTGGGTTTTGCCTTGATACCTGCCATGCACATGCTGGTGGAATCGACATGGGCGCTCTTGCCGACACAATTTTGAGCGTTACTGGTCGAATTGATTTGGTTCACTGCAATAACAGCCGGGACACTTTTGATTCTGGTGCAGACCGACATGCCAATCTTGGTTCCGGCGAAATTGAATTGGCCAACATAATTAATTGTCTGAAGACAGCAAAAGCTCCGATTGTTCTGGAGACTCCGTCCGAAGGTGTTGCTGAAGATATTGCAATCTTGCGTGCGGCACTCTAGCTAAGAGTCCCACTACCCCACTAATCGATCGGTAGATTTAAAACGTGCAGGTTCGTCCAATAAGTTCAGAGCAACACTTGGCTTACATCGTGCAACGTACTTCAGTTTCATTTTTGCAAACTCCAGCTTGGGGGAAAGCAAAAGCTGGTTGGCAAAGTGAGTCACTTGGTTGGTTTGAAAATGATCAGCTCGTAGGTGCGGGTTTGGTCCTGTTGCGCAAAGTGCCAAAAGTTTCAAAGTACTTGGCCTACTTACCGGAGGGCCCCGACTTAGATTGGACCAATGCGCCAATGGTTGAGACCGCCCTTGCAGCGCTAGTAGATTACGCAAAGGTTCGTGGAGTTTTTCAAATCAAAATGGGTCCACATACTTGGGTTAATCGCTGGCACTCCGAAACTTTGAAAAATGTAATCGCAGCAGAATCTGCAAAGTCAATCGCACAAGTCAATCCAGATGAAACAAACATCAGTGGCGTTGCACTAACGCACCAACTTAAGTCGCTCGGCTGGAAGCAGCGCAAAGCTGACGAGTCGGGGTTTGGTGATTACCAGCCCCGATACGTTTTCCAAATTTCATTAGCCGGAAAAACAGAAGACGATATTTTCGCAGCATTTAATCAGCAGTGGCGACGGAATATCCGCAAAGCAGAAAAAGAAGGTGTGGTAGTTCGACGCGGGTCTGCAACTGACTTACCCGCCTTTCATGCATGCTACGTCGAAACTGCGAAGCGCGATCGCTTTACGCCTCGCTCACTTAATTACTTCAAAACTATGTGGGACGCTATGTCTGCAGAAACGTCCGAGCGCATCTCAGTATTTATTGCCGAGCATCCTGATTACTCTGGCGCGATTGCAGCCACCACCATGACACAAGTCGGATCTCATGTTTGGTATTCCTATGGCGCCTCAACAACCGCAGCTCGAGATCTGCGGCCAAGTAACGCGGTGCAATGGGCCATGATTCAGGAAGCCATTAGTAAGCAAGCCGAGGTTTACGACATGCGTGGCATCTCAGACACTTTAGATTCCAAGAATCACCTTTTTGGTTTAATCCAATTCAAGCTAGGAACCGGTGGTTATGCCCAGGAATACGTGGGCGAATGGGATTTTGTAATCGCACCGCTTTGGGCAAAAGCGTTCGACTTGTATATGTCGAGGCGATAATTAGATATGACATTTTCTTTAACTGTTGATGCGATGGCATTTCGAGCCCATCAACAACATGTCGTTTCCGAATTCTCGAAAGTCGGCGCTGTCGTTGTGCCCGTCATTAAAGGCAACGGATATGGATTTGGTAGAAAAGTTTTAGCAAGTGAAGCAACAAGGTTGGGCTCGACCCAAATCGCTGTTGGAAATGTTTGGGAATTGGATCAAGCCCTAGCGGATTTTGCTGGTCAAGTGGTAGTCCTCGAGCCATTTAATTCCGCCGACCTTGCCGCCAAAGCAGTTTGGCAGCGCATCTTGTTGCACAATGCTGATCGGGTTATCGTGACACTGAGCTCAACTGACTTAGCCCGTGCCGCCGAAGTTAATGTTCGCAATGCTTATTTGGAAACTGCTACTTCGTTGAACCGCTTTGGCATGCCAGCTCACGAATTAATTCATGCCGCAGATGCAGCGCGTCACAACATAGCCATCAAAGGTCTTACGTTACATATGCCAATCGCTGAACCCGTAATCACACATGTTGCGGAGTATTCGGTAGGTAGCCACAATGCGCGAAAGTTTGGGGACCGGCTACTGGAAATATTTAGTTGGATGACCTCTTACCAAGAGATTGCTTCGAAATATGACTTACCACTCCATGTTTCGCTTTCGCATGTAACTGCGAAAGATGTGGAATTACTTAAGTCTCGTTGCACGGAATTTGGATTTAAATTTTTGTTCGATGTGCGTATTGGTACAAATATGTGGCTTGGTGCGCCGAAAGCATTGACGGCACAAGGAACGATTTTGGAAATTCATGAACTGACTGACCACCAACATGTTGGTTACCAGCAAGTTGATAGTGATGGCCATAAGCGTCTAGTTGTTGTTAGTGGTGGGACCGCGCATGGTGTTGCTCTAGCTGCGCCAATCCCACGCACAACAATTCGAAAAAGGGGTATTGCGCTAGCTGAAGGTTTTGCCCAAGCGGTGGGGAAAGTTAAATCGCCCTTCAGTCACTCTGGGAAAAATCTTGTGTTTGCTGAGCCGCCTCACATGCACGTCTCATTGCTTTGGTCCGATGACTCTGACCTAAAAGTTGGCGATGAACTTGATTGCAATGTACGAAATACAACAACTACGTTTGATGTAATACTCGGACTTGATTAATTAATCGTCCTAAGGCAATACATTAACTACCCGTAAAATTACAGTTGATCCTGTGAGTGCCTGGGTCCCCGCCACTGGAGATTGCGAGATGACAAACATTGGTACGCCGTCTGCTATTACAACTCCCGCTTGCGGCTGTAATGCGACATTGAATCCAAGTCCCTGCAATACCGCTGCTGCATCGGAAACCTTAGTTCGACTTAGATCTGGAATCATGGCATTCACCGCAGGACCGCTACTCGCTGAAGTAGTTGGGGCCGCAGAAGGTGATGGAGAATCAGTTGGGTTAGCTCCGTTTGGTTGTCCCGCCGGTAACGGCGCAAATTTAGTCACGGGCACATTCTTGAGTGCATTCTTCATGTACTGCGTAAAAATACGAGCTGGGTATGAACCGCCGGTGACGGTATCCATACCTCCCGTACCAGAAAGTGACACTGGTAGCCCATCAGGGCCATCTTTAACAAACATGACTGCGGTAGCTAATTCAGGTGTATAGCCTGCAAATAATGCAGACTTGTTATCGTTTGTAGTTCCAGTCTTTCCGGCAACTGGACGTCCGACTCCCTTGGCTGCAGTTCCTGTTCCGACTTCAACGACCTTTTGTAATGCGTATGAAACGGTATCTGCGATGTCAGTGCTGAAAGCCTGAGTTGGTTTTGGTTTCAGCGCAAAGAGTGAGTCTCCCAGCACTGACGTTATCGACTTTATAAAAGCCGGGTTAACTTGAAGGCCGCGAGATGCAAACGTTCCATATGCTGCCGCGATATCGATTACATGCGGACTTGCTGTTCCAAGTGTGAAAGCTAGGTTTGGCTCCATACCAACAGCGTCAGCAGGAATTCCAGCACGCTTGGCCGCCTCGAATACAACTTCCTTACCTACCTGGTTTGCAATTTCCACAAATGCTGAGTTCACCGAGTTTTCTGTCGCTTTTAAGACCGTAATCTTGTCCCCGTAAGTGTGGCCGCTGTAGTTAACAACTTTGTAACCGTCGACCATTGTGTTGTTCTTGCCACTAAATGTTGAAGCGAGCGAGACATTATTTTCTAAAGCGGCCGCCAAAGTAAATGGCTTAAAAGTTGAGCCGGCCTGTCCGATCATTTGCGTAGCATTGTTGAATTGGTTAGCGAGGTAATCAGCGCCGCCATACATCGCAACTACTTCACCAGTTCCTGGTCGAACTGATGCCATACCAATCCGCAGTCCTTCGATATTCTTAGTTGGACCCTGCTCCTTTACAGCAGCGATCATCGCGTCTTCCGCCTGCTTGTTAAACGTTGTTACGATGCGCAATCCAGCGCGGTTAATTTGATCTTCGGTAATTCCGCTTTTGTACATTTCTTGCCGTACTTGCTCAATCAAGTAGCCTTGCGGCCCGCCAAAGGTCTCAACCTTTTTATAAGTTCCAATCTCTGCAAAAGTTGCTGAGGCCCTGGTTCCTTGGTCTAACCATTTTTCAGTGACCATTCCATCAAGTACATAGTTCCAGCGGAATTTTAGATCTCCGACATTCGCAGGATTTGAAAGGCGAGTTGGTGACTGAATCAATGAAGCTAGAACTGCAGATTCTGAAACGCTCAGATCCTTTACATGCTTATTAAAGTATTTATTTGAAGCACTTTCAATCCCGTAAGTGCCACGACCAAAATAGATCGTATTTAAATAATCTTCAAGAATCTGATCCTTGCTAACTACTGTTTCAAGTTTGATTGATAAAACTAATTCTTTATATTTACGTATTAACGAATGGTTTTGAGTTAAGTAGGCATTGCGGGCATATTGCTGCGTAATAGTAGAGCCGCCACCAGCGCCGGAAGAGCCAATTAGGTTTCCGAACAGTGCGCGAGCAAAACCTCTCAATGAAAATCCGCCGTGACTATAAAACCCTCGGTCCTCTGCGGCTAGAACTGCATGCTGAGTATCAATAGGTATGTCACCTAAGCCAACAGAGACTCGATTTGCTTCACCAAGACGTCCTAGTTCGGTTACGCCGTCATCGTAATAAAGAATTGAAGTCTGGGCTGTTGCAATTTGATTCGCTTGTGGTACCGATATGAACTTCACTGAGATCGCTATAACTAGAACTAGCGAACCAAAACCAATTACGGCAAGGGTCAAAAGTTGGCGAAGTGAAGGGATAAATCGCATCATTCCGTGCTTATTCTTGCGAGGGTTATTGACCACCTACCTATTTCAACACATCTTTTGGCATACGGGGTGGTGTGCGAGGCGCGCCATCGCCAAGAACATACGACATATGCAGGTGATTCCACCCACAATCTCGACAAACCTCAACTACATAAACGCGAAAATGTCCAAATTCGTATGCAAGTTCCGATAATTCTTCGGAAGATCGAACTTGGCCAGATAGAAATCCCAGGTCATCGCCGAACGTATACGTAACGTGAACCAGCTCATTCTTCGCGCACATCGGACACATGCGTTCCGTTTGTTCGCCATGATGTTTAGCCGCACGCAGTAAATATGGGTCAGCATCACAAACTTGTTCCCGGAGCAAAGCGTCGTGTTTTATTCGTTCCAGAACTGATCGGCGAGCTAGAACATAATCAAGAACGTGGCGAGGTCGAACCGGGTCTGCCACATCCTCGGCTGGGTAAGGGATTGGTCTAGGCGGCTCACTGCTCATTCCGCCCACACGGGTTCCCTGGATGCCTTGCTTTACCCTGGAACTGCTCATCCAGCAAGCCTAAAGCCTGAAAATACTGGGTATTTACCATTGTCCATTTGCTGCTGCTTGATTTCATGTATCCTTTAGATGTATCAATTTGATACATCATTTTCCGAATTTCGCGAGGTTTGATCAAGCATGGCTAAAAGATCTGCTGCACTTGAGCTGGCAATTCTTGGTGTCCTTGCGCAAACCCCCCAGCACGGCTACGAACTTCGGAAGCGTTTAATTTCAGTTCTTGGACTTTTTAGCACGATTTCATACGGTGCGCTTTATCCAACACTTAGATCCCTAGTCGAGCGTGGCTTACTTGTTGAACAAGATGAAGTAGGTACTGGAAAATATCCGAAACGTACTCGAATTACCTACGCGTTGACTCCTGAGGGTCAAACCCATTTCGATGCTCTTGTTGCTGACGCCGGTCCTGGCGCTTGGGATGATGACACTTTTGCAGTTCGGATGTCGCTATTTGGGCAAACCGAAGTAGGGACCCGCATTCACATTTTGCAGGGACGTAGAAGTCGACTTGAAGAGCGTTTGGACAATTTACAAAACAACTTGGCTAAGGGTCGAGAACGTCTCGACTCTTACACGCTCGAATTACAACAGCACGGCTTAGATGCACTCGAACGTGAAGTGCGTTGGCTAAATGAACTTATTTCGCGAGAGGAAGCAGGCGGTCTCGATATCGCACTTGCAGATAGTTCGCGAAATAAAAGTGTAAGACCAGCAAGAAGCAATACCCGCAAGTCATTATTCACTGAAAACAAGGAGGCTCACAGTGAGTGAATTACGAGTAGCGATTGTTGGCGTGGGCAACTGCGCCTCATCACTAGTACAAGGCGTTGAGTATTACAAAGATGCCGATCCGAAGGCAAGTGTTCCCGGACTTATGCACGTGCAGTTTGGTGACTACCATGTTCGCGACGTTAAGTTTGTTTTAGCGTTAGACGTTGATGCTAAGAAAGTTGGCCAAGATCTTTCGGCTGCAATTTTCGCCAGCGAAAACAACACAATCAAGTTCTCTGATGTTCCACCAACAGGTGTAACTGTCCAACGTGGTCACACCTATGACGGCCTAGGTAAGTACTACCGCGACATGGTTGTGGAGTCAGATGAAAAACCAATTAACGTAGTAGCTGCACTTAAAGAAGCGCAGGTAGACGTTATGGTTTGCTATTTGCCTGTTGGTTCTGAGGACGCAGCAAAGTTCTACGCCCAGTGTGCAATTGATGCTGGTGTTGGCTTTGTTAACGCACTTCCAGTTTTCATCGCAGGTACCAAGGAGTGGGCTGACAAGTTCACTGCTGCCGGTGTTCCGATCGTGGGCGATGACATCAAGAGCCAGGTTGGTGCCACAATCACTCACCGCGTTCTTGCGAAGCTCTTCGAAGATCGCGGCGTAACAGTAGACCGCACGTATCAGTTAAACGTAGGTGGCAACATGGACTTCATGAACATGTTGGAGCGGGATCGTCTGGAATCAAAGAAGATCTCCAAGACTCAATCAGTAACTTCGCAGCTTCGAGACAAGATAGATCCACGTAACGTCCACATTGGTCCAAGTGACTACGTTGCTTGGCTAGATGACCGCAAGTGGGCATTCGTGCGCCTTGAGGGTCGCGCATTCGGTGACGTTCCATTAAGCCTGGAATACAAGCTTGAAGTTTGGGATTCACCAAACTCAGCGGGCGTAATCATCGATGCAATACGTGCCTGCAAGATCGCAAAGGACCGTGGAATTGGCGGGCCAATCCTTAGCGCTTCCAGTTACTTCATGAAGAGTCCTCCGGTGCAGTACGACGACACCAAGTGCCGTCAAGAAGTGGAAGACTTCATCGCTGGTAAGTAAATAAACCTTGCGCTGAGGGTGCCAAAAGCACAATAGCGCGCCTCCTTTGTTGCGGGCCATCAGGAAACTGGTGGCCCGCATCTTTTTCTGAAATTTTTCGGACCAATAACGTGACATTGCACAGTTAGGGATAACGTGGCATTCGTGGGCACTCGAGGAACTAAATCGATAAGGGTATTGCGCTACGTCAATGCCAAAGAGTTACTTGGTACTCGCATCTTTGGCCAAGCCGGTGATGGCCTACTACAAACTGCATTGGCAACCTTTGTTTTATTTTCACCACAGCGTGAAACTGATCCAAGAAAAATTGCATTCGCATTTGGTGTGTTACTACTCCCGTATTCGGTGGTTGGTCCATTTGTTGGAGTTTTTATAGACAGGTGGTCTCGCCGACAAATTTTGATTCGTGCAAACTTGGTTCGAGTTGTAACTATGCTGGCCATCGCAATAGTGATTACGCAACACTCAGCAAATCGCTGGCTCGCACTATTGGTTTTGGTAAGTCTTGGAGTAAATAGATTTGTTCAAGCAGCCCTCTCTGCATCGCTACCGCATGTAGTAGCTAGCGATGATTTAGTTCCTGCTAACGCGCTATTTCCGACCCTTGGCACTACGGCAGCATCTATTGCGGCAGCGCTTGGCATTGCGACTCAAAAAGTGTTTTCTAATAGTGACTCTGTAAATGCTGCGATAGTTATCGCGGGTGCATTAATGGCTGGCGCTGCTTCTTTAGTCGCCTCTCGAATCTCCCCGAGAGATGTTCTTGGTCCCTTTGCAATTGAGTCACAGATGCGGGAAGAGTTCCGAAATACAATACGTGGTCTCGTTGCTGGATTTAAATACATGAGCAGTTCGTCTCGGGTTCTTTTGAGTATGTTTGCTGTTGCGTTTCAACGCTGCGCATTTGGCGCTCTTACAGTCCACGCTCTCTTACTATCCCGCAGTGTTTGGCATACCGGAGCTTCTTCTGATCAAGCTGTTACGGATTTTGGTTTATGTGCGGGAGCTGCCGCACTAGGTGCATTTACCGCCGCAATCTTGAGCACATTCCTATTGAGTGATCGACGCGACGTAGCTGATCTTGATAAAGAACCACCACAGCGGCAGGTTAATCTCATTTTTGCTATGGCTATTGCGACAGTTGCTGCAGTAATCGCTACCGTTCTCGGCTATCGCATCGGGTCGCTACTTTCAATTTGTGTTACCGCAGCTGTCTTGGGCTTTGCTGGCCAGCTCCTTAAAATAAATGCAGATACCACAATCCAGCGCACTATCGATGACGCTCATCGCGGTCGAGTATTTTCAATTTTTGACATGATGATCAATGTGGCATTAGTTCTTGGAATTAGTTCGTATGCCCTAATTTCTGTGGTCCGCGACAATGTAAATCTTGGCGCTACCCAATCAGTTTTCTTGCTGTTGATTTCCTCCGGCCTAAGTCTTCTCCTGCTGTCCGACTATAGAAAGTCAGCAAAAGTAATCTTGGAAATCTAACTTTGTTCTTGTTTCCACCAGGATTTAAGTCGCTCGACTGCTTCTTCGTGTGTCAACAACCCTTCATCAAGGCGCAAATTCAATAGATGGTTATACGCCTTGCCAACAATTGGCCCAGGAGGAATTCCCAAGATTTCCATAATTGCATTGCCATCTAATTCTGGTCGCATGGAATCGAGTTCTTCTTGTTTTGCTAAAGTTGAAATTCGATTCTCCAAGTCGTCATAAGTCGCTGCCAGTATCAACGCGCGGCGCTGATTACGAGTGGTGCAATCTGCGCGCGTTAATTTGTGGAGGCGTAGCAATTGATCTCCCGCGTCGCGGACGTAACGTCTTACGGCTGAATCAGTCCATTCACCTTGACCGTAACCATGAAACCGCAAATGCAGTTCAATTAATTTGCAGACATCGTCAATCAATTCATTTGGATATCGCAACGCAATTAAGCGTTTACGGGCAATTTTTGCGCCCACTATCTCATGGTGGTGAAAACTTACTCCGCCACCTGATTCGAATTTTCGAGTTTTAGGTTTACCAATGTCATGCATTAGTGCAGCGATCCGAAGCGTTAAGTCTGGGGCAAGTTTCGGGTCGTGTGAATTTTCCAACTCAATTGCCTGATTTAACACAATCAAGCTGTGTTCATAAACATCCTTGTGTTTGTGATGTTCGTCGATTTCAAGTTGTAACGCAGGTAACTCAGGAATGATTTGATGAGCAATCTTTGTACCTTCTAGAATTTCTAGACCAAGAGAGGCATTGGCCCCCATTAGTAATTTTGAAAATTCGTCACGGATACGCTCTGCAGACACAATTGATATTCGATCTGCCATCTCCGTTGCCGCAAGCAAGACTTCGATGACCGGAGTGAAGTTCAATTGACTTGCAAATCGAGCAGCCCGCATCATGCGTAGTGGATCATCTGAAAATGAGAGTTCAGGTTCTCGCGGCGTGCGAATTATTCTCTTCATTAGATCGCTAATCCCGCCAAATAAATCCACGAATTCTAAACTTGGCAGCTTCACTGCCATCGCATTAATGGTGAAATCGCGTCTGACTAGGTCATCGGCTAAGTCAGTCCCAAAAGACACTTCAGGATTTCTACTCTCGTCCCGATAAATTTCGGAACGATACGTTGTAATTTCGGCTTCGAGGTCTCCGCGGCGAGCACCAACTGTGCCAAATCTAATTCCGACATCCCAAACTGTGTCTGCCCAGGGATTGATTACTTTGATGATTTGATCAGGTGTCGCATTTGTCGTGAAATCCAAATCGCTAAGTTCGCGATTTAGCAATAAGTCGCGCACGGGGCCGCCAACTATCGCAAATTCGAATCCGGCTTCATCGAACAATTCGGCCAAACTCATGACTTCAGCCATGCCAGCCAAAGCAGACGTGACGACTGATGTTGCCACGCTTTCTGGAGAGGCTGATGTACTCATAACCTGACCTAGCCTAGATGTAATTGGCCGTAGCCCCACAAAACACAAGTATTCTTAATAAGTGAGCCGTTCAAATATACGTTTTGTGCGCTGGCTCGCCACAGCTTTAGTTGGTTCTGTGGTGGCATTCGCATTAGCACCGCCTGTGTTTGCAGATGCCAACTCGGCTCGAATCACAAGTCTTGAAATTTCTGAAATCCCGAATTCCCTTGATATGAATGCGAAGACAACGCAACACCTTGTGACTTTGGCCGGTGAGTACACCAATAATTCGGGTGCCACTATTTCGAAAGTCGACCTGAGTCTCGTCACTTCTGGTCCCCTTCGAAACCGAAATGAGTTAAGGCATCTCCTGGCGAAGCCGAACGTGACAAGTGGGAAGCCGCATAATGACATTTTCGCTTCACTTCACGTAGTTAGGGCTGGCGAGAAACGGAGCTGGCAAATTTCATTTATCGGCGAAGAAGTTTTTGATGAAGCTACTCCAGGTGT
>CANGDR010000021.1 GCA_947452765.1 Actinomycetota bacterium | reverse complement strand
TTTCAAACTTTCTTACCGCTGCTTTATCAAGTTTCAACGGCTGGTCTTGCTGCAGACCATGTCGCTTACCCAATTCGTGGCGCATTGCGTAAAACTGATGTGCAATTCCGGATGGGTGTTCCCGAAGCGTTGGATGCTGCCAATAATGAATTGATTCTTGAAGATGGCACCAAAGTTAACTACGACCACCTAGTAATTGCGTTAGGTTCGACCACTGCTGATTTTGGAATTCCCGGAGTTATGGAAAATGCGCTTGGTATGAAATCGGTTTCCCAGGCACTCGCCATCCGTTCCCAGGTAATGCGAACTTACGAAACCATGTGCGTAACTGGCAGTACGCAAAACTTTGACATCGCAATTGTCGGAGGTGGCCCAACTGGTGTCGAGATGGCGGGTGCTTTTGCTGAGTTAGTTCGCGGTCCGTTGAATTCCGATTTTCCGGATGCTGCAAAGCGAGTACGGGTAAACATAATCGAAGCAGGCCCACGACTGGTTCCATCATTTTCTGAATCACTCAGCACACGAACTCGCAAAGATTTAGAAAAGCTTGGTGTAAATGTGTTTACTGATACTGCGGTTAAAGAAGTCCTTGCTGATTCGATTGTCACAACTACTGGAAATGTAATCCCAGCTAATACAACAGTTTGGGCGGCAGGCGTTAAGGGTGTAGCTGCCATGGAAACTTTGCAGCTTCCGATCGCGCGCGGTCGCATTGATACCCGAGCGACTTTACAAGTCGTGGGTTATGAAAATGTTTGGGCCATTGGCGACATCGCAGGCGTAGTTGGTTCGGAAGGCTACCTATTGCCAATGGTTGCCCCAGTTGCAATGCAACAAGGTCGATTTGTTGCAAAACAAATTACAGCTTTGGCAACCGGCATGAAACTTTCAGAATTCAAGTACAAGGACAAGGGCTCAATGGCAACAATCGGTCGTCATAAAGCAATTGTCGAAGTAAAAGGAATTCGCCTTGCTGGACCACTTGCTTGGTTGGCTTGGCTCTGGCTGCATTTGTTCTACATCCTTGGTGGGCGCAACAAGATTGGAACCATGCTGGACTGGACTTGGAACTACCTAACTTTTGATCGCGGCAACCGTCACATCATGGACTCGGTCTAGCTTTAGTCGATTGGCACATTACCTATAAATATCGGTATTCTTACCTAGTTGCCTTCGGGTGACATGGCAGATTGCCCGAGCGGCCAATGGGAGCGGACTGTAAATCCGTCGCGAAAGCTACAGTGGTTCGAACCCACTATCTGCCACCAGAAAGCGCTAGTTTCCGACGGGATCTAGCGCTTTCTCAATTTCCGTCGTTAATTAGTGCGTGTTTTTTGAATTTTCCACTTGCACTGCCCTTGGCTGAGTAGGGTTTTCTTAAGTTCATAACGACTAATAAATATAACGACTAATAAATATGGAGATATTTGATGTCAGCGCAAACAACTGGATCGGCAAAGTCGGGAATTGAAAGCCGTCATATCGACTACGTGCCGGAATCAGAACGTCACGGAAAAGTTTGGCGTCAGGGACCATTTTGGTTCCTCGGAAACTTCCAGGCATTCACATTAGCTATTGGTCTACTAGGTCCAGTTTTCGGCTTGGATCTCAAGTGGACATTCATTGCAACGGTAGCGGGCATGTTATTCGGCACCTTGTTTATGGCAGCGCACGCAGCGCAGGGTCCAAAGCTTGGCTTGCCACAGATGATTCAGTCGCGAGCTCAGTTTGGGTTTAGCGGAGTATTGGTCCCACTAATCGCGAGTACATTTACTTTCGCTGGATTTTTGGTTGTGGATACCGTCTTAATCAAACTAGGAATCAACGGCATCTTTGGTTGGAACACCACAGTAGTTGCCATTGGACTGTCAGTAGCTTCTTGCCTACTTGCAATTTTTGGTCATGACTGGGTGCATCGTGTATTCATCGTGCTGTTTTGGTTATCAGTTCCATGCTGGTTGCTATTAACTATTGGCGTTGTCACCGGCAAGATTCAAGGCACTCCAATGACGGATCCACTTGGCTACAACTTAACTGGCTTCATTGCGATGTTTGCCACAGTTGCGGCGTACAACGTTACTTATGCTCCGTATGTTTCGGATTACACGCGTTATCTTCCAAAGGAAACTTCGGCACGTTCAGTTATCAACTCAGTTTTCTGGGGAGCTGCTGGATCACCAACTTGGTTAATTCCACTTGGCGCTTGGTTAGCAATTGAGTTCGGTGCCACCGACGCGTTGGTTGGCCTGCATGATGCTGGCAATAGTTACATCGGAAACCTCGGCACAATTCTTGCGATGCTTTCAGTATTCGCGCTTATTGCAACGATGGGTATGGGTGCCTACAGTGGCATGCTTTCGATTGTTACTGCTATCGACTCATTTAAGCCAGTTCCAACTGGTAGCCGAGTTCGCGTGATCGTTGTCATCTTGCTAACCGTTGCCACACTTGGTCTTGGCCTCGTGCTTGATAACGCGATTACCGCTCTATATGCTGCGTTGACCATCATGTTGTATTTACTCGCACCATGGACTGCGATTAACTTGATTGACTTCTATTCCGTACGTCACGGAAAGTATGCAATCACTGACCTATTCACCCCAAAGGGTATTTACGGTAACTGGGGTAGTCGCGGGCTAATCGCCTATTTAGTAGGTATCTTGGTTGAGTTGCCGTTCATCTATGTGATTGGTTACTACGAATCACCAGGTGCCACAAAGCTAAATGGCATCGATATCTCTTGGATGTTGGGTCTATTTATTGGTGGCTTGGTTTACTGGCTGCTGACTCGTTCGTTAGACATTGCAGGGGAAGCTTCCGCAATCGAAGCTAGTGAAGCAACGCTAAAAGCTACCGGTTCCGCTCGATAATTTATGAGTATTGAAAATGATGTGAAGGCAGTGGCAGCTAATGTTGTCGCTGCCTTCGGATCACATAATCGGGCCGAGTATTTTTCGTCCTTTGCGCAATCAGCCACCTTTATGTTTCATAATGCGCCAGCCTTATTGGCTAATCGAGCAGAGTATGAAGCCGAATGGACTGCCTGGGAATCCGAAGGCTTTAAAGTTTTAGGTTGTCAGTCGACTATGGGTCGGGTTGACATTCTCAGCGATGTTACTGCGGTATTTACCCACACCGTCAGAACGCAACTGGCCGATGGTGACGGACAGATTGAGACGGGCGAACGAGAGACCATAGTTTTTCAATTGATCGACGGTAAGTGGTTGGGAATTCACGAACACTTAAGTGTTGACCCCAACTATCAAACCTAAATGATGGGAAAACTTGGCCCAATAGAACGTACTTCGAATGCGATACGCACTGGCGAAGTAACTGCAACTCGGGTAGTAACTCACGCATTAGAGCAAATCGAAAAATTAGATTCAAAGCTTAATTCGGTCGTAATGACCTGTGCTGAATCAGCGTTAGAACAAGCTGCACGTATTGATCGGGATGGATCAAGTTCGGCACTCGCCGGCGTACCTGCGCTGATCAAAGACCTAGAAGATACTGAGGGGCTTCCAACCCGCAAGGGCAGCGCGGCTTTTGCAGATCGTCCGCCAGCAACAGGCGACGGAGTTGTGCCAGGTCGACTCAAGCAAGCGGGCTCCATCGTAGTTGGAAAGTCAACGCTGCCGGAATTTGCGCTCGAGGGCTACACCTCGAATCTGGCAACTGGCGTTACTCGCAATCCATGGAACCTAGATCTTTCCCCTGGTGGCTCAAGCGGTGGCTCTGCTGCTGCGATAGCCGCGGGAATGGTGCCCATTGCAACCGCGACAGATGGCGGCGGCTCAATTCGAATCCCGGCCGCTTTCTGTGGCCTAGTTGGTTTGAAGCCAACGAATGGTGTTATCGGTCGCTGGCCCACACCTGACTGGATCGATTTTTCAACTGATGGACCATTTGCAACTACCGTTTCTGACTTAAAGCTTTTGATGGATGTACTTGTTGGTCCAAGCTCTGGAGATCCAAGTGCGTATCCAGCTAATGCCTGGAAACAATATGACAACGCGAAACCGACCAAGATTTATGCGGCCATTCGCACTTCGGACTTCGGACCGTTGCCAACTGAGCTTAATAATCATTTTGAATCAGCGGTTTTGGAATTTGCTAACTTGCTTAAGCTGCCTGTCGAGTGGATTGAACCAGGTTCCTTGTTCGGGAATGATGACCCAGATCTAGATTGGTTTACGGTTGCAACAGTTGAACATCTGAACTCACTTGGTCGGGATTGGGTTAGCAGTAATTTCGCCCAGCTTCATCCAGCAAGCCAAGAATTCTTGACACAAGGAATGTCGGTAACTGTTGATGAGTATTTAGAAGCTCGCCGCCGTCGCTATCGTTATGTGCGAATTATGGATGAGTTATTGGCTGGGCCAAAACTTTTACTGACCCCTACGGTTGCGGAAATTGGTTGGCTGGCAGATGGACGGTTAGACGAGAAGTCGCAACCAGGGTCGCTGCCACCCGAGGTTTATTCAACTGCACTACAAAACGTAACTGGAATTCCGGCGATTTCGATACCTAGTGGAATTATGTCGAACGGGCTTCCTGGATCTATCCAAGTAACTGGTCCTCGGCTCAGTGACTCATTACTTTTAGGTATTGCTGAGCAGTGGGAAAGTGCAAACCCGTGGCAAACTAGCGCCACGGGTTATGCGCCTTTTGATTCGATCCTGGATTAATTGGACCTTATGCGTTTGGCGCCATCGCGCTAAGCAGTTCATAAATTACGTGCGATGCAGCAATTCCTGTCATTTGCGCATGGTCGTAGGCAGGTGCAACTTCGACCACATCCGCGCCAACTATGTTCATGTTGGCAAAGGATCGAATAACTGCAAGAAGTTCGCGCGAGGTTAGGCCACCAGCTTCTGGAGTTCCGGTACCGGGAGCATGCGAAGGATCCAATACGTCAATATCAATTGAAATGTACATTGGACGATTTTGTACTCGTGCTTGTACTTTCTCAATTGCACCCTTTACGCCGATGTCATCAAATTCAATGCTTGAGAAAATTTCGAAACCAAGGCTCTTATCCTGGTCAAGGTCCTTTGATGAGTAGAGCGGCCCACGAATACCAACATGCATGGATCCTTCGCGGTCGATCAGACCTTCTTCGGAGGCGCGGCGGAATGGTGTGCCATGGGTGTAGTCCTCGCCGAAATATGAGTCCCAGGTATCCAGGTGAGCGTCAAAGTGAACCACGCTGATTGGTCCATGCTTGGCAGCCATAGTGCGCAACAGTGGCAACGCAATTGTGTGGTCACCGCCAATGGTTATTAGTCGACCAGCGCGTTCATGCAAAGCCCGACTCCCACGTTCAATTTGAGCTAGCGCTTCATCAATATGAAATGGATTAACAGCAATATCGCCAGCATCTACAACTTGTTGGGTTGAAAATGGCTCTTTAGAAACCGAAGGATTGAATGGGCGAAGTAGGCGCGAAGATTCACGTACGTGACTTGGACCAAAGCGAGCACCTGGGCGGTAACTAACACCAGTATCAAACGGAATGCCAACAAGTGCCACATCGACATTCGTAACTTCGTCAATCAGCGGCAGTCGCGCAAATGTTCCAATCCCGGCATATCGGGGAACTTGCGTCGCATCTACTTGCCCAACTACATCTCCGGTGTGTAGGCGTGGGACGGATAAGTCAGACATGATGCTCCTTGGTGCGAAGGGGCTGACCTCGGTAAAAGTCTGCCGAATTCAATTTCTCCTTCGATTTTATGGTCAAAGTCTTTATTTTGTAGGAAAAATTAGAAGTGCGTGTTTCCCTAGTTTGGGTTCTTTATCCAACCCCAAACACTAAACTCCCAATTATTGTCATTCCCAACTCGTTAAGGATGGACCATGTCTAGTCAGGCCGATTCAAAAATTGCACATACCGATGCAGACCACACTTTAAAGCGAGAATTTACGCTTTGGTCGTCGTTTGCATTCGCATTCGCATACATCTCACCAATTGTTGCCCTTTATGGAATTTTCGGTCTCGCTTATGCAACCGCTGGACCAAGCTTTTGGTGGAACTTCTTAATTGTTTTCGGCGGTCAATTACTTGTGGCATTTGTATTTGCTGAATGTGTATCTCGCTGGCCAATCGAAGGATCGGTTTACCAGTGGGCAAGTCAACTCCTTGGCAAAGGCTGGGGCTGGATGGCTGGGTGGCTTTACATGTGGACCATCGTCGTTGCAATGGCAACCGTTGCAATCGGTGCAGGTGGCTTTGTTGGGCGGGTATTCAACCAAGATCCACTTGCCACAGCAGCAACTCTTGGTGGGCTAGCAATTTCAAAGCAAGTTGCGATCGGACTAGGAATTTTGGTGCTCGGAACCATTGCGAACGTAACAGGTCGCCAAGTTCTTAAAGTCTTAATGACTGGATCAATCATTGCTGAAGTACTCGGCTCAGTCGGACTTGGTGTCCTGCTGTTGGTAGGACACCGTAATAATGATTTCTCAGTTATTACAAGTGGATTCTCAACTACAAACTATTTATCACTTTCAGGACCATTCTTGGTCACGATGGCTTTTGTCGGTTTCTCATTCGTTGGCTTCGAGAGCGCAGGGTCAATTGCTGAGGAAGTTCAGAATCCCCGTGAAACTTTGCCTAAGGCAGTAATACTTTCACTTTCGATCGTTGCGCTAGTAGTTATCTTTGCGTCGCTTTCAATCATTCTGTCTATTCCAGCCGACATCGCTGCCAATAGTGCTGATCCGGTTTATGACACATTGAAGTTTGAACTTGGTACCGGAGCTGCAAAGTTTGCTGAAGTGCTGTTCACTATCGGATTCCTGGCATCGTTTTTGGCGCTACAGACTTCGGCTTCGCGCATTATGTGGGCATTTGCTCGCGATAACGCGCTACCGGCACATAAGTCGATCAGCCGCTTAAGCAAGGGCCAAAAACAGCCAATTGTGGCACTTGGAATCGCAACCATAATCGGTGCGATCATGATGGTTCTCAGCCAAGCAACGCCGAGTTTCTACACATTGATGTTGAACTTCACAACAGGTGGCTTCTTCTTAGCATTCCTATTCCCAGTAGCAGGATCCTTCCTGGCTAAGGTACGCAAGACCTGGGAACCAGGACCATTCAACTTTGGTCGTGGCTCGTTCTTGGTTTCCACAATTGCATTGATTTGGGCTGTGTTTATGTTCTTTGACATCTCGTGGCCACGACCGGTTTATGCGGATGCACGATACCTAGATTTCTCAGTTTGGATTGCAGCTGCAGGATTAATTGTTGTCGGTTCAGCAATTTACTGGTCCTTGCGTTCAAAGATGACTTCCGTAAATTTGGATGACATTCGCAGTACAGAACATTAAGTCAACCGAATGGTAAATCGCGTTGCTGTTGTTACAGGTGCCGCAAGTGGCATAGGTGCAGCAACTATGTTCGAACTTAAAGATCGTGGCTGGAAAGTTGCGGGTTTTGATTTAAAGCCCGCAACTTCTGACTTGGATTGCATAGTTGATGTATCAAATTTCGCCTCGGTAGCAGAGGCCGTTTCGCAGGTGGAGGCGCAGCTGGGACCAATCGAAGCCGTGGTTAGCGCAGCCGGACATTACGAAATAATCCCGATCTCAGATATCGATCAGGTCAAATGGCAGCGTATGCTAAAAGTTCATCTAGGTGGGGCATTCAATTTAGCTCGAACAATCTTGCCATTGATGGTTGCCAGAAAATCTGGAGCATTTGTTGGAGTGACTTCGGAACTCGCGATTGGCGGCGGCGATCAAGATTCGCACTATGCAGCAGCCAAAGGTTCGATTATCGGACTGATTAGAAGTCTCGCAATTGAAATGGCTCCGCACGGAGTTCGAGTCAATGGCGTTGCTCCTGGTCCAACCGATACGCCACTGCTCGCAGCCGACTCGCCATGGCGCGATCCTGAGTACTTGACAACCTTGCCGAGCCGAGGACTGTGTAAACCAGAAGAGGTTGCACTTATCGCAGCATTTCTAATCGAATCGGGCACTTTTGCAGTTGGCGAAATTATCTCGCCAAATTCTGGTGCGGTGATCTAATGTCTAGTCCTCGGTTTGACGGAAAATTAGTCCTGGTCACAGGCGCTGCGCAAGGTATGGGAAGCACAATTGCTCGCCATTTCGCCGGCCTCGGCGCCAAAGTTGCAGTCAATGACATTCGCTTGGATTCTCGACTCGAATCCCTGGCTAGTGAAATCGGTGGAGTTGTAGCGCCTGCCGACGTATCTGATCCCGCACAGGTAGCAAAGCTGGTGGCTGATCTGCAGAGCTCAGCCGGAGATGTAGATGTCTTAGTAAGCAACCATGCGTACATGACGATGGATAGTTTTCTAACCTATGACGAAGCGCAGTGGTGGAAAATAATAGACACCAATCTGGGGGGCACCTTTTCATTAATCCAAAATGTGTTACCGGGAATGCGTAGGTCAGGTGCTGGTCGAATAGTTGTTACGTCATCGATTTGGGGAGTGTCTGGTTGGCCGGAGGCTACCGCGTACGCGGCATCCAAAGCTGGCCTAATCTCACTGGTGAAAACTCTAGGTCGAGAACTTGGCCCAGAAAATATCGTCATCAATGCAGTCGCGCCTGGAATCATCGATACACCACAACTTGATGTGGACGCAGCCTCAGCTGGAATAACGGTGGCTGAAATGCATGAACATTATGCCAAGGACATCCCACTCGGGCGGATTGGAGTTCCACAAGAAATAGCGGCAACAATTGCCATGCTTGCCGATTTCCGATTACGTTCCCTAATTGGTCAAACAATCCAAATTAATGGCGGCGAACTTCGTTCCCGCGTGTAAGTTTTAAAGTGCCAAAGTAACTAACGAAAGCAGACAGTGATGACAATCCAAGATCTAGTACCTGCGACACCAATCGCTTGGCCCGAAGGCAAGAAGGCCGCAGCGTCATTCTCATTTGACATTGATGCGGAGTCGGCAATTTTGTTTGCATCCCCAGGATCCGAGCATCGCTTTGGCGTGATGAGTCACCAGGCTTACGGACCGCTTACTGGCGTGCCACGGTTACTAAATATTCTTGAGCGCCAACGAGTCCGGTCAACATTCTTTATTCCGGGTTACACAGCCCTTCGCTACCCAGATGTCGTGCGAGACATAAAAGCAGCCGGTCACGAAATTGCGCACCATGGATTTATGCACGAAGCACTCGAAGGCGTTTCGGTCGAAGACGAAATCCGCTACATGGACCGCGGACTTGATGCATTAGAAAAAGTGGCTGGGGTTAGACCAGTTGGATATCGCGCACCTATGTGGGAGCCGTCATATGCAACTATGGAAATCCTGCTTGACCGCGGATTTCTCTACGATTCAAACATGATGGATGCTGATCATCCCTATGAATTAGCAGTTGCCGGAAATCGTTCAATCGTAGAGTTGCCAATCCAGTGGGCACTTGATGACTGGGAGCAGTACTGCTACCTTCCAGACATATCAGGTGTGGGATTAATTGAAAGTCCGACTAAGGCAATCGAAATGTGGAACTTAGAATTCGAAGCCTTGCGAGATGAAGGTGGCCTGTTCGTTTTGACCAATCACCCATTCTTGAGCGGTCGCCCTTCGCGCGCTAAAGCTCTCGAAGGTTTTATTGAGCGTGTGGTTTCAGACTCATCAGTTTGGGTTACTGCCATGGAAGACATTGCTACCCATGTGCGCAGTTTGAACCTCACACCGCGCGCATTACCGGCGCCAGTTGTTGAAGCTGAGTACCGAAAGTAAAAAAACTAATTACGAGTTTTCCTCGGTTGGCGTGAGGCGGTATTCAAAATCGCAGTGCGATGCGCCTTCCATCAAAGTTTGGGTTCGGCGAAATTCTATGTTGGGGTTGTAGCCGGCAATAAACTCAGCGTCTCGAACGCAGGACAGCAGTTTGCCAATTTCGGCTAGACCAAGCTCGCGGTACATTTCTGAGTATTTACAGCGAGTTACATTGAATCGAAACGCGTTTTCAGTTTGTTCCAGAGTTTCAGTTTCAAGTGCGCCACCCCGGCGCCAAAGCGACTGAATTTCAACAAAAGTAGTTAGGTCTGCGCCGGCTCTTTCCTTAGCTGCAAATTCTGCACCGGACTTTCGAGCATCCTGCGCGATTGCATCACCAATAATCTCACCAGCTCGCTGTGCGCCTAATTCTTGGCACATTGCTCGATAAATCGGACTAATAATGTTGGCTTCAATTTGTCGACGCTGTAAAAACCCAATTTCAACCATGTCCGAAGCAGCCTCAGGGGAGTTTGGTGAGTTGGTCATTTGGATCTCCAGTTGTGGTCGGCTATGCCCAGCGTAGTCATTCATAGCTACCGTTCCAGAGCCAAACTAGTCGATTTAAAGTGACCGAGCAGTAGAAGATTTCGTGGGCTTCCACCTCAATTTCACAATAACGGCAGGGATTCGATACGCTAACGGGGCGCAGAAATGCGTGGCTGTAAGAAAAGACTGGCCCCCTTGGCACAGTGGTAGCGCACTTCCTTGGTAAGGAAGAGGTCGTCAGTTCGATTCTGACAGGGGGCTCTAAGGCCGCGTTTACTCGCGGTTTTAAGCCGGGGTAGCTCAGCTTGGTAGAGCAAGCGGCTCATAATCGCTGTGTCGCCGGTTCAAGTCCGGCCCTCGGTACAAAAGGAAAGACCAGATACACACCATGTGTAACTGCTCAAACGAAAGGCAAGTCAGTGGCACGTAACGATGTTCGACCAAAGATCACTTTGGCATGTGAAGACTGCAAGGAACGCAACTACATCTCACGTAAGAATCGTCGTAACGATCCTGACCGTCTTGAGATCAAGAAGCATTGCCCTAAGTGCAACAAGCACACCGTCCACAAGGAAACTCGTTAATTAGTTAACGAAAGTTTTAGGGACGTTCACATGGGAATGAACCGAGACATGATTGGTCATGTCTATCCACCTTCACAGCCTTACTTGGTGACGACTGAAAAAGTCTCAGCATTCGTGAGCGCATTGGGGGAAACAAATCCTGCATATGCAACTGGGACTGTTGCGCCACCGACATTTCCGATTGTGGTGACGATGCATGCGATGGAAGAAGCGTTCCACGATCCTGCGTTGCAGATGGACTACTCGCGCATTGTGCACAGTGATCAAAGATTCCAATATGTTCGGCCAATTCGTATCGGCGATGAACTAACCGTTAGAGCGTCGGTCGAGGAAATCAAACCACTTGGCCCAAGTGAAATAGCGACTTTTAAAACTGAAGTACTTTCTGGGGATGAACTCGTTGTCACTGGTTGGTCAAAATTAGTCGTGCGAGGACCGGACGCATGACAATAAAACTCTCTGACGTAACAGTAGGTCTAGAACTACCGCCGCTTGATTTGGCGTTTACGCGAGCTGACCTAGTTGCCTATGCAAATGCATCGGGCGACATGAATCCAATCCATCAGGATGAGGTAGTTGCTAAATCCGTTGGCCTACCCGATGTAATTGCGCACGGCATGCTAACAATGGGCCGTGCAATTCGAGTTGTAACAGATTGGGTTGGTGACCCAACTGCAGTCATTGATTACTCGGTTCGCATGACTCGCCCAGTTGTTGTACCTAATACTGCTGGCGGATCCACGGTTACGTTCACCGGGAAAGTTGCCCAAATTAATGATGATGGAACAGTGCAAGTCGATCTTGGCGCAGTCTTTGGGGATGTCAAGGTCTTAGGTTTAGCGAAAGCGACTGTGCGAATAGCACAATAGGTTCATAATGCGCAGCCTTGCCGATCTGACCACGATGCACGTTGGCGGTACCCCGCGCTCACTCACCGTTGCAACCGACGAATCCGAAATCATTGCTGCAATCCAAGATGCAGGTCCTGACGTATTGATACTTGGTGGTGGTAGCAACCTTGTAGTCTCCGATAATTTTTCTGGTGATGTCATCAAGATCGAATCAACTGGGTTTGAAAATGATGAATCTGCCTGTGCCGGCGCTTGGGTTACGGTGGCTGCAGGCCATAACTGGGACGACTTTGTTTCGCAAGCAGTTGCGAATGGCTGGGTTGGGATTGAAGCGCTTTCTGGAATACCAGGCACAGTTGGGGCAACTCCAATTCAGAATGTTGGTGCGTACGGTCAGCAAGTGAGTGAAACGATTGCTCAAGTTCGGGCCTGGAACCGCAAAACTAATGCCATCGATACTTTGTTTGCCGCAGATTGCGAATTCGGTTACCGAACTTCGATTTTTAAGAAGAATCCAGATACCTGGGTAATTTTGAGTGTCACATTCCAATTGCCACTTGGCGACATGTCATCCCCAATAAGTTACAACGAACTAGCCAGCAAGCTTGGAGCCCAACTCGATTCTCGAGTTAGTGCTAGCGAGGTACGTAAGGCAGTTCTGGAATTGCGAACTGCTAAGGGCATGGTGCTTGATCCGACCGATCACGATACTTGGAGTGTTGGATCATTCTTTATAAATCCGCGCGTGCAAAAAGCGCCGCAAGGTGCGCCAGCCTGGGAAGAAGCAGATGGCAGTTTTAAAGTAAGCGCTGCTTGGTTGATCGAAGAATCAGGCTTTCGAAAGGGCTTCACTGTAAATGGTCGCGCCGCCCTGTCGTCGAAACACACACTTGCCGTAACTAACCGAGGCGATGCAACAAGCGATGATATTTTCAATTTAGGACTTCAGATTCGCGATGGCGTCCTTACGAAATTTGGTATTGATTTAAAGCCGGAACCACGTTTCGTTGGCTTCGATTTCTAGATATACCGGCTAAAGAATTTTCGATTACCTGCTACAAATTGATATAAATCATCTGCTATCCACGAGGCTGGCGGAATAAAAGTCAGCCAGCCAATGCCGGCCCACACCCCGCCGCGCATCCGTAAAACTTTTCCAACTGCTTTGGCGCCACTGTATTTCACGACGCCGTCATTTGTAGATTCAATCAACCAAACCGAATGTGCTAGCTGCGCCGAAGTTAAGCCATAGTTTTCCGTTAGCAAGGAACTTGGAACATTAATCCAACCCTGTGGCGAAATTCGTTTCAGTTTGGCTGCAGACCGCTGACAAAAATCACAGTCACCATCGGTTATTAGTAGCGCCTCCATTAGCCCATAAATGGGTATTGGTAATTCTGCGCTGGCACCATAGTCTCCTTGATGCTGCGATCACTAGTCCAACGCATCAAGTTGATAGCAGCACCAGCCTTGTCGTTAGTACCCGAAGCGCGAGCACCACCGAATGGCTGCTGTCCAACAACTGCGCCGGTTGGCTTGTCATTAATGTAGAAGTTTCCAGCGGCAAATCGAAGCGTGTTAGACATTTCGTTAATTGCATCGCGATCTTGCGCAATGATGGCGCCTGTTAACGCGTACTTGGCGACACCTTCCATCTGGGCTAAAGCCTCGCGCCACTTGTTGTCTTCATAAACATGAATCGCGATAACCGGTCCAAAGTATTCGTCTGTGAAGAATTCAGCGGCTGGGTCAGTACCAACCAAAACTGTTGGGCGGATGAACCAGCCTTCACTCTTGTCATAAGTTCCGCCAGCAATAACGTCAATTGACTTGTCGGCATGCGCGCGATCGATTGCGCCTGAAACTCGATTGAACGCCTTCTCATCGATTACCGCAGTCATGAAGTTACTGAAGTCAGATGCGTGACCTTGTTTGATGCCTTCAACTTCAGCTTGGAAGTCATCTTTGATTGCATCCCAGATACTGCGTGGGACATAAGCACGCGATGCGGCTGAACACTTTTGACCTTGGAATTCGAAAGCGCCTCGGATGATTGCGGTAATCAGCGTTCGGTGCTCTGCGGATGGATGCGCAAAGATAAAGTCCTTGCCTCCGGTTTCACCCACGAGACGGGGGTAAGACTTGTAGTTTGCAATATTGTTTCCAACGGTTTTCCACAGTTGCTGGAATACCGGAGTTGAGCCAGTGAAGTGAATGCCGGCTAGATCTGGATCGGCAAGGGCAACATCAGAAACTGCAATGCCATCACCGGTGACCATATTTATGACGCCTGGTGGCAATCCCGCTGCCATGAGTAGATCCATAGTTACTGAGGCCGCAACTTGCTGAGTTGGAGATGGCTTCCACACAACGGTGTTACCCATCAAAGCTGGAGCCGTCGGAAGGTTGGCCGCAATCGCTGTGAAGTTAAACGGAGTAATTGCGTAAACGAAACCTTCAAGTGAGCGATGATCAGTGCGGTTCCAAACTCCAGGGGAGGACACTGGCTGTTCCTGCAATATCTGTCGGGCGAAGTGCACGTTGAAGCGCCAAAAATCAATTAGCTCACAAGTGGAATCAATTTCAGCTTGGTAAGCAGTCTTGGACTGACCCCACACGGTTGCGGCTAGAACTTTGTTCCGCCACGGACCTGACAGCAAATCAGCAGCGCGCAAAATTACAGCAGCCCGTTCATCGAACGGTAAGTCTCGCCACATCGGGGCCGCAGCTTTGGCAGCAGCGATCGCGCTAGTTGCATCGGCATGGGTTGAGTTTGCAGCCACGCCAAGAACACGCGAGTGCTCGTGTGGGCTACGAACTTCAATCTTGTCGCCGGACGCCATAACTTTTTTGCCACCAATAACGTTTGGCAGTTCAAGTTGAGTTGCGACTAGATCCTTAAGCCCTTGCTCCAGGCCAGCGCGCTCTGGCGTACCTGGCGCGAAAGTGCCAATTGGCTCGTTGTAAGGGACGGGAACATTTGTGATTGCATCCATGACTACATCCTGACATCTATCTACCGATAGAGGACAATGGACCCATGCGCGTTTGGGTTCCGGTGACTATCAACGAATTCCAGCAATTTACGCAGGCCAAAACCCTTGCAATCCCTTCGGGCTTAGCAGTCACCCCGGCTTGGTCAGCAACTCAGGAAGACCAGGACGAGGAAGTGCTTGAGGCGCTAATCCTTGATTTGGCAGCCCAAGGCAAACCAATTGTTCTCGTGATAGAAGCTAATGCAACCGAAGTCCCGGGCGATAGTGGGGAAGTGACCCTGGCAGAAGTCATCAGCGAACGCCAAATCAGGGCAATTTTCGCTGCCACACCCCAGGAACCTGATGAAATGCTGTGGTTTGGGCCAACTGAAGTCATTGAAGCTAAGGCCTTTATCGGTCTCGATTAGGCCCTCGCCCTGGCCTCAAATTGACCAAAACCTAATAGTTGCTTAGATTTGGAGTTAGCACTCTAAAGCCTCGGGTGCTAATCCAAGTCGAGTAATAAACAGGAGACACGACGTGTCGGTCAACATTAAGCCACTTGAGGATCGCATCCTCGTTCAGTCACTAGAAGCCGAGCAGACTACCGCTTCCGGTTTGGTAATCCCAGATACCGCGAAGGAAAAGCCACAAGAAGGCAAGGTCGTCGCAGTAGGGCCAGGTCGCTTTGATGAAGCAGGCGAAAAGCGGATTCCGCTAGACGTCAAGGTTGGCGACGTAGTTATCTACTCAAAGTACGGCGGCACCGAAGTTAAGTACAGCGGTACTGAGTACTTGCTACTTGGCGCGCGCGACATTCTCGCAATCGTCGAAAAATAAAACCTCAAGCTAACGCCCCGACCTATTACGTCGGGGCGTTAGCAACTTAAAGACCTATTAGTTTTGGAGAAATACAAATGGCAAAGATCGTCGAATTCGACGAAGACGCTCGTCGCTCACTTGAGCGCGGTGTTAATGCACTAGCTGACGCTGTGAAGGTAACGCTTGGACCTAAGGGTCGCAATGTTGTCATCAGCAAAGCTTGGGGTGCGCCAACAATCACCAACGATGGTGTGACCATCGCTCGTGAAATTGAACTTGAAGATTCTTACGAGAATCTAGGTGCGCAACTTGCTAAGGAAGTTGCCACAAAGACAAACGACGTCGCAGGCGACGGAACCACAACAGCAACTGTGCTAGCCCAAGCATTCGTCCGTGAAGGCCTAAAGGTTGTTGCTGCCGGTGGCGCTCCAGTTGAATTGAAGCGCGGTATCGAAGCTGCAGTTCAGGCCATGAAGGCGGAACTTCTAAAGCAGGCTCGTCCAGTAGATGGCAAAGAAGGCATCTCACAGGTTGGCGCTATTAGTTCGCGTGACCAAGTTATTGGCGATCTGATCGCTGAAGCTTTCGACAAGGTCGGTAAAGACGGCGTTATCTCTGTTGAAGAATCCAGCACAACTGCAATGGAACTTGAATTCACTGAAGGTATGCAGTTCGACAAGGGTTACATTTCCCCTTACTTCGTAACTGATGCCGATCGCATGGAATCTGTTCTTGAAAACCCAGGCATCCTTTTGGTGCAGGGCAAGATTTCTAGTGTTGCTGAACTTCTGCCAATTTTGGAAAAAGTTTCCCAGGCCTCAAAGCCACTCGTAATCATTGCTGAAGATGTTGATGGCGAAGCGCTTTCTACTCTTGTGGTGAACCGCATCCGCGGAAACTTCGCAAGCGTTGCAATCAAGGCCCCAGCATTCGGTGA
This sequence comes from Actinomycetota bacterium, assembly GCA_947452765.1. Lineage (GTDB taxonomy): Bacteria > Actinomycetota > Actinomycetes > S36-B12 > UBA5976 > UBA5976. The sequence continues at coordinate 1,248 of CANGDR010000021.1, read as the reverse complement.
TCGTCGTAAGTCAATCCTCGAAGACATCGCAATTCTTACTGGCGCAACTGTTATCTCTGCTGACATTGGCCTAAAGATTGATCAGGTTGGACTTGAAGTTCTCGGAAGTGCTCGTCGCGTTGTTGCTACCAAAGACAACACCACAATCGTTGACGGTGGCGGCAGTGCCGATGCTGTAAATGATCGGGTTTCCCAGATCAAGCGTGAAATTGAAAACTCCGATTCTGATTGGGATAAGGAAAAGCTTTCCGAGCGTTTGGCAAAACTTTCCGGTGGCGTTTGCGTAATCAAGGTTGGCGCTCACACTGAAGTTGAACTTAAGGAAAAGAAGCACCGCATCGAAGATGCAGTTTCAGCAACTCGCGCCGCAATCGAAGAAGGCATCGTCTCTGGCGGTGGCTCAGCTTTGATTCACGCATCGGCAGTACTTAATGGCGACTTAGGTTTAACTGGCGACGAAGCAATTGGCGTCCAGATCGTTCGTCGCGGAATTGTTGAACCACTTCGTTGGATCGCAGAAAATGCCGGCCTCGAAGGTTACGTAGTTGTCGATCGCGTTCGTGAACTTGGCCAAGGTCAGGGAATTAACGCAGCAACTGGCGAATACGGCGATCTAGTCGCCCAAGGTGTTATCGACCCAGTGAAGGTAACTCGTTCCGCACTTGAAAATGCTGCATCAATCGCAGGCATGCTGCTTACGACTGAAGCGCTTGTTGTTGAGAAGAAGGAAAAGGCTCCAGAAGATGCAGGCGGCCACGGCCACTCGCATGCCGGACATACGCACTAGATAGAAACAGTCCTAAAAAACTAACGGCCCCGGAGTTATCCGGGGCCGTTAGTTTTTACCAAGTGTTAGGAAGAAAGTTTTTGAGCTTTAATCTGTCGGGCATAGATAACTTCGCGATCTTCTTCGCTAAGTCCACCCCAAACACCATATGGTTCGCGAGTCTTTAACGCGTGATCGCGGCACTGGGCAAGAACTGGGCAGGCAGCGCAAACAGCTTTCGCGGTAGCGACTCGGCGTTCGCGAGCTGAGCCCCGCTCGCCATCTGGATGGTAGAAAATATCGGAATCAAGCCCTCGGCAAGCCGAGTGCAATTGCCAGTCCCAAAAGTCAGCATTTGGTCCGGGGAGTCTTGAAAGGTCAGCCACGAGAATCACCTTTATCTAGGTCTTGAATAACTTGATCATAGAACCGCTTCATAGGTTGGTCAACCACCTTTTTGCCTAATTTATGCATAATTTTGT
>CANGDR010000020.1 GCA_947452765.1 Actinomycetota bacterium | reverse complement strand
TCAACCATGGATGTGGAACAAGTAACTCTCGAAGATGCAGTTCGAATGTTTACGTTGCCACGCGAAATTGGTTTAGATCCTACCGAAGGTGAGCCGATAACTTCGCAGAACGGTCGGTATGGACCTTACCTACTCAAGGGTAAAGATTCTCGTACGCTTCCGGATGAGGAATCAATCTTCGGCTGCACCCTTGAAGAGGCGCTTGCCCTATTTGCACAGCCAAAACTTCGCCGCGGTCGTGGTCAAGCAGCTGGCCCACTAAAGGTTGTTGGCGTTGACCCATCAACTCAAAAGGAAGTTGTGGTTCGCGAAGGTCGTTTCGGTATTTACATAACTGATGGCGAAACCAACGCATCACTTCGTGGAGGTGACTCGGTAGAAACTATTTCGATTGAGCGCGCCTCAGATTTATTGGCTGAGCGTCGGGCAGCAGGGCCGTCACCTAAAAAGACAGTCGCTAGAAAAGTTGCTAAAAAATCTCCAGCCAAAAGGACAACAAAGAAAGCGGCTGCAAAAAAGACTGGATCAGCTGCTACCAAGGTTGTAAGTGGGGCAGCGGCAAAGAAGGCAGCCGCCAAGAGCAAAACTGGCGTTGGCAAGGCATCGACTGAAACGTCTGACGTCACACCGGTTGGTTAGAGTTCAAACGTGACGTACGGATTATTCATTGCCATTGAAGGCGGCGAGGGCGCTGGGAAATCCACGCACTCAAAACGCTTAGCTGAATATTTAGAATCACTAGGACATGAAGTCGTTCTGACTCGTGAACCTGGGGGCACGCCAACTGCAGAAAAGATTAGAAATATCCTCTTAGATCCATCGATTACCGATATGCCTGATTACACCGAAGCACTTTTGTTCGCTGCTTCCAGAGCAGATCATGCAGCCAACTTGATTCGTCCAGCCTTGGAGCGCGGCGCCACTGTCATTTGTGATCGGTACATTGATTCCTCCGTCGCATACCAAGGTGCATCGCGAGGCCTCGGTGTTGAAAAGATTCGGGAATTGAGCCTCTGGGCGACTGGTAATTTGATTCCCGATTTCACGATCTATCTTGATGTGCCGCATGAAGCTGGGGAACAACGCATGGAAGGCACAGATCGAATGGAAATTCAGTCTCGGGATTTCCATGAGTCAGTACATCAAGCTTTTCGAGATATCGCAGCAGCCTCACCACATCCAAACATCGTGATTGACGCAACCGTTCCTAAAGACGAGGTTGCGACACAAGTTCGAAATGCCATCGACGGAGTACTCGCATCCCGATGAGCGTTTTTGATTCCTTGATAGGTCAAGAGCATGCGGTCGAAGAGATGAAACATGCGTCATTAGATGCAGCAAAAATATCTAACGATGAACGTGGTGATGCCATGACTCATGCCTGGTTAATTACTGGTCCACCCGGGAGTGGTCGAAGTACGATCGCTCTAGCATTTGCTGCTTCATTGGTTTGCTCAAAGGGCGGCTGCGGTGAATGCATTGACTGTCGAGATGTTTCATCAGGTATGCATCCGGATGTAGAGCACATAGTTCCCGAGGGAATTATCTATACCGTGGAAGCCACTCGCGCTTTAATTGAGCGGGCTGCACTTTTGCCTACTCGATCACCGTGGCATGTGATTGTGGTCGAAGATGTTGACCGGTTTCGAGTCGAGGCCGCTACGACGCTACTCAAAACTTTAGAGGAGCCTCCGCCTCAAACTGTTTGGCTCTTGTGCGCCCCGACTGTTGACGATGTCTCACCAACTATTCGTAGCCGTTGCCGCCATGTGCTTTTAAGTACACCAACCCTAAAAGCTATTGCAGAGCAATTAACTACCCGCTACGGCATTGATCCAGCTATGGCAGCATTTGCCTCCAGAGCAGCGCAAGGTCACATTGGACGTGCACGTGCCTTGGCAACTGACGAAGCAGCTCGAATTCGCCGAAAAGAAATCTTGGACATTCCTACCAGCCTCAGAACCATAGGTTCGTGCTTTGAGCTGGCCAACAAGATTGTAAGTAATGTGAACGCAGACGCTGATTCGATCACCTCACCTCTTGATGATCATGATGACAACAGCATCCGAACGGCATTCGGCGAAGGCGCAGAGGGTAAGGGTCTTAGTACGGTTCAAAGAAGGATGAAATCCGCGCTAAAAGATCTAGATAAACGAATGAAAAAGCGTCACGTCCGAATCGTTATCGATCAATATGATCGAGTGTTGTTAGATCTCACTGGCTATTACCGGGACATATTGGTTCTGCAATCTGGTTCAGATGTTGAATTGATTAACGAAGAATTGCGGGCAGCTCTGGTCCGAGTCGCAGAAGTTGATGATGCATCCGCCACGCTTCGCAGGATCGCAGCAATCACAGAAACCCGAGATCAGATTGCCGCGAACGTTCAGCCACTCACGGCCTTTGAATCTTTACTAGTGACACTGCGGGACCCACGATTAAATGCGATCGTCGGTTAGTCGCAATACCGACTTTTGCAGGACAGGTTAGAGTTCTAGGTACAACCAGCTTGGAGTCTTCTTGCGTAAATTCACCGCCACAATTACTGCCCTATTTCTTTTAGTGCTTGTCACATTGGGTTATCGAACTGCTAAAACATCGACATCCAATGCAAGCCCAATGGCAACAGCTCCCGCAACTTCGATACCCGTGCCGAGTGGAACCGGGCTGGATGGCTATTACAAACAAACTCTTAATTGGAAGGACTGTAAGGAAGGATTTCAGTGCAGCACGCTAAGTGTGCCGTTGGATTACGCGAATCCTGCTGCCAGGGCTATTTCAATTTCGGTGGTTCGCCTCAAAGCAACTGGAACTTCGCATGGTTCACTAGTAGTTAATCCGGGTGGTCCGGGTGGTTCAGGCATTGAATATGCTCGCGCTGCGCAATACATAATGACCAAAACACTTCTTGAGAATTTTGATCTCGTTGGGTTCGATCCACGCGGCGTCGGAACCAGCACGCCAGTGCATTGTTTAAGTGCAAAGCAAACAGACGAATTTATTGCAGCTGATGGCTCGCCCGACAATCAAGCTGAGATTGATATATCAGTAGCGCTGTCTAAGGAACTAGCTGATGGTTGCGCGACTAACTCTCGTGACATCTATGCATTTCTCGATACTGTCAGTGCAGCACGAGACGTAGATATCCTTCGAGCAGCCCTAGGGGATAAAAAATTAAATTGGTTTGGCAAGAGTTACGGAACCTTCCTTGGAGCAACTTATGCTGATTTATTTCCAACATTGGTTGGCCGAATGATGCTAGATGGTGCGATTGACCCAACGCTTTCGAACGAAGAAATGTCGAAAGGGCAGGCACTTGGTTTCGAAAATGCATTACATCGTTTTGTAAATGATTGCCCGAAACATAATGACTGTCCGCTCAAGGCAGCTGGCGATGCCGGCATAAAAGAGATTTCAGATTTTCTTATCTACCTAGATGCAAATCCGGGCAAACTTGCCGACGGGCGAGACTTCACGCAAGCAATGGGTGTGCTTGGTGTTGTTGGATCGCTGTACGACAAGGTTTATGGCTGGGCAGAGCTCCGCACAAATTTAGCAACAGCCTTCAAACACGATTATTCGGCGCTGGCAACGAGTGTGGATCTCTATACCAGCCGAAATAAAAATGGTACTTACAGCGATAATTCCAATGATGCGATCTCGGCAGTCAACTGCTTGGATCGACCAGACCGCGCAACGGAAGCACAAACAATTAGTTTGGCCAAGGCATGGAAATTGGAAGCACCTAACTTTGGCGAGTACCTAGCCTGGGGGAATCTTGGCTGTACTTATTGGCAGACACCGGCTACCGGTGCTCCTAAAAAGATATCAGCACCTGGCTCACCAACAATTTTAGTCGTGGGCACAATCAATGATCCAGCTACGCCTTATGTCTGGGCCAAGGCCTTAGCATCCCAACTAAGCAAGGGTGTGCTGTTAACTTTTAATGGCGATGGGCACACCGCGTATTTCCAAGGCTCAAAATGTATCGACAAAGCGGTTGATAACTACTTCCTAACGGGGAACATAGCTGCAGGTATTACTTGCACCGACGGTCCATAACCTTAAGACGCAATTTAAGTTATTGGACGCGCAAGCTAACAGTTGCCGACTTGCTTGCTTTCAAAGTGTCTTGAACTGTAACTGTATAGTTGCGAGCGGCCGTAACTGTCGTTGGAGTGCCCGTAATGACACCAGTCGAAGGGTTAAACAGCAATCCCGCAGGTAATGCTGGCGATATCGAATATGTTAGAGCACCCGTGCCACCTGAGGCAGTAACCGTGGTTACTGCTGGACTCACAGCTGTACCAAGAACGAAAATCTTGGTACCAGAAATTGCCGAAGTAACTGTTAATGGACTAGTGATTTGAATATTGACTACGCCAGAAGTCGTTGCGCTCAATCGATCTGTGACAGTTACGGTAACTGGGAAAGTGCCACCACCAACTGGAGTTCCAGTAACAGCGCCTGTTGATGAATTTAATGCCAGCCCATGGCTAGCCAAGGTTGCTGCATCTGGAATTGAAACGGTAAATGTGTAACCAGGGTTACCACCTATTGGCAATACCGGAACAGTGCTCGTCATTGCTTTGCCGGTGTTCACCGCGATATTGGAGACCGTTGCAGATAGAGCCGGAAGTGCCGTATAGCACGTGCCACCATTCACAATCCAGTTTTGCTGCAACAAGAACGGACTTGAACCAATTGTTGTGTTCCAGATTGCTCCGCTTGGTAACGATGATGTAGTGCCAAATATCCAGGCGCACTTATCTGCATTTTCATTACCACGCGAGTCGTACCAGGCATTTAATAACGGATCCGAAACGGCCTCAACTAGCTCGTGTCCGATCACGCTTGCCATCGCATCTGCAGCTGGGTTGCTATTTGGGCTGATAGATCCCACCCCACAACTAGCACCATATTTAGTAGCATCTCCGACGAATGAATATTTAATATTCGTAGCACTCTGTGAAAAGTAACCGTGATAACCACAGAATGAAGTTCCAAATCCACTTACGGATATGTCTGAACTTGTTAGAACGTAGTAAAGCGCGTTTGCATCGGAAGGTAGAGCACTAGATGTTATGGCAGATGCAACAACCTGCGACGTTGAATTCGCAGCAGTGGTGTCAAGTGTTTTTCCCAGTGAGCCAGCATCACTTGTGCAGCCACCGAAGGTAACGCTAGGTGTTACGTGAGTGCGCACTCCAGCAACATCTTGATAGTAAGAAGTATTCATGTTGTACCAAGGTGAGCCGCCAACATTCTTCAAAAATGTATTCAGGACTGAAGGTGAAGTGGTGCCGGTCTGAGTACATGGATTGGCGCCCCAAGTTCCATACCAAATTACATACACCTTTGGATTCACAATTACGGGCCCGCCGTGATTAGTAATCGTGCCGGCAATTCCAGTCGCTTTTACAGCTGCACCTTTAACGGGCATTCGCTCGATTCCAGCAGTAGGCGGATCAAGAGTGCCGCGTGGGCCATCAAATTCAAATGAGCGGATGTTATTTGAGCTATCCGCATTTACAGACTTATTGGATTCATCAGATGCGTTCGCGGCTGGACTTAGTAGTGAAATGGAAGTAAGTGCCACCGTTGCGAAAATGCTAATAACTGCAGATCTAAATTTCATTTGAATTGCCTTCTTCATGTGGGGTAGTAGTAAAAGTTTACCCCTGGAACAAGGATGCATCCTGATAGGAGTACCCACAGCCAGTAGTTTGCGCCAGCGTTCGACACATCCAAGTTTTCATTCGAAAAGTTTGAGTAATTCGAATGACCAGACCCCTTACCATTTCTTTAACTTTCAAAATATTAAAAAAATGTCCGAATTAAGTAATTAACTCCTAATTATGAAAATGCAATTTCTAAGATGAACGAAGGATTAAATCGAGACAAACCCCACTAATGCGCCATACTCTAAGCCAACGAATTGAAGCCATTGATTAAAAATGTCTTTATCTATAGGGCAAGTAATGGGTGAAAGCAAAGATGATCAAGCTAGTTGCGCAGCAAGCTCGGAACCCTAAGCGTGAATGTGATCGAGTACCGGTTGTAAAAAAACATCTAGTCGATATGTCCGATTTAAGACTTATCACCCTTTTTATGCTGTTGTAAAAACACATCAAGTTGTTTGATTTCAAAACTGAAACTACCTAGTGTTGTGGAAAGTTAATGTCGCGGGGGCGTTAAAGCGTTATCAAAACAAGGGATTCATCAGTTATGCGAAATGCAAAAAGAGCGTCATCAGTAATAACAGTTTGCACTGCTCTATTACTTGGTCAATTAGGTATAGCTTCGGCAGCCAATGCAGTACCTACTGCTATCGCATGTACTGAAGCGGCATTGACATCTGCAGTTACGGATGCGAACGCAAATGCTGACCAAACGACAATCACAATCCCCGCAGACTGCACTATCGATTTATCGCAGACCCTTGAAGTTACTAGCGACTTGATTATTGTCGGTGCCGGCGCAAATACTTCGGTAATCCGACGCGCATTTGATGGACGCACTTCTGGCGACACATTTGTTTCTGATGGAATCACCTACACAACTTCCGATGCACCAATGATTCACGTAAGCGTTATTGGTAACGCAGGCACCTTAGAGATTTCAGGTCTGACGCTAGATGGTCACGGGAGTGCTTATGTTGGCCGCGCTGTCTACGTAGAATCTGATGGAAATTTAACCGTCCGTAATTCTGAAGTTATTAACAACAACGCAAACGAAATCTGTGACGGGGCTAATTGCGTAATTCCAGGTGAAAGTGCTGAAGAGACTGATGCAACGAATCCTGGTCCAGACGCTTACTTACCATCGGCAAGTGGTGGCGCACTATATGTTGCAGGAACAGGCGCTACATCGGTAGATCACTCGACCTTCACCGGAAATACGGCCTCCCTAGACGGCGGAGCAATTTACACTGATTCAAATCTTGACTTATGGAACAACACATTCGAAAACAACAGTTCAATTGCGGGTGCTGGCGCTGACGTTGCAACTGCTAGTACATCCACAGCATTACTACTAAACAATACGTTTGTTAGCACTGGTGAAAGCAACAGTGATGTAGCAATTAGCTCAGGTTCTGATCTAGTTAATTTAATCGGCAACCTATTCGCAAACGTCTCTTGCCAAGTGACTGAAACGACCAAGGCAAATGCATCCAACAACGTGGCAGCTGCGTCTAGCAACTGTCCAGGGGTAGCAACCACAGTTGCTGATCTTCGAATCCAACCACTTGCAATCAATGCAGATCACCCTGCTAACAGTGGAACCGTTCGTACCGCTGCACTGCTTGAAGGTAGCTCAGCAATCAACATTTACAGTGCAGCATCAATACCTAGCCACGCTGCGCTAATTGCAGATGACGCACGCGGTGTAGCTCGTTCAACAGCTGTCGCAGGCCTAATTGATGCTGGTGCTTTCGAATACATCGCTGACCCAGCCACCGTTACTACAACGGACGTACCTGAATTCACACCAGTAGCGGGAACTGCAACACTTTCAGGAACCGTTGATACTCACGGATTAGCTGTGACGTCTTACGGTTTCTACTACGTAAAGTCTGCAACGCCAGTTACAACTTGTAACACCGGAACTAAGGTTGCCGGAAGTACTGCAGATGCATCAATGTTTAACGATTCAACGGCTTCTGCAGCAACACGCGAGCCAGTTGTAATCACAGCAGGCTTAACGGAACTGAGTTCAGCTGCAGACTATTACTACTGTGCATTTGCAGTAACTGCAGCAAGTGATGCAGAAATGTACGGAACTGTTTACAAGTTCACCACACCTGCAAACGCTCTTGCTTTGCAGTTGGTGTTGGCTGCGCATAAGCACTTGGCTGGATCAACAACTACCGTTTCAGGTTCCGGACTTAAGCCAGGATCGGCTGCGAACCTTTACCAGTATTCAACGAGGACATTAGTTAAAACCTTCACTGTTGACTCATTTGGTAATTTCTCTGGGTCATTTGTTGTCACAAGTTGTGGAGCTGCTGGCGATCATAAATTCCGCATTGAAGGCTTGGCACCAGACAGCACCCCGGTAGCTGATCAAGTCTTCTATTTGCTGGATCCAAATTGCAACGTACAGGCAATGGGTAAGACAGCGTTTACAAATGCATCAGTGACAATCACGGATGTCTTGTTCGCGAACAAGTCAGCAAAGTTGACCAAAAAGTACAAGGCAGTACTAAAGGCTTGGTTACCGCTACTTCAGTTTGGCGGAAGCATCACCATTCGCGGTTACACCGAAACCAAGCAGCCTTCAAAGTCGGCGCTTAAAGCTTGCCTGATTCTTTCTAAGCAGCGTGCAATTGCAGTAGAGAAGTACCTCCGCACACTTGGATTCACATTCCACTTCCGGGTAATCGGTAACGGTGCTACCTCACCTGTAAGCAAGAAGCAGGCATTAAATCGACGAGCATCAGTTAGTTTCCCAGTGATCTACGGGAAGCAGTAAGCCGCACGGATTATGCAAATTACGGGGGCGTAATTCCGCAGCAAGACATGCAGATAAAAAGCAAGACGACCAGGAAAGGCCAGCCAAGGATCCTTGGCTAGCAACAAGACCCTAAAGGAAGAACTTCCCCAATGTTTATAAAGAATAAGTTTGTAGCAGCCGTCCTATCTATAGCTGTGATTGTCCCAGCGAGCACTTTCGGTAACACTGGTGCGATTGCTGCTACTCAAACCAATGGTGATTGGGTAATGCCAAATGGTCACTTAAACATTACGGTCGAAGATCTGAAGTTCATGCTGGACCAAATCAAGATTGGTGAAGCTGTTGCAACAAGAACAGCGACCAATAGCACGACGATCGCAAATGCAAACGGCACCTCAATCGTCTATCCATTCGACATGACGTCCACTACCCGATGCCTGCAGGCCAGAGATATCATTAGCGCTGGAACGAACACCTTTGGTGCTACTGGACTTTCAAACGTGTACCCATATTCCAATCTTGAGTCCTATGGAACGCGCACCGTCGATGGTTCTTGTAACAACATCACAAACGTAGGAACAGCAAGCGCAACTACTGGCACATATAAGCCGGTTGTGGCAGCTACCGATACCGCCGGCTGGGGCGCTGCCGATGAGCTATTTATTAGAACTGCGAAGCGCGCAGTATCAGCTAATTACACAGCGACAACGACAGCCGGTGGAACGTCTGCCCTAACACCGACCCAAACAATCTATTCAGACCCAAGTAGTTACATAGTGGATCCGACACCACGTCGAATCAGTAACCTGATTTCAGATCAGTCAACTAATAACCCAGCAGCTGTTGAAGCTGCAACACAAGCGCAGATCACGCTTTACCAAAATCCAAATCCAGTGTCTGAAAATTCTGTTAATGCAACCACCGGTGCGGTTAGTAAAGTACTCCAGATCCCAAATATCACTCCTGACTACAACGTGTCAGCTGGGTACAACTCTTGGTTCACGTTGTTCGGTCAATTCTTCGATCATGGTTTGGATTTAATTCCTAAAGCTGGTTCAAGTGCTTACATTCCACTTGATCAATCAGATCCCGTTTATACCCCAGGCGCACCAAATTACATGGTATTAACTCGTGGCGCCATTGGTACCGGAACTAATGCTGGTGAAAGCTATAACACGACCACACCGTATGTCGATCAGAGCCAGACTTACGGATCACATGCATCCCAAAACTTCTTCCTGCGCGAATACAGTTTCCCTGCGACTGGACCGGTTGCAACTGGCCGATTAATCGAAGGCAGCGATGGCCCGCATACTGCGATCAATGACGCCACCTCAACTTTGATGCCTAACACCTGGCTAACTGCAGGTGGACTTGTAGACACAACATTGCATGGAACAATTACAAATCCAACTGGTGCTGCTGTAGACCCATTAACAAATGGCGGCTTAGCGCAATGGCGCGACATTAAGGCGCAGGCTCGCCTGCTTGGTATTCAACTAACTGATTTTGATGCAAATAGTATTCCAATTATTGCAACTGATCAGTACGGAAACTTTGTACCAAACCCATTGAACGGTGCTACCAAGGGCTACCCAATGATGCTGATGCGCAACGTGGGCGGCACATATGACTGGCAGTCAGGAACACCTACTAATCCACTAGCTACAACAAGTGGCGGCTGGACGGCAGTTAGTTCGGGACACGCTTTTATAAATGACACAATGGCTAACGCAGTTCCATTTGCTGGAGCAATACCAGATGCTGATAGCGTCATGAATTCGCCACTCGCTGCTCCAGATGGCGTGCATTACGATAATGAATCCCTTGATGCGCACTATGTTTCCGGTGATGGCCGTTCAAACGAAAACATCGGTTTGTCGGCAATACATACTGTGTTCCACTCGGAGCACAATACGGTTGCCAGTGATATCGAGAACATGTTGAATGCTGGTGCCGCTGCAGGCCTCGATCCTGCCTTTGTGGCTGAATGGAAAACTGGTGGCAATTTCAATGGCAGCCGGATTTACCAGGCAGCACGCATTGTTAACGAAAATGAATACCAGCACATGGTTTATGACGAATTCATTCGCCGCATTGTGCCGAGTCTGCCACTTTTCGCTGCGTACGATCCGAATGCGAATGCATCCATCTCACAAGAGTTTGCCAGTGCGGTATACCGCGTAGGTCACTCGATGTTGAACGAGACAATTGCTCGCTCAAATCCAGGAACTTTCTATGATCCAGCAAACAATCAGGACGTATCCCTAATTACTGGATTCACTAACCCGCCGCAAGCTCGACTGCAACGGCCAATGACTGTTGCGTCAGCAACTTATAGCGCAGGCGCAGCTACCTACACAATGGCTGCTGGTGAAACCCCACCGAAGGCAACTTCTATCGTGTCCATTCAAGGAATGGCTGATCCCGCTTACAACCTAACTAGCGCTGTTGTTGATTCCAGCACAAGTAATACGTTTACGGTTTCAACTCAATTTGCTGGGAACTCAGCAACTGCCGTAGCAATTGCCGCCCTTGCTGGGTCGAGTGCCTCGCAGAAAGTTTCTAATACTGATGCCACGCCTATCGCCACTGTTTCAGTGAGCGATCCTGGCACGAATAATTTCGATTACACGCCTTTGGAGTCTGCTGCGTCGATCGCACAAGGAATGTCGTCGCAACGTGGAAATGAAGTTGATGAATTCACGACGGATGGAGTCCGCAATAACCTGCTCGGCTTACCGCTTGACCTGGCATCACTAAACATGACTCGTGGTCGCGACGTTCAACTTCCAACCTTGAACCAATTCCGCGCCCAAAATTCCGCCGCTTTGAAGCCATATTTATCATGGGTTGATTTCATCGCGCATATGCGTTATCCAGAATCAGCTGTGAACTTTATTGCTGCCTATGGAACACACCCTTCATTACAGGCAATCAACATCGGAACGGTTACCAGCGCGGACTCGACAACGACTCCAGGAACTGTCACTTACACCGCTACGAGCACATCGGCTATAAAGGTCGGCGACACAGTAACGATTTCGGGTCTAGCTACGGGAAATATCGCGAACGGTGTAGTCGCAAGTGTCATTGATGCAACTCACTTCAGCATCAACCAAAAGCGACCACATGGTGTACTCGATGCAAAATCATTCACACCGGCTCAGAAAGTGGCTGGCGATGTCGCAACTTTCCGTGCGAATACCCCGGTTGCTATTGCTCCTGCTGATCTAACTGCAGGTACTCCGACAACGGGATCGGTAACTCGAGTGCCAACTGTAACTGAGGTGCGTGAACTTGCTCGCGACTTGGTGGCGAAGGGCATGGACACCAACATCACGGGTGCCATTGTTAACACCGGATCTATCACATACACGTCACCAAATAACTATTCAGTTGGCCAGACCGTAACAGTTACGAACGTTGTTGGACTGGCAGGCACTAACTGCTTTAATGCAACTGGTGTTGTAACTGCTGCTGTCGCAAGCGAATTCACAATGACAGTTGCGGGAGCTTCTGCGGCGACCTGCGCCCTTTATAGCAAGCTTGGTTCCAGCACATATGTTTCTGGTGGAACCGGTCTTGCTACTAAAGCCGAAGCAACCGACTTCATGAATTCCACATATCTTGGAGCAGGTCCTACCAACTGGGCAACGACTGAAACGGGCCTAAATAACGTGGACCTATGGACTGGTGGCCTGGCTGAGAATCCAGTTAAGCAGCCAATTACGCCGCCAATGTTTGGGCCAGTTTTCCAACTTGTCTTTGCAGACCAGGCTTTGAGATTACAAAATGGTGATCGTTTCTATTACCTAGGACGATTAGCGGGAACGAACCTAGGCGAAGAAATTCCAGCTCAAAAATTTACCGACATTGTGCGACGCAATACGCCGAGCGCTTCCGATACGAGGACCGTAGCAAGTGCTACGGGAGTACTAGGAATGGTTAGCCCAGGTTTCTCGATTTCGGACTGTGCATTTACTGGCAACACGCGTACTAATCCAGGAGCTGCATTTACGGGAAAGATGTTCCTTCCAACAACAGAAACTTGTGGCGCAGGAACTATGTCCACGATTTCTAATGTTTGGACGCATGCCGGGCTTGATAACGTCGTTGGTTTTGGCGATCCAAATTCCACTGCTGGAACGGCAATTGCAGGTGGCGCCGGTGACGACAACATCTTTGGAACTGCTGGCAATGACGTCTTAAGTGGTGGCGTCTCAGGTGGTGACCTAATAGACGGTTATGCAGGAGACGACATACTTCTCGGCGGACCGGGTGAAGATCTGCTTAAGGGTGGATCCGGCAACGACGTCATAAATGTGGGCGACAGTGCCTTAGGTGATGTTGCTGACGGTGGAAGTGGCAATGACTTCATGCACACCGGACAATCGAAGTATGCAACAGCATCTATGATCGGCGAATCAGGCAATGACTTTATCCAAGCCAGTAACGGTTCGGACATTGCAATATTCGGTTCCGAAGGAAATGACTGGCTCGAAGGCCTAGCCGATATCGACACCATTTTTGGTGACAGCGGGCTTGCGGGTGCGTTGCCAATCATCAAGGGCGGCGACGATGTCATAACCGGTGGTGCAGGTAATGATATTCTTTCTGGAGACGGTGGAAATGATATTTTCCAACTCGGCGATGGAGTCGATCTAGCTAACGGTGGCACCGGATTTGACTGGGCAACTTACGAATTCAACAAGCGATTCGATACCGGACCTGGCTTGCCGTCTATGTTCACCGACCAAGGTGGCCTGAATCCAAATACCGCGCCTGGCTTAGCTGGTGGAGATGGACTTGCAGACATTGAAGGCATCTCGGGCTCTACTGGTAACGACGTTATTTATGGAAGTCAATCGGCAAATATTGTCGTGCCAAACGGTACAGCTGCTGGCGTAGCTGGCATCGGACAAATTTCGGGTGCAGCTGGATCAAACATCGCAACCGTTACTGGTAACAACCTCAAGATTGCTGCCGGCATGACTGCCGTTGGAACCGGAGTTGGAATCCACGCAACTGTTGTTGGATCCGGACCGGTTACCAATGCAGCTACCGGAGTCACGAACACTCAGGTAACCTTCTCCGTTGAAAACTCAGCGGCGATTACCGGTCCTGTGTCGTTTGCAATGTGGCCACTTGATAATCCAGGTACCATAACGGGCTTAACTAACTTGCTTAATCCAATTGCTGGAGTCGGTGGAACGAACACACCAACTCCAGGTTGGAATAATGCAGCAGGCGGTTCATGGACCGGAGGCAACATAATCTTTGGTGGCGCAGGCTCCGATCTAATCGGACTAAACGCTGGCTCAAATGTTGTTGATGGGGACCGAAGCCTTCACACCTGCATCCAAGTAACCCACAATGCAACTGCCTTTACGACTAATGCAGACGTAACATGTGGAGCTGGAATGGGTTACTCAACGATGTCTTTGCTTTCAAATTTCATGGACACCGGAATCTTGACGCCAACAGATCTAACTGTGGTTAAAGAAATTGTCAATACAGCACCGCTGGTAGCTCCTAATACGGCTGGAAATATCGATACGCTCGAACTCCCAGGAACTTCAGCTCAGTACGCATTTGCGGCAATTCCAGCACTTTCGTTGCCGACTGGAGTGACAACTGGGTTCCGGATAACCGGTCCGGGTGGAACTATCGACACGATTTACGACATGGAGCAGGTTGTTTTTGGTGGAGTTACACCGACCAGAAATGTAGATGGTTCATACGCAGGAGGGGTTGCAATTGCTAATAATGCGTTGGCAGGCCTAGTTGTTACTGCTACGGGTGGAGTGCTTACACCGGCGTTTGATCCAAACGTGCTGAATTACACGTTTACTATTCCGCAGACTCCAACAACTGCTGCAGCAACATTCACAGCTACACCTGGACTTTTGGGTGGGGTCAGGGTCAACGGTGGCACGCAGGCGGCGCAAAATACTGCGGTAACAGCAAACATCACTGTGAGCGCAGGATTAGCAGTACCGATTGTCGTGACTGGATCAAATGGGGCAACTATCACATACACAGTTACGACTAAATTTGCGCCGACAATCCCAACGTTTACCGCGCCGGTTGCTACCGCGAATGGATTTACTTCGGACTTAACCAATTACAGTGCAAGTTACGCATATGTAGTCACGTCCACTAACCCAAATGCAATAGTAATATTGGGTACGTCTGGGCTGGTAAGCACTACGAGAACTTTGACTGTGACAGGCTTGGCACCAGGTGAGGCCGCTCACATCGATGTTGTTGCTTCGCAACGTAACTATGTAGCTGCAACAGCGACAGTCGATGGAACCGCAATAAGCGGAACATTCACCAATACGCCTGACCCAACCATGAGTGGCCAGCTGTTTGTTGGAAGTACGTTAACGGCCAACCAAACAGCTTGGACACCGTCGGCTACTTTCGGGTATTCGTGGAAATGTACTGCCGGCGGATTAACTAACGAGATTGCTACTTCTGCAAGTTACGTATTGCAAGCTGCAGATGCTGGCTGTTTGATCTCGCTGGATGTGACCGGATCTAAAACTGGTTTCGCTCCAGTGACTCGCTCAGTTTCTAATCCAACAGTGGTACTAAATCACTTCACAACAGTGCCAGTTCCAACAATTATTGGAGATGGAACTGTTGGAAGCTACTTAACCGTGCTTGATGGCGTTTGGTCAGCAAATGCAATCTACCAGCATCAGTGGTACCGAAATGGTTTACCTATCGCTGGGGCAGTTGGGCCAATCTATACGATCACGGATAGTGACCTAGGTACGCTAATTCAGGTTCAGGTAACTGTTTCTAGACCGAATTTCGTTACGGATACAGCTATCAGTGCGAGTAAATTTATTAGCCTACCGCCGCCTGTTGTCGTACCTGTTGTAAAAGCAGCAGCTGTTGTGCCTACCTTCAAGTCAAGTTCAGTCATGACGAGGGGTAAAACCTTCAAGGTTGTGTTGGCAAGGGGAGGCAGGAATAGTCAGGGACTTTCCACGACGGTTACTGCTTCTGGAGCTTGTAAAGCTACCGCGATCAAGCAATCGTTTAGAGGATATAGAGTCAAGCAAGTTGTTGGCTACACCATCAAGATGACAAAGAAGGGCACTTGTGTCACAAAGGTATCTGTTGCTGGATCAAGTTCCGTCAACGCCGGCACCAGGATCACTTCAATTAGAGTTAAATAATCAATAAGAGCAACAAGGCGCTAGGAATTCCTAGCGCCTTGTTGACATATAGAATGAAGTTCGCGTTATAGCGCAGGCCGCCTTAGCTCAGGGGTAGAGCAACGCACTCGTAATGCGTAGGTCGTCAGTTCAAATCTGACAGGCGGCTCACCTTTTACCCTTAATGGCAGCGAGCCAAAAGAATACACCGACTGGAATTTCAAAAAGTAACGCCATGATTATGGCAACCCTTAAATCGTCGGTTGTGCCAGATCCCATGACGTCAAACCAAGCATCCGCAAAAAGTAGCGTGCCGGTCGCACTGCACAATAGTTCAAGCCGCAATTTCTTAGCGCGTGCCGAAAAGGCTGTCAGGCAAAATAATAAAATTAGGGCTATATCAAACCCAATCCAAGTTCCCCGGTAATTACTTCCGGTGTAGTTATCAGGGAGTTCAAATAACAAATACAGCGTCCACGGGATCATGATTACCGCACCGATAGTGGTAACTCTGGCAATAGTCATTTTCAATGGAATGCCCTTTCCGTTCACTACTATCTGAAGATACCTGTATGACCAAGTGAGTATCGGCCAGGTTGTGGGTAAAAAGTCAATCCGTGTGGTCCTTGGCCGACTTTGATCTTTGCCATGAGCTTGCCATCGGATAGCCGAATAACGTAAACCACACCGTCATAGCGCCCTGATACCCAGAAGTATTGTCCATCGGCACTAATGCTTCCCATGTCGGGTGACCCTCCACCGGGAATCATCCACTTATTCACGATGGCATTATCGGAAAAACGAAGCAGCGAAATACTTCCTTCTTCGCGATTTGAAATCACAAGCTCTTTAGAATCTCGAGTGACGTAAAGACCGTGGGTACCCTTACCCGTGGGAATAAAGGTGAATTGTCCGAACTTTGCCGGATCAGAACTCATAACCCACACACCATCGGACATCATGTCTGCGATGTAATACGTTTTTCCATCCGGCGAGATCTTGACATCTTGTGGCATCGGAGTGGGATGAATGTTGCTCATCTTCATATGGTCGCGCGGGATCATCGCGACTTTAAGTACTTCCATCTTTACTGTGTCAACAAGCAAGAGTGAGCCAGAGAATTCGCAGGAAACGACGAACGTACTTCCATCCGCGGACCAATCTGCATGGTTAACACCACCACAAGGTGCGCTAACCACTTTGTCGATTGCCATTGTGTGGGGATCGCGGAATACCAACTGGCGGTCAGCACTTGCCATTACAACGGCGTGCTTGCCATCAGGCGTGAAGTACAGATTGTATGGATCGTGGACTTGGACAGGTTGGCCGAACTTGCCAGTAGCTGGGTCAATCGGTGTCAAGGTATTACCAAGGTCATTATTGACCCATAGCGTTTTTAAATCCCATGATGGAACCACGTGTTGAGGTTCCTTGCCTACCTTCACAGTCTCGATCACTTGGTAAGTGGCAGGATCAATAACACTTACTGTGTTCGATAATGTATTCGGGACATATACCCGAGTTGGAAAGTTAGCCACGACTGGGCTGAATTCATTAGGACGATCCGCAGAATATATATCATTCGGATCCGTGACTGCGGGCATTCCTGGAATCGTAGTAAGCGTGGTATTTGGTGAAGTACTTGCGGAGGTTGTTGGATTTGATGATGGCGCCGACATAGACATACTCATAGAAACGGATGGACTTGATGAGGTTGAAGTAGCTCCACAGGCCGCGATTCCAAGCATTAGCGGTAATGAAATTCCAATGGAAAAAGATTTACGCATTAACCACCAAGTAATCCCGAGATTGTGGTCATTGATAAATTCTTGGCCGCAATCCCTTCGATAATCGTTGGCAAGGCCTTAGTTGTAACGGCATGCCCTAGATGTAGCGAGATAATGTCTCCACCCTTAATCACGTCTAGAACAGAATTAACGACAACTGAAGTTGTTGGATCGGTGTAATCCAAACTATCGACGTTATAAGTTATGCACTGATTAAAACCGTTTGCATTCGCTGCAGTTCGGATTATGGAATTTGAAATCGGAGTACCACTGGGCCGGAACCACTTTGGATCCTGCCCCACTGCAGCTCGAATTGC
>CANGDR010000019.1 GCA_947452765.1 Actinomycetota bacterium | reverse complement strand
CTTTCACCAAAAATTTTCGAAGGGCAAGTTGCTCCGGTTTACACTGCGTTTGGAATTGCGGCTGCTGTGGCATCACTCATCGGTAGCGTCTGGGGAACTATCGAACAAAAGCGTCTTGGGTCGGATATTCCAGTGTTATCTGGCATGGCGTTTCAGTTTGCGGTAAGCGCAGTAATGCTGTGGGCACTGGCGGCTACAACTGAAACTATGCACGTGGATTGGAATCTACAAGTGATTCTGGTGCTGGCCTGGATTACTTTGGCGCTATCCATTGGTTCGATTTTTCTGCTGTTTTACATGCTGCGGCAAGGTACTGCCAGCACCGTTTCTAGTTTGCTGTATCTCGGTACGCCTATGACAGCTATTGAGGCGTACTTCTTGTTAGGCGAACACATACCGCCGGTCGGTTTGATTGGAATGGCGATCGCAGTGACTGGTGTTTGGCTTGTGCTACGGCAATCAAATGCAGGCAAGGCTCTAACTAATCCAGTTGTGAACTAAGTTCCATCCACTTTTCTTCTAGTGCATCTTTTTCCGCTATCAAGGGTTGTAGTGCGTCATTCAGGTCTGAGATCTTGTCAAAATCAGACGAGAACTTCTCCATGTCACCAAGAATTTCTTTAATTTGAGTATCGAGCTTCGCAATACTGCGCTCAACACGTTGCTGATCTTTTTGTAACTCACGTTTTTCGGCAGCTGATAGATCTGGTTTCGAATGCGCATCGGAATCACTACCCGACTGGGTGAATGCAGTTGGTTCAGCTGGTTGTTCGCTTCGCAGCTTTAAGTACTGATCTAAGCCACCAGGAAGGCCCCTAAGGCCACCATCGCCCATAACACCGACGAAAGTGTCACATACTCGTTCAAGGAAGTAGCGATCGTGCGAAACGACTAGGAGAGTGCCACCGAAGCTATCGAGCAAGTCCTCTAATGCTGCCAAGGTCTCCACGTCGAAGTCATTGGTAGGTTCGTCGAGGATCAACACATTTGGTCCACCCATCAGGAGCCGAGTGAGCTGTAGTCGTCGGCGTTCGCCACCGGAAAGGTCGCCAACCGGGGTCCATTGTGCATCTGAACCAAAGCCCAGGCGTTCGCCTAACTGGGAAGCGCTTAAGGATTTGCCTTTGCCGATTTCAACGTGAGTTGCGATGTGTTCGATTGCCTCTAACACCCGCCACTTTGGATTCAGTTCCTCGAGGTGCTGGGAAAGAAATGCTGGTTTAACAGTTGTGCCAGTTACTAGTTTTCCGGCTGAGACTTTAAGTTGTGCAGTCAGTACCTTCAAGAGCGTTGTTTTGCCTGCACCGTTAACACCTGCGATGCCAATTCGATCACCAGGCCCGACATTCCAGTCCAAGTGTCGGAACAAGTCGCGATCACCTACGTGAATCGTGGCGTTATGTAGTTCGTAAACGGTCTTGCCAAGGCGAGCGTTTGCAAATGCCAATAACTCCACATTGTTTCGTGGTGGTGGTTCGTTTTCAATGAGTTCGTTTGCCGCGTCAATTCTAAATTTAGGTTTGCTAGTGCGAGCCGGAGCTCCACGGCGGAGCCAAGCCAATTCTTTTCGGATTAACATATTTCGCTTTTGGTCTTCAACGGTTGATTGCCGCATGCGCTCGGCCTTAGCTAATACAAATGCGGAGTAACCACCTTCGTACTCTTCAACTTTGCCGTCGATAACTTCCCAAGTACGGTCGCTGACTTCGTCAAGGAACCAACGATCGTGGGTTACGACCACCAAGGCCATGCCACGTCGAGATTTTAGGTGCGCAGCAAGCCAAGTGACAGCTTCCACATCAAGGTGGTTGGTAGGTTCGTCGAGGAGCAGGACGTCAAGGTCACTAATCAATAGTTTTGCTAATGCAACACGTCGACGCTCGCCACCAGATAGCGGACCCATTTGTCGCGTTAAAATCTCTTCACTAAATCCACCGAATAACCCGGTTAATACTTCGCGCGCTCGGGCATTTGTGGCCCATTCATGATCTAGCTGATCGCCCATGACAATCTCGCGTACGGTGGCCTTTGGATCAGCCTGATCAATCTGGGATAGCGAACCGAGTTGGGTTCCACCGGACACTGAAACTCGACCATCGTTTGGAGTTTCAGAGCCACCCATGATCTTGATTAGGGATGATTTTCCGCCGCCATTTCGACCAACTACGCCGATTCGCGCACCTTCAGCCAAACCTAGAGATACCGCATCCAAGACTGCGCCTTTGCCATAGTTCAAGGACACATTCTCGAGATTTATTAAATTACGGGGAGCCACAACAGCCTTTCGGATCGCTCTATTCTGTCAGCAATTCCGGTGTCCCAGAAACCCTGGCTGCGCTATTTCGTCAGCATCGATAGCTGGCTGAGTATCTCCATCGTTGGCCCAGCAGTATTTAGCGTATAGAAATGCAACCCTTCGGCACCGAGAGCAAATACGTCTTCACAAACTTGCGTTGCCACATCTATTCCCAGTTTCTTTAGTGAGGCAGGATCATTTTGAAAGCGTGCAAATCGTAGTCGAGTTGCCTTTGGCATGTAGCCACCGCTTAGCTCGAGCATTCGCACGATTTGTGGGTAACTAGTAACCGGCATGATGCCTGGGTAGATAGCTAGTTTTGATCCGCGTTGGTCAAGGGCATTGCGCAGCGCTTCATAGCGTCCGCTATCAAATACGAATTGGGTAATGGCAAAAGTTGCACCTTGTTGTTCTTTTTCGATCAGAACATTAATGTCTTGCACAAAGTTTCCGTTTGAAGCTGGATGCACATCAGGAAATGCAGCGACGCCGATAGATAAGTCACCAATCTCGGCAGCAAGCTCAACTAATTGGTTGGCGTAATCAAATCCACCTGGCGTTGAGACCCATGGTGAGGTCGGGCCACCGACAGGATCACCGCGTAGGGCAAGCACACCACTGAATCCCTCGGCTTTGTATTGCAGCAGAATCTCTTTAAGTTCTTCGCGAGTAGAACCCACACAAGTTAAATGGCCGATTACTGGCACGCCAGTTTTCGCAATGAATTCGGAAGCTATTTTTACGGTGCGATCGCGCGTGCCACCGCCAGCACCATAAGTTATCGACACAAAGTCCGGGGAATAATTTTGTAGTTCAGCAATTGCGGCCCAAAGGTTTGATTCGCCTTGCTCATCTTTAGGCGGGAAGAATTCAAAGGAAATCGTGGGCTTGGAAAGTTCACTGACGGATGTGTCGGCTGACAACTTGCCTCCTGGAGATCTTCGGATGGGAGATCAATCCACGAGGCTTCGTATCTTGAGTCTTTAAACTAACACGAATCTCGTCGCGAATTCATGATGTGGAACCACTTTGCGCCCTGCCAATTACTAGGCTCGAGTTATGAATTATGTGATGCCTGCCGAGTGGACCGAACACGAGCGCACCTGGATGGCATGGCCGCCCGATAACACCGCCCTTGGGGAATCACCAGAGCAAGCTCAGGATGCTTATCGTGCATGGTCTGCCGTGGCTAACGCCATTGTCGATTTTGAGCCAGTGACCATGGTGGTGGATCCTCGCGATGTATCCCATGCCGAGAAGTGGCTGGACTCACGAGTTGAAGTCGTTCAGGCAAACCTCGACGACTGCTGGATGCGTGACATGGGCCCGACTTATGTAACCGATTCGGTGGGCAAGGTTGCGGCTATCGATTGGGTGTTTAACGGTTGGGGAGCGCAGGAGTGGGCCAAGTGGGATCACGACTCACAAATTGCGCGTTTCGTAGCCGACACATCCAAGACGCCTGTCGTTAGCTCCGCCATGACAAATGAAGGTGGCGGAATCCATGTCAATGGAACTGGCACGGTAATCATTACCGAAACAGTCCAGCTTGATCCATTTCGCAATCCAGGACTAACTAAGGCCGATGTGGAAGCAGAATTTTCTCGCACTCTTGGCGTTGATCGAGTTGTTTGGCTTAAGCGCGGCTTAACGCGTGATTATGAACAATTCGGGACTAGGGGACACGTAGACATCATCGCAACGTTCTGCAATGACAACACAGTTCTATATCACGATCAACAAAACCCAGAACATCCTGACTTCGTAGTAAGTGCCGAAGTAAAGCAAACACTAACTGAGGCTGGATTTGATTTGATTCCCGTTCCGGCACCTAAAGTTGTTAAAGATGAAGAGGGTTGGGTTGATTACAGTTACATCAACCACTACGTATGTAATGGCGCAGTTATCTTGTGTGGCTTTGCCGACGAAAATGATGCCAATGCGGTTCAAATCATGGAGCAGGCGTATCCAGGTCGCAAGATTGTCCTAGTTGATGCGCGTGAAATCTTTGCTCGCGGTGGTGGCATACATTGCATTACTCAGCAGCAGCCGAAACCACTCGGTTAGTAAATTTAACTTTGTACAGTTTGTCGTTTTAGAGTTTGGCGAGTTGCGAAGCCTAAAAGTACAAAAACTGGAACGGCGGCAATTGTGCACAGCCAGCCGTAACTCAAGTTAGCGATAATTAATCCAGCCACAGCGCCACCAATGGCAGCACTTAAATTCATTATGAGATCCGAGGTGCCTTGCGCAGATGCTCGGTAATGAGATGAGACGGATTCGGAAAGCAAAGTCGAACCAGCAACTAGCGTGCAAGACCAGCCAAGCCCAAGTAAAAATAGCCCGATACCTAAGCGCACATGATCATGTGGCGGAGCGGTTCCTGCGATTAAGGCAGAAGATAGCAAAATTACGGCGCCAATTTGAATTACGCGCGGTCGTCCCCAGCGATCGGAAAGAATTCCCACGATAGGAGAGAAGGCGTACATGCCAGCAATGTGCACACTGATTACAAGTCCGATAATTTTTAGCGAGACGTCATAATGAGCCATGTGAACCGGAGTCATGACCATCACTGAAACCATGATGATGTGACCAATTGCAATTGCGAGTAGGCCAAGCAGCGCTAGCGGATGGCTTCTAATGTGCGCCATGACTTCCTTGGTCGGAACCTTAACGGGGTTTACTTTTGCTTCTGAAGTGCTAGCAATGCTGGTGAGGTAAGGATCCGGCTTTAAGCGGAATCGAATTACGGTTGCGCCGAGAGAAAGCGTAAGAGCGGCAAACATGTATGGACCCACCAACTTTGGCAGTCCAATGCTGTCTGCAAATTGACCAAACGGGGCCATGAGGTTTGGACCTAGTACCGAACCAACCGTGGAAGCCCACACGACCAGCGACAGGCTGCGGGCACGATCATGTTGACCAGCTAAGTCAGTAGCTGCGTAGCGAGCCTGGTAGCCCGATGCCGAAGCAGCGCCCACTAGGAAAGTACCAAGCAGTAATACGGGCACCAATCTTGATGTGCCGCCTATTACGGCGACCAGTGCTCCGATAGCACCGATTGCATATCCAGAAGAAAGTGCCAGGCGGCGACCACCACGTCGCGTTAAATTTGCAAGTGGCAACGCCATCGTTGCTGCGCCTAAAACGCCAAAAGTTTGGGCCAGTCCCGCTAAAGCTTCAGATTTGGAGATGCTGGCCACTAGAAGTGAACCGGCTGCAACCGTACTGGCATAACCAAGGCCGGACAAGATCTGTGCCGACGCCAAAGTCTGAATCGTACGACGCTGTAATGGATTAGGTTGCGCCACGGCTGCTTCAGTCACGCATCCAGCCTATTGAGGTGGTTGAATAATGCGGTGACCACATCCCATGAAGCGCGCGCGCCGCACTATGCCATAACAACCTCAAGTTATTACCCAGTTATTTCTGCAGTGTTTGTTGCATTGCTGGTCATCTCTAACGTTGGTGCAACCAAGCTCATTAGTTTTGGACCACTTATTGTCGACGGTGGGGCATTTCTGTTTCCGCTTGTGTACATAACTGGTGATGTACTCAGTGAGGTCTATGGCTTCAAGGCAGCCCGAAAGACTATTTTGCTTGGTTTTGCCATGGCCATCTTGTCTGCCATTACATTTTGGTTGATTCAGTTATCGCCATCTGCGCCAGGTTGGGATCACCAAGCAGCCTTTGAATCGATATTAGGTTTTGTGCCGCGCATTGTGCTGGCAAGCGTGCTGGGCTTTTTAGTTGGCCAACTTTTGAACTCGTACGTGTTGGTCAAGATTAAGCAGCGTACTAATGAAAGCGCACTTTGGTTTCGCTTGATTGGCTCCACGGTAGTTGGGGAGTTAGCAGACACTTTGATGTTCTGCACCGTTGCATTTTATGGAATTTTGACCGGCGCTGACTTTGTGAATTATGTAGTTGTCGGTTACGTGTACAAGACACTGTTGGAGGTTGTGTTACTTCCAATCACATATCGCGTCATTGCCCACATCAAGGCAAATGAACCATCATATGAAGTTCACACCGAAACGATTTAGAGTCCAAGTCGCTTATATTCGCCCAAGAACTCAGTCTTGAATTCTTGGAAAGTTCCATCAATTAACGTTTGGCGCATTTTTGCCACTAATCCAACAATGAAGTATTCGTTATGGATAGTCAGCAGGGTAGAGGCTAGAAGTTCTTTAGCGTGAACGAGGTGATGTAGATATGCCTGGGTGTAGTGGGTACAGGTGTAGCACTGGCAGTCAGCGACGAGGGGCTCGTAGGAGCGGCGGAAGCGCGCATTAGTGATGTTGAATCGACCTTGGTTGTTATAAACGGCTGCATTACGAGCTACGCGAGAGGCAGAAACACAGTCGAAGGTGTCTATTCCGGCCTCGACTCCAACAAATAGGTCCTCAGGTTCGCCGATTCCAAGCAGGTGACGGGGACGATTGATTGGCAACTCTTCGGTAACCCAACCAACAATCGTGCCAAGGTCATTCTTGTCGAGAGCTCCACCAACGCCGTACCCATCGAATTCCATCGCACCTAGATCACTAGCAGCCTTACGGCGCAGATCTTCGTACTGGGCACCTTGGATGACACCGAATAAGGCTTGATAGGGACGGTGACTACGTTCAGCGGTTAACTTCTGATGCTCTGCAATGCAACGGATTGCCCAAAGGCGAGTGCGTTCTAGTGACATGACTTGGTAGTCACGGGTATTCATTAAAGTGGTCAACTCATCGAATGCAAACATGATGTCGGCACCAAGTTGATGTTGCACCTGCATGGAAAACTCTGGTGAAAAACGATGCTTAGTTCCATCTAGGTGAGATTTGAACGTGACGCCATCGTCGTCCACATGCGCTAGTCGGGTTTTGTTTTCCGCAATTACGTCATCAGATTGAACTGTGTCAGTTTCCATAGCCAGGACTTTCTTAAATCCTGCGCCCAGGCTCATTACTTGAAAGCCGCCGCTGTCGGTAAACGTCGGTCCGGGCCAGTTCATAAAGGATCCAAGACCACCGGCTTCGTCAACAATGTCTGCGCCGGGCTGTAGATACAAGTGGTAAGCATTTGCTAATAACGCTTGGGCACCAAGCTCTGCCATCGCTTCAGGCGCTACCGACTTAACCGTAGCCTTGGTGCCAACTGGAATGAATGCTGGAGTTTGAATTTCGCCGTGCGGCGTAGTTATGGTGCCAGCCCGCCCGGCAGAACTACGTTCTGGATTGCTGGCTATCTCAAATGAAAATCCACTATTAGGCACCCGTACATCTAACCAAACTTTTCAACGGATGAGTTATTCGCGATTAGAGCGAATCTAGGTGGTCTGCGACTTTTTTCAGCGCATTGCCTAGCGCGTTGTATTCGGCTTCACTCAGGATGTCGACAAAATGCGTCCTGACGGCTGCCACGTGATCTGGCGCAGCTGCGACCAGCGCTTTCCAGCCTTTGTCCGTAAGCACGCAGAGCTGACCACGACGGTCATCTTCACAAACTGTCCGTTCAACCAATCCAGCTCGCTCCATGCGATCAATTTGATGCGATAGCCGACTGCGCGAAAGTAAGGTTTTGTCGGCCAGCTCGCTCATGCGCACCTGGCGTTCTTTAGTTTCGGATAAACGCACCAAGATCTCATAATCGGTGATGGTTAAGCCATGACTTTCTTGCAGTTCGCGGCTAAGTGTTGCGTCCAGCAAAGTAGATGCCATGATCCAGGCGCGCCAATTGGCTTGCTGGTCTTTGGTTAGCCACTTTGTCATGGCTTTATTCTAGAGGGATTGCTTGAAACTTGAACTAATTAGGCTTTAGTCAGAATCTCAGCGCCATCGGCAGTAACGACGAGTGTGTGTTCAAACTGCGCAGTCCGCATCCGATCTTTTGTTACTACGGTCCAATCGTCGTCCCACATGTCCCAGTTCTGGGTTCCCAACGTCAACATTGGCTCGATTGTAAAAGTCATGCCGACTTCCATAATTGTGTCGAAATGATCTGAATCGTAATGCGGAATTATCAACCCGGAGTGAAAAGTTGTACTAATTCCGTGCCCGGTGAAATCGCGAACAACACCGTAGTTGAACCGTTTGGCATAGGACTCAATAACTCGTCCGATCACATTTATCGGGCGGCCCGGCTGCACGGCAGCTATAGCTCGGCGAAGTGACTCTTCGGTGCGTTCAACAAGCAGTCGAGATTCCTCATCAACATTTCCAGCTAGAAAAGTTGCGTTTGTGTCGCCGTGTACGCCACCGATGTAGGCAGTGATGTCGATATTGCAGATATCCCCATCCTGGATAACCGTGGAATCCGGAATGCCATGACAAATCACTTCGTTCAGGCTCGTGCAAAGTGACTTAGGGAAGTTTCGATAACCCAAAGTTGACGGGTAAGCATTGTGGTCGAGTAGGAATTCATGGCCAATCCGATCTAGCTCATCTGTTGTTACGCCAGGCTTAACGTGTGAACCCACTTCAACCAGCGCAGACCCTGCAATCTGGCCAGCAATGCGCATCTTCTCGATGGTTTCTTGGGTCTGCACTTCTGAGCCAGTGTATTTCTTAGGAGCTGGATTACCTACGTATTCAGGGCGCTCAATTGCATTTGGAACAAAGCGCTCGGGGGACACCACACCTGGGACCAGAGTGCCAATAGGTGCGTTCATTTATCCATATTAAGTGCGACTGCACGGCTTGAAGTACGGCTAAGTGTCACAATTGGGGCATGCAGTATTGGTTTTGTCTAACTCATCAAAAAGTGGAAGTAGATGCTGGCTGCCCAAACGAATCTCGCTTGGGTCCATATGCAACCATCGCCGACGCAAGCGATGCACTTCGCCGGATGTCCGAACGCAATCGGGCTAATGACGACGAGGACTAGTTGCTAACTAACTAGACAAGCAAAAACCCCGCTCCCAAAAGGGAACGGGGTTTTTGATGAAGCAGGGGAAATTTACTTCTTCTTCGCAGCTGGCTTGCGCTTGGCAGCCTTGCGCTTAGCAGGTGCCTTCTTAGCAGCAGCCTTCTTAGCAGGAGCCTTCTTTGCAGCCTTGCGCTTCGCAGGAGCCTTCTTGGCAGCCTTACGCTTTGCAGGTGCCTTCTTGGCAGCCTTCTTCTTAGCAGGTGCCTTCTTGGCAGCCTTCTTCTTGGCAGCTGGCTTACGCTTTGCAGCCTTCTTTGCTGGAGCCTTAGCTACAGCCTTCTTCTTAGCAGCCTTGCGCTTAGCAGGTGCCTTACGTGCTGTGGTCTTCTTGGCAGCCACAGGTCCTCCTCGAGGTAAGACCCTCGGACTTCCCGAAGGTTCTTAATAACTAGATAAGCAGACATATCCAGTTATATGCACGCTTTTTGCCAATTAAATTGCCTGCGTGTCGCGCGCGAATTTTGGCAAAAATTTCGACTTTTTTACAAAATATTCGACTCAATCTCGATCATTTTAAACGTCACTTGCTTTCAACTATGCAGCGAAAAACCCCGTAAGTAGTGGATTTTTTTCACATCTACTTTATTTTTTAATAAATTCAATTCGCATGCGTAACATTTGTTCGCATTCGCACAAAGAAATATTTTTCAAAATTTTTTAAAAAAATATTTTCAGATTTTCGTTAAATTTTGCAAAATATTGCAAAAAAACTTAAATATTCCTACTCGTAAGAATGTTCCAGGTCTGGGTACTTTCCAGCAACAACATCACTTGCCCATGCTCGCGCACCATCACTCATCACGCTGTGCATGTCAGCGTAAGTTTTTACAAACTTTGCACGCTTGCCAGTTGTCATACCTAGAAGATCTTGCCAAACAATTACTTGTGCATCAGTTTGTGAGCCGGCGCCGATACCTATAACTGGAACTGAGACCTCTTTTGTTAAGCGATCTGCAAGTTCGTGTGGCACCACTTCAAGAACAATGGCGAACACTCCCGCTGAAACTAATTTGTGTGCATCGGCGATAAGTTCGTCGCCCGCATCGCCGCGACCTTGCACTTTGTAGCCACCCATTTGATGGACGGATTGGGGAGTGAGTCCGATGTGCCCCATCACCGGAATTCCAGACTTGGTCAGCAGCTCGATGTGCGGCACCATGTGTGCTCCGCCCTCAATCTTTACGGCATGAGCCTTACCTTCTTTTAGGAAACGCATCGAAGTATTAAGTGCTTGGGCGGGTGATTCCTGATAGGACCCAAATGGCAAGTCAGCAACCACCATTGCCCGCGTGCTACCACGCTCTACTGCTGCAGTAAGTGGCAGCAAGTCGTCGACAGTGACCGGAATTGTGGAGTCGAATCCAAAGACCACCATGGCAGCTGAGTCGCCTACTAATAAAACTGGGATCCCGGCATCATCAAAGATCCCCGCAGACAATGCGTCGTAGCTAGTGATCATCGGCCACTTTTCGCCACGCAACTTTGCAGCCTGCAGATCACTAGTGGTAATACGGCGCGATTGATTCCCGCCATACAAAGGCTCGGTCGACATTTGTTGCTCCACTCTCGAGTCTGCTCATAGGCAGTACCCGGACTTGTGGTTCTAGTTTGTCACTTAATTCGCCGTTTGCGCCAATTACTCTTTCCAGTAATTGGTTAGTGGCATTCGCCGGTCTCTGCCAAATGCCTTGCCCGAGACCTTTGGGCCAGGCGGGTATTGGCGGCGTTTGTATTCGGCGCGATCTGTTAGCTGCAATATGCGATGTACGGTTTCAGCGGCAAATCCGTTAGCAATGATCTGTTCGGCACTTTCATCAAATTCCACATAAGCCTGCAAAATGGCATCGAGTGCTTCGTAGTCCGGTAACGAGTCTGAATCCTGTTGGCCTGGTCGAAGTTCGGCACTTGGTGGTTTTGTAATGCTGGACTGCGGAATCGGCTCAACTTCGCCACGAAGCTGAGCTTGCTCATTGCGCCAGTTTGCTAGTGCCCACACATCAACTTTGGGAACGTCCATAATCGGAGCAAAGCCACCGACTGCATCGCCATAAATCGTTGAGTATCCAACGGAGAGTTCGCTCTTATTGCCGGTAGCCAAAACCAGATGGCCTTCTTGATTAGATAGGCCCATCAAAATCATGCCTCGAACCCGCGCTTGCAAATTCTCTTCAGCAACACCAGTTAACGTCACTTCGCTTAAGAATCCCGAAACTACAGCTGCGATCGGAATCGTCCGGAAATTAACTCCGATCCGATCGGCCGAATCTTTGGCATCAGTTTTCGAGTGCTCGGATGAGTACTCCGAAGGCATGGAAACCCCAAATACCCGATCAGGTCCAAGGGCGTCGCTTGCGATTGCCGCAACAAGCGCAGAATCGATGCCACCCGATAGTCCCAGCAAGACTGACTTGAATTTGTTCTTATCGACGTAATCGCGCAATCCAGTTACCAGAGCGGCATAAACCTCTGCCAAAGGTTCGAGTCTTAACTTGGCTGGGTACGGGTAATCCGATGTTATTGAGGTGGGAGGCGGAGTTTTAATCTCCACAACCTGCTCGCCGCCTGGCAATTCGGTGTGCGTTCCGGCTGGAGGTAGATCTAAGTCCACTATTAATAGGTCAGATTCAAACTGGGCAGCACGCTGGATTACCTTGCCAGACTTATCAACAACTATGGAGTCGCCTTCGAAAACTAATTCGTCTTGCCCGCCTACCATATTTACGTAGGCGAGAGTCGCGTTAGCTTCTTGGGCGCGACGGGAAACTAGTTCCAGGCGAACATCGTCCTTATCTCGTTCGTAAGGTGAACCATTTATTACAGCAAGCAATCCAGCGCCGTTGGCCCGAACTTGTGCAACCGGACCGCCGTCTTGCCATAAGTCTTCACAAATTGCGACTGCAATATCAACGCCGAAGGCCCGAATCAATAAAGACTTGTCATCGGGAACAAAAAATCTGTGTTCATCAAATACGCCGTAATTTGGTAAGTGATGTTTGGAGTAATGAGCAACTACTTTGCCGTCGAAAATTATGGCCGCACTGTTCATAGGGCCACCGCGCGGTACCCCAAGTTTTATAGCTTCAGATTTATCAGTTCGACGAAGGTATCCGGCAATCACCAAGGTGTTTGCCAGACCCTCTGATTTAAGAGCAGCAGCAAACTCTGCCGTGGCACGCTCCGAGGCTGCTTGGAATGTCGGCCTAAGCACCAAGTCTTCGGCTGGGTAGCCCGGAATTACCATTTCCGGAAGCAGAACTACATCGGCGCCGGCCGCGGCACTTTCTCGCACAGCTGCGAGGCACAACTTCGAATTGCCCACAAAGTCGCCAACTGTTGGGTTGATCTGGGCTAGCGCAACGCGGATTTGAGGCACAAACCCAGCATATCTGCCCATCCGAGTGTCGCGTAACACGCCTGTAACGCAATCAGAGAATTATGGGTACGTGGATAAGCAAACAGAGTTCGTATTACGCACCATTGAAGAACGCGACATCAGGTTCGTGCGCCTATGGTTTACCGATGTTTTGGGCACCCTTAAGTCAGTAGCGATTGCTCCAGCCGAGTTGGAAGGCGCCTTTGCCGAAGGGATTGGCTTTGATGGTTCGGCAATCGAAGGTTTTGCTCGAGTTTATGAATCAGATATGTTGGCTAAGCCGGACCCAGAAACTTTCACTATCTTGCCGTGGCGTGGGGAAGAGAACAGCGTCGCACGAATGTTTTGTGACATTCAGCTACCAGATGGATCCCCGTCACTTTCAGATCCGCGCCATGTACTCACTCGCGCATTGAGTAAAGCTGCGGATAAAGGTTTCACCTTTTACACACATCCAGAGATTGAGTTCTTTCTATTTAAGAATCAGCCAGAAAAAGGTGTCGCGCCAATTCCAGTTGATGAAGTCGGTTACTTTGACCACTCACCAAGTGGAGTTGGTTACGACTTCCGTCGACAAGCGATCACGATGCTAGAAGCAATGGGAATCTCAGTTGAGTTCAGCCATCATGAAGGGGCACCTGGACAGCAAGAGATTGACTTGCGTTACGCGGATGCGCTCACCACGGCCGACAACATTATGACTTTCCGAGTTGTCATGAAGGAAGTTGCACTCGAGCAGGGCCTTTACGCATCATTTATGCCCAAACCATTTTCGCAATATCCAGGTTCAGGTATGCACACTCACTTATCGCTATTCGAAGGCGATCGAAATGCATTCTACGAAGCCGGAGCGGAATACCAATTATCGAAAACTGGACGACAGTTCATAGCTGGCTTACTTAAGCACGCCCCGGAAATTACTGCAGTAACTAACCAATGGGTTAACTCATATAAGCGTCTAAGCGGTGGCGGTGAAGCACCTTCGTTTATATGCTGGGGCCATAACAATCGCTCCGCCTTGATTCGAGTACCTATGTATAAACCAACTAAAGGTAATTCCACTCGAATTGAATTCCGTTCCCTGGATTCTGCAGCTAACCCTTACTTGGCCTACGCATTGATGTTGGCAGCTGGCTTGAAGGGTATCGAAGAAGGCTATGAGCTACCGGCTGGTTCCGAAGATGACGTTTGGTCGCTTACTCCTGCCGAGCGCGCAGCGCTGGGAATCGCACCATTGCCGCAATCCCTTGGTGACGCGATTCGTGTGATGGAAAAGAGTGAACTTGTGGCTGAAACTCTCGGCGAAAACGTATTTGATTTCTTCTTGCGCAATAAGCGAGCTGAATGGGAAGAATATCGTTCCCAGGTAACTGCATTTGAACTCGACCGTTATTTGCCGGTGTTGTAAATGAATGCAACGGTATTGGTAATTCAGAATGAACTCGATGACCCAGTTGCCTTAATTGGCGATTGGATTGCTGAAGTTGGCGTCGATGTGAGGGTTGTGCGCGCATTTGCTGGCGAACAAGTTCCAACTTCACTGCCGGCTGATGTGGCTGGCGTGATAGCAATGGGTGGCTCAATGGGTGCCACTGACGATGCTGACTTTAAGTGGCTGACTGACGAGCGATCCTTGATGAAAGACGCAGTTGCTCACGATTTTCCATTCTTTGGGGTTTGTTTGGGTGGCCAAGTTTTGGCAACCGCAGTCGATGGCATTGTAGAAAGAACTCCGTTTCCAGAAGTTGGCGTTGCAACTTTTCGAATTGCCGAATCAGCAGCGAGTGATCCTGTGTTTGGTATGCACGCCGGAAAAGATGTGATCGCTGCTGAGTGGCATCAGGACTATGTAACTGACTTACCGGATGACGCAGTCGTTCTAGCGGGCAACGATGTTTGCCCGATCCAAGCTTTCAGGATTGGCCAACAGGTTTATGGCGTTCAGTTTCACCCCGAAGTTGATGCAGAGATGTTTGCATCCTGGGCCGGAATTGCGGATGAAGTTCTGGAAAAAGTTGCCCACACAAGTGAGCAAGCTGCTGCTCAAGTCGCAGCAGCAGAAGTAGAACTAGAAGCCACTTGGCGTCCAGTTTTTCAAGCCTGGGCGCAACTCGTGAAGGCGCAACAGGCAAAATTGTCGTGAGTGAATCTCGCGGTTCGTCGCAATTAGCAAGGCTGGCCCGAATGGGGTTTGCTGATACGGCTGCATCCGAAACACTTATAAAAAAGTATCCAGTGCTTGATTCGAATCTAGAGTGGATTAAAGATGCCGCGGCGCCGGATGCCGCACTGGCTGGACTTGCCGCCATTGTTGATCGCGGGGGAGCTGATTGCGCTTCTTGGTCACCTGATAATTGGCAGCGGGTCTCAGCATTAACTGGATCTTCGCAAGCCCTCGCTGAACATTTAGAACGTCACCCAGCACAAATTAGTTATGTCATAGCGTTGGAAGGCGTTCCGACGCAAAGTGAATTAAAGAAGCAATTAACGGCCGCTGTTTCAGGACACGATTGGGACCAGGCGCTGAATGCACTGCGAGTCGAATATCGTCGACAAGTATGCGGCATCGCAGCCCTTGATCTAGAAGCAGGCTCGGAGAGCATTGGCATGCTGCCTGGAATTGCCCAAGCGTTGAGCGACTTAGCCGATGCAGTAATTTCTGCTGCACTACTGATTGCTCGCGCCCAGGTACCTGGACAAGAATCTGCACGCATTGCAGTTATTGCGATGGGCAAGTGTGGCGCTCGAGAACTGAATTACGTGAGTGACGTCGACGTCATGTTCGTCGTGGCCCCAAGCAACGGTGCCAGCGAATCTGATGCAATTACGGTTGGAACTGAAATCGCTAAGGCCGTTATGCAGGCTTGCTCCGCGATCACCTCCGAGGGCACGATCTGGGAAGTCGATGCGGCACTTCGACCAGAGGGGAAATCTGGCGCATTAGTTCGCACGCTAAATAGTTATGTCGATTATTACGAACGTTGGGCCCAGACTTGGGAATTCCAAGCTCTACTCAAAGCTCGATCCATGGCTGGAGATCAAGAACTCGGAGATGAATTTGTAGCAGCAGTTACGCCGTTCATTTGGCAGGCTGCTGGCCGGCCAGGCTTTGTTGGAGATGTACAGGCGATGCGGCAACGCGTCACTGAACTAATCCCAGCAAAGGATGCTGCAAACGAATTGAAATTAGGCCGAGGTGGCTTGCGAGACGTGGAATTTGCCGTCCAACTTTTGCAGATGGTTCATGGGCGTAGTGATGAAATGGTGCGAAGTGCAAATACCTTAATTGCGCTTGGTGAGTTGGCAACCTGGGGCTATGTCGGCCGGGAAGATGCCGCAACATTAGATGCGGCATATCGATTCCTGAGAACTCTCGAGCACAGAATTCAAGTCCACCGGATGCGCCGGACGCACATCATGCCAACCGATGAAATTGAACAACGAAGATTAGGCAGATCACTAGGTTTCGCATTAGATCCAATTGATGACCTTACGAAGGAGTGGCGTAAACACGCTCGGGAAGTGCGTCGGATTCACGAAAAACTTTTCTATCGCCCGCTCTTGCAGGCAGTTGCAAAACTTGATTCCCAGGACGCAAAGCTTTCCACGCAAGATGCCTTGAATAGATTGCAGGCGCTTGGCTACTCCGATCCACAAGGAGCACTTCGTCATCTTGAGTCTTTGACATCTGGAGTATCTCGCCGGGCCGTAATTCAACGTACTTTGCTACCCGTCATGTTGGAGTGGTTTGCTGATGCACCTGATCCTGATGCTGGGCTACTTGGCTTTAGGCGAGTTAGTGAAGCGCTGGGTGCGACCCATTGGTATCTGCGGTTACTTCGAGATGAATCAGCCACAGCGCAGCGCCTCGCCACGATCCTTGCCTCAAGTAAATATGTAACGGACCTATTGATGACGGCACCAGAAGCAGTTAATTTACTTGCAGCTGAGGATTCACTGACACCGAGATCGCGCGATGAACTAATTGCGGAAGCAACTGCAATTGGTTCGCGCTACGACGATCCAAAGGAAGCGGTTCAAGCCTTACGTGCAATGCGTCGACGAGAACTTTTCCGAATTAGCACTGCAGACATACTTGGTTTGATAGATGTGGAATCGGTTGGCGAGTATTTAACGGTTGTGACTGATGCAACTCTCGAAGGAACACTCGTCGCGATTCGTTCCCAAATTCCAGATTCACCTGCATTTGCAATCATTGCTATGGGTAGGTACGGCGGCGGCGAGTTAGGTTACGGCAGCGATGCCGACGTTATGTTCGTGTTTGACGACGAAATTGATCCAGAAGGCAGTGCAGTTAAAGCTCATACGCTGGCAAATGAACTTCGAACTTTGCTGATGGCTCCAAGCACAGATCCTGAACTTGCAATTGATGCTGATTTACGTCCCGAAGGTAAAAATGGTCCGTTAGTACGAAGCTTTGCATCCTTTGTGAATTACTACGATCGTTGGCTGTCAGGTTGGGAGGTGCAAGCGTTACTGCGAGCAACTTTTGCAGCTGGCGATGTGGAACTAGGTGAGCGGTTTAGAAAGCTGATTGATCCAATTCGATATAAGTCAGAGGGTTTGGCAATCGATGAGTTGCGCGAAATTCGCAGGCTAAAGGCGCGTATGGAGTCTGAGCGATTGCCACGCGGAGTTGATCCAAACTTGCATACCAAACTCGGTCCAGGTGGTTTATCGGATGTGGAATGGATGGTGCAAATTCTGCAATTGCGCCATGGCAGTGAATTGCCGGAGTTACAGATCACTCATACTTTGCCAGCCTTACGTTACGAAGTAGCACAGGGTTTGATTTCTGAAGCAGATGCCAAGGACTTAATTGCAGCCTGGACGCTCGCGATGCAAATCCGAAATGCCACGATGTTGGTGCGAGGCAGAGCTGTAGATATGGTTCCAACTGAATTGGTCGAACAATCTCGAATTGCTCAAGTACTTGGTTACGGCGTTAGAGGCGGACAACAAATGGTTGATGATTACCGCAAGCTAACCCGGAGAGCTCGCGCCGTCATTCAGCGCGAGTTTTATGGTCTAGAAAGTTAATCAGCAACCACTCGGAAAGCTGACAACTCGGAATTAACGCTGCCTCGAACGTGGCCGAATGGTTGCGCCATCGTTGCTTGCAGAAACTCAACCGTTTCTCCGGTAATAACTTCACCGGGCAGCAAATTTGGGATACCGGGCGGGTACGCCGCAACTGAATCTGCAGAAACTCTACTGATTGCGGCTGACGCTGAAACTATTTCGGTCTTACTGAAGTATGCAGAACGAACGCTCATTGCCCTCGCCCCAGGTTCTGGCAACTTCAATGCTGCACTTACGGAATTCGTCGTAGGTAATTCATTAAGTGCTCGTAACACTTGCTGAACATCAGGAACTACTCCAGCACCAATTAACATTACGACAGTTGTGGCGTTTGCCATTTCGCAGTGAATGTTGTGCTTGGTTAAAAGAATTGAACGGGCTTGGTGACCAGGTATGCCGCCGATTACCGTGTTCATTGAAATTCGGAGCGGATCAGTCGTCATAACGTCGGGATACTGGAGAAGCGTCGCTGCCACATCAACAAATCGACCTGCTTTTGCAATGCCTGCCCGGATTTGATCGAAGGCTGCAATTGAAGCTGTCACCGATGTCTTGCCGAGAGTCGCTAAACTATGTCTAGCTAAATCAAGGGATGCCAACAGAATTGAACTTGCGCTAGTGGATTGCAAGGACTGAAACGATCTATCTAACAGCGGTTCAAGTATTTCCGTGAATTGAGTTTTCCCGAGGTGAAGCATGGCAGTTTGGGTAAAACTGCCACCCAATTTATGCGTACTACTGATCACAATGTCCGCACCTAACCGAATCGCATTCGTTGGTAGTTCGGGATGGAAACCAAAGTGAGCGCCCCAAGCTTCATCGACAATAAGTGGAACACCAAAGGAATGTGCAACCTCGGCTAGCGCAGCTACATCTGCAACCGCGCCAAAATAGCTTGGGGTTACCACATAAGCCGCAGTTGGATTTTCAAGTGACTGTAATGCGGTTGAAAGTGCATCCGGGGTAATGCCGTTCGCAATTCCCAGATCAGAATCAACCGATGGATAAACGAAGGTCGGATCCAAACCACCAAGAGCCATGCCATCAATAACCGAGGAATGCACACTTCGTTGAACTGCCAGGTTGGTTCCTAAATTAGCCAGCGTTAGGCATGCCATTAAGTTGCCCATGGAGGCGCCATTAGTTAAAAACCAGGTCCGATGAGCGCCCCAAGCCTCCGCTGCTAGTTGCAAGGAATTGTTTAATGGCCCACCATCGACTCCAAAGTCAATCCCATCTACATTGGGTTGAACATCAAGATTCAATAAATCTTTTCCAAAGTATTTAAGCAGCGCTGGCTGAGCACTTTCCGAAATCTGGTGACCTGGGGTATTTAAGCGCAGGACATTACTATTCGCGTATTTCCGCAAGGCATCGGCGTACGGAGTTTCACTTTGCTTCAAGGTCTAGCTCTTCCGAGCATTCCAAACAGTTACGGCTCCAGCAAGATCTTCCAAAGCTGTCCCTACTGATTTGAAATAGGTAATTTCTTCGCTTGTGCTGCGGCCAGAATGCTGACCGCGCGCCAAACTATGTAGATCACCCGCAATGTCTGACATCTTTATAATTCCATCGTGCAATGGAATTACTAAATCGCCACCTTCATGGGTTGCACCTTCGATCGTGTCGCAAAAGATTGAAGCCATTCGCACTACATCATCGTCAGTTTCTCGCATAGTCGGCAAGAATGCGCCGACGGTGTCGACGTGGGTGCCAGGCTTTAGCCACTTGCCGAAGATCAGGGGAGTATTGGTAAGAGTCGCAGCCGAAACAATGTCACTTTTGCCAACTGCAGTAACTAAATCAGGATGCGAAGTCACTGGTAAGCCTTCGGCTCGCAGCTGTTCGGCTAGTTCATGAGCGCGACGGATGTTGTGATTCCACAGGAACACTTCTTCAAT
>CANGDR010000018.1 GCA_947452765.1 Actinomycetota bacterium | reverse complement strand
GCGACACATTCGGGCCAGGTCGGGCAACCTAATCCTGATGAAGTAACTCTTACCAAGGCGCCCGTAATCACAATTCCGGTTTGTGCCACCAGATTTGCCTGCAACACGCGAAGCTGCCAGTTTCGTAGTTTTGGAGGGTTTGTAGGGGCCGAATTGGTCATAAATCCACTTTAGACTCCCCAAAGGTGCGCCGCAGACCGATATACGCAACAATAAGGTTGTGAAATTCACTGGATCCGCAGCTGCCACCGTAGCCCGCACTTTGTTGTTGGCCGGTCCGTCAACGGCTGGCGACATCGCGAGCGAACTTGGCTTAACTGGCGCGGCAGTTCGCAAACAAATTGACGCGCTGATTGATGCTGGCCTAGTTGAATCAAGCGAACGTGCGCCCTACGGTCCTGCTGCTCTAGATTCCAAACGCGGCCGAGGTCGACCTTCACGAGTTTTCACGTTAACTGCGTTGGGGCGAACCCAGTTTGGTCAACATCAAGACAGTTTGTCACTTAGTGCAGTCAAGTACATTTCTCAAACTGGCGGCAGCGCAGCCGTTAATCAATTTGCCGCAAACATCGCATCTGACTTTGTGCAGCGCCATAACGAGATTTCGCAATTAGGCACGATCGAAGAACGAGCCATCGCTTTAATCGATGCGCTGAATCAAGATGGCTATGCCGCGACTGAAACCGATGGCCTCTATGGTTCCACTCAGATCTGCCAGCACAACTGCCCAATGGGCGATGTTGCAATCGAATTTCCAAGTATCTGCGAAGAAGAGACGAAAGCTTTCTCTGAATTAACCGGAGTTCACGTCACCCGCTTAGCGACCATTGCTAAGGGGAGTGCCGTTTGTACGACACTAGTTCCACACACTCGAAGGGAAAACGCATGACAACCCAACAGGAACATCTAGACGCGCTTGGCAACTACGAATTTGGCTGGCACGATGCAGACGCTGCAGGCATGACTGCACGTCGAGGTATTGACGAAAGTGTGGTTCGCAACATCTCTGCGCTAAAAAGCGAACCAGAGTGGATGCTAGACCTACGTATTAAAGGTTTGAAGCTCTTTGAAAAGAAGCCAATGCCTAACTGGGGAAGCGATCTTTCTGGAATTCATTTCGACAACATTAAGTACTTTGTTCGTTCAACTGAAAAGCAAGCCACGAGCTGGGAAGAACTTCCCGAAGACATTAAAAATACTTATGATCGCCTAGGCATTCCAGAGGCAGAAAAGCAGCGTCTCGTTGCTGGTGTTGCTGCTCAGTACGAAAGCGAAGTTGTTTATCACAAGATCCGCGAAGATCTAGAAGAGCAAGGCGTTATCTTCGTGGACACCGACACAGGTTTACGTGAGCATGAAGAACTTTTCCGCGAATACTTTGGAACGGTAATTCCAGTAGGCGACAATAAATTTGCTGCCTTAAATACCTCAGTTTGGTCTGGTGGATCGTTCATTTACGTACCAAAGGGTGTACAGGTAGACATCCCGTTACAGGCTTACTTCCGAATCAATACTGAAAACATGGGACAGTTCGAACGCACCCTGATCATTGTTGATGAAGGCGCTTACGTGCATTACGTAGAAGGCTGTACTGCACCTATCTATTCAAGTGACTCGCTGCACTCTGCTGTAGTAGAAATCATCGTTAAAAAGGGTGCACGCTGCCGCTACACAACAATTCAAAACTGGTCTAACAACGTCTACAACTTGGTAACTAAGCGTGCCGTAGCGCACGAAGGTGCCACCATGGAATGGGTTGATGGAAACATCGGCTCAAAGGTCACGATGAAGTACCCAGCTATCTGGTTACAAGGACCTCACGCAAAAGGCGAGACCCTATCAATTGCTTTCGCAGGCGAGGGACAACATCAAGACGCTGGCGCAAAAATGGTGCATGCCGCGCCGTACACATCCTCCTCAATCATCAGTAAGTCTGTTGCGCGTGGTGGTGGACGCACTTCCTATCGTGGTCTAATCCAGGTCTTGGAAGGTTGCCATGGAAGTAAGAGCACAGTTAAGTGTGATGCGCTATTAGTCGATGACATTTCCCGCTCCGATACTTACCCATATGTTGATGTGCGTGAAGATGATGTATCACTAGGTCACGAAGCTTCAGTTTCTAAAGTTTCCGAGGATCAGCTCTTCTACTTGATGTCGCGGGGACTTCAGGAAGATGAAGCTATGGCAATGATCGTTCGTGGTTTCGTTGAGCCGATTGCTCGTGAGCTACCTATGGAATATGCCCTTGAGCTAAATCGCCTAATTGAGCTTCAAATGGAAGGTGCCGTCGGTTAATGTCTGCCGTAACTGAACACGAGGTATCACTGGTTCCGCCAACTGATCACTCGCCAGTAATCCGTTCGCTTGATCCAAGTGATTTTCCAACTCCAACAAGTCGTGACGAAGAATTTCGCTTCACTCCAATGAATCGATTGAAGGACCTGCAAACCGGCGCTGTTGTCGCAACTGGTGCGATGGGAATCGCGATCAACAAGGTAGCTGGCGTTGAATTTGCCGAGAAGTCTCCCAAGTCAACGGCTCGACGTGGTTTCACTGACAAGGCAGCCGCTGGTGCCTGGTCTCTAATCGACGACGTCTCTACCTTGACAGTGAAAGCCAACCAATCGATAGCAGAGACTGTCGTGGTGTCACTAGTTGGCTCCAACGCAGTTTCTTACGGTCAGCTCGACATCAATGTGGAGAGTTTTGCCAATGCGGTGATAATCGTTGATCACATCGGTAGCGCCACTTATGCCGGCAACATCGACATCAATGTAGCCGACGGTGCACATGTCACTGTGGTTTCAATGCAGGATTGGGACACTGGCACGGTTCACTTAGGCCACCACCGAATTACTCTAGGTCGCGACGCTTATGTTAAGCACGTCTCTGTAACTTTGGGTGGCGACGTAGTTCGAATCTTGCCAAGTGTTGAATACACAGCACCTGGTGGCGTCGCAGAACTTGTTGGACTCTATTTCGCAGGGACTAAGCAACATACTGAACACCGACTTTTTGTCGATCACAGTGTTCCGCATTGCCGCAGTAACGTGGTTTACAAGGGTGCGTTGGATGGTGTCGATGCTCATACTGTTTGGGTTGGAGACGTGTTAATTCGCGCCAATGCAATTGGTACAGATACCTACGAAATTAATCGCAACTTGGTACTCAGTCCAGGTGGACGTGCTGACTCAGTACCAAATCTGGAAATTGAAACTGGTGAAATCGTTGGTGCTGGGCACGCAAGCACGACTGGAAGATTCGATGATGAACAGCTGTTCTATTTGCAATCGCGTGGAATTAGCGAAGATGAAGCACGTCGCCTAGTGCTACGTGGTTTCTTTGAAGATCTTCTCCTACAAATTGGAGTACCTGAGATTAATGACCGGGTACGAGACAGCATTGAGGAACGATTGGCGGCTGCAGTTTAATGTCAACAATGCAAGCCACAATTCGAATCAGTGACCTCGAAGATAGTAAACCGTTTCGGGTAGTCATTGATGGAGACGACATACTTCTGGCCAAAATTGGCACAGACGTATTTGCCGTAAGCGACATTTGCACGCACTCGGAGGTTTCGCTGAGTGAAGGCGACATCGAAGGCTGCTCAATCGAATGCTGGTTGCACGGTTCATCTTTTGATTTGCGAACTGGACAACCATCCGGTCCACCAGCCACAACTGCATTACAGACTTACGAAGTAGCACTCGAAACCGATTCCGATAACCCAATGATTTACATATCAAAATCCGAAAGCGCAGGGAAGTAAGCATGTCAGTTCTAGAAATTAAGGGTCTTACCGTTCAAGTTACAACTGATGAGGGTCAAAAAGACATCCTTCGTGGCGTTGACTTAACTGTAAAAGCAGGAGAGACCCATGCGTTAATGGGACCAAATGGTTCCGGTAAGTCAACGCTCGCCTATGCCATCGCGGGACATCCAAAGTACTTAATCACGGGTGGAACCGTAACGCTAGACGGCCAGAATGTTTTAGAAATGTCGGTAGATGAGCGCGCTCGTGCCGGCATGTTCCTAGCAATGCAGTATCCAGTTGAAGTTCCAGGCGTATCTGTCTCGAACTTTTTGCGTACTTCGATTACAGCGATCCGTGGCGAAGCTCCAAACCTGCGTCACTGGATCAAGGAACTTAAAGAAGCTATGGCTGGTCTCCAGATTGACCAGCAATTCGCGGAACGAAGTGTGAATGAAGGCTTCTCGGGCGGCGAGCGCAAGCGCACAGAGATTCTTCAGATGGAAATGATCGCTCCCAAGATTGCAGTTCTGGACGAAACTGATTCAGGTCTCGACGTGGACGCATTACGAGTTGTTTCCGAAGGCATCAACCGGGTTATTGCTAAAGGCGAGACGGGTGTTTTACTCATCACACACTTCACCAGAATCCTGAAGTACATCAAGCCAGATTACGTTCATGTTTTCTATGAAGGTCGCATCGTACGTGAAGGCGGACCGGAACTAGCAGATGAGATCGAAGCTAACGGTTACGCCCAGTTCGTAACTGCATAAACTATGGCCCCACTAGACGTAACGGCGATCAAGCGCGACTTCCCGATATTTAATCGGACCGTGCGAGATGGTCGACGTCTGGTGTACCTAGATAGCGGGGCAACTTCACAAAAACCCGTTCAAGTTTTAGACGCCGAGCGAGAGTTTTACGAGAAGCACAATGCCGCGGTACATCGTGGCGCACACCAGCTAGCCGAAGAAGCAACAGATGCCTTTGAGCACGCCAGATTAAACATCGCCGGATTCATAGGCGCAAAGGCTGATGACTTGGTATTTACCAAAAATGCTACGGAAGCGATCAATTTAGTCGCCTATTCCTTCCTTAATGCGACGTTGAAGTTCAGCCGAGGTAAAGACCTGCCAGATGGAGCTGAACGCTTTGTCTTGGCAGAGGGCGACGAAATAGTTGTCAGTGAAATGGAGCATCACGCAAATTTGATTCCATGGCAGGAACTTGCCGACAAGACTGGCGCAGTACTTCGCTGGATCGGGCTAACAGATGATGGTCGGTTAGACGAATCTACCTATGCAAATGTCATAACTAATCGGACAAAAATTGTTTCAGTAACGCATCAGTCAAACCTGTTGGGGTCAGTGACTGATCTAGCTCCCATAGTGAAAGCGGCGCGCGCAGTTGGCGCTCTTGTCCT
The DNA here is from genome assembly GCA_947452765.1 of Actinomycetota bacterium. Classification (GTDB taxonomy): domain Bacteria; phylum Actinomycetota; class Actinomycetes; order S36-B12; family UBA5976; genus UBA5976. The sequence goes on along the minus strand of CANGDR010000018.1, from coordinate 18,774 downwards.
GCTTGATGCGTGTCAAAGTGTGCCGCACATGCCGGTGGACGTATCGGAGCTGGGCGTTGACTTCATTGCTTGGAGTGGCCACAAGATGCTAGGTCCCCTCGGTATCGGCTGCCTGTGGGGTAAATCAGAAATTTTGGCTGCTATGCCACCATTTATAACTGGCGGCAGCATGATTGAAACTGTCCATATGGAGTCATCCACGTTCGCCTTACCGCCAAAACGATTCGAAGCCGGCGTGCCCATGGCAGCCCAGGCGGTTGGTCTTTCAGCCGCAGTTGATTATTTGAATCGCATTGGAATGGCTGCAGTGGCAGCGCATGAACATGATCTAACTCAGGCCGTCCTACGCGAACTAGCGGAGATCGATGGTGTGCGCATCATTGGTCCAAAAGATTCCACTAACCGGGGATCAGCTATATCGTTTGTGCTTGATGGACTACATCCACATGATGTGGGACAGATCCTCGATGAAAATGGTGTTGCGGTGCGCGTTGGACATCACTGTGCCTGGCCCGTATGTCGTAGGTATTCAGTGCCAGCAACAACACGAGCTACATTCTATATTTATAACGACATGGAGGACGTACAGGCTTTGGCCGACGGCATCCGTTCAGCCAAGAAGTTTTTCGGAGTCTAAGTTGAAACTAGAGAACATGTACCAGGAAATAATTCTGGATCACTATAAGCACCCACACGGCAAAGGCTTAACTGAACCGTTTGACGCCGAAGTGCATCACGTGAATCCAACGTGCGGTGATGAGATCACGCTTCGCGTCAAGACGTCTGCCGATGGATTGATTGCGATTTCATATGACAACCAGGGATGTTCAATAAGTCAAGCTTCAGCCTCAATAATGTTCGACCAGATAAATGGGGTTACTTTTGCAGCCGGCGAGCAAGCAGTTGACCATCTTGTGCTGATGTTGCAACGTGAAGTTTCGCCGGATGAAGATATCCTCGGTGATGGCATAGCGCTAGAAGGTGTCGCGCAGTACCCAGCTCGCGTAAAGTGTGCACTACTAGCTTGGATGGCTTGGAAAGATGCAGCAATACAGGCAAGTTCAAAAGGAGAGGCGAAATAATGACCGTTTTACAGGAAGATGATGTCTTCGAATTAATGAAGGACGTAGTTGATCCCGAGCTAGGTATTAATGTCGTTGACCTTGGGTTGGTTTATGCCGTGACGGTGGATGAAGCGAACATTGCGACAATTGACATGACGCTAACCTCTGCTGCCTGCCCCCTTACTGACGTTATCGAGGATCAAACTCGCGCCGCACTCGATGGCCATGTGGCAGACTTCAAATTGAATTGGGTTTGGATGCCACCTTGGGGTCCGGACAAGATCACCGATGAGGGTCGCGAGATGCTCCGCGCACTTGGTTTTAACCTCTAAATTCACAAGTAGAATTGCACTGCGCGGCATTCGTCGCCTAAGGCGTCAGACAGGTAAAGCTAACTCGTGATTCAAGCAACAGATATTGAATTACGCGCGGGCGCAGAATTACTACTTTCTGGTGCGACATTTCGAGTCGATAGTGGCGATCGAATAGGCCTAGTTGGCCGCAACGGTGCCGGAAAAACCACGCTAACCCGAGTCCTTGCTGGTCAGTTACAGCCAGCTGGCGGGGTACTGGCTACATCTGGCGAGGTTGGCTACCTGCCGCAAGATCCACGGACCGGCGATCTGGAAATTGTTGCCTTAGATCGAATCTTGAGCGCGCGTGGTATGGACGAGATTATTCGCCGGCTACGTCAAGCCGAGTCAGACATGGGAAGTTCCGATCCAACTACTCACGACAAAGGTATGCGTAGGTATGCCGTGGCTATGGATGAATTCGAAGCTGCTGGAGGCTATGCCGCAGAAAGTGAAGCTTCTTCGCTGGCCGCTAGCGTCGGACTGAGTGTCACTGTGTTGCGCCAAACTTTGAGCACGCTCTCGGGTGGGCAGCGCAGGCGGATTGAATTAGCTCGGATCCTATTTAGCGGCGCTGAAACTTTACTCTTGGACGAACCGACAAACCACTTGGACGCTGATTCAATCGCGTGGCTTCGAACCTTTTTGGCAAATCATCAAGGTGGACTAGTAGTTATCAGTCACGATGTCGAACTTTTACAAGCCACAGTAAATCGCGTGTTCCACCTGGATGCTAACCGCCAAACTTTGGACCTCTACAACGTCGGGTGGAAGGAATACCTCACGTCAAGAGAGTCTGACGAACGACGTCGGAAACGGGAGCGCGCTAACACAGAGAAGCAAGCTACCGTACTGCAACAGCAAGCAGATCGAATGCGCGCCAAAGCTTCAAAGGCTAAAGCTGCTCAAAGTATGTTGAAGCGCGCGGAAAAGATGATGGATGGATTGGAAACAGTTCGTCAGGCTGATCGGGTTGCAAAGCTTCGGTTTCCAACCCCCGCTCCATGTGGAAAGACACCGCTGATGGCAGAGGGGCTTAGTCGAATATATGGTTCGCAAGAAATCTTCACTGATGTTGATTTAGCTATCGATCGTGGCAGCAAAGTAGTGATCCTCGGTTTGAACGGCGCTGGCAAAACAACGTTGTTGCGCATCTTGGCTGGAGTTGACCAAGCTGATACCGGGGAAATTCAACCCGGCCATGGACTAAAGATTGGTTACTACGCGCAAGAGCACGAAACTTTGGATTCTGGAAGGTCAGTGCTCGAAAACATGATGACCGCTTCTGGAGCTTTGAACGATACCCAAGTCCGTGGCGTACTTGGTTCGTTCCTGTTTTCAGGTGATGCGGTAAACAAGTTGGCCGGAGTTTTGTCGGGCGGTGAGAAGACGAGATTGTCACTAGCGATGTTGGTGGTATCGGCAGCCAATGTGCTTCTTCTAGATGAACCAACCAACAACCTTGATCCTGCAAGCCGCGCTGAAATCTTAGACGCCTTACACAACTACGAAGGTGCGGTAGTTCTAGTAACTCACGATGAAGGTGCCGTGACGGCGCTGCAGCCAGAGCGAGTCCTTCTTTTGCCAGACGGCGTTGAGGATTTGTGGGGAGCCGACTACTTAGACCTTATTTCCCTGGCATAACAGGTTGTAATAGGGAATAACTATTCAACTATCGTGTTGTACTAGAGAGATTTAATAGAGCGGGAAAAATTGTGAGTATGCATGGTGGCAGTCCATGGGCGGCCTATCAAGGTTTTACCAATGACCGTTCCGTAAAGCAGAAGCAACTTTCAGAGGGAACCCTTCGCCGAGTCTTTAGCTACGCAACCGGATTTAGACTCCCGATAATTGCATATCTGCTACTACTAGTTACTGATTCAATTCTGGTAATTGCACAACCGCTGCTTTTCAAGCGAATTGTTGACACAGCAATACCGCACTCGGATAGTAAGCAAGTTACCTACATTGCGTTAGCCATTGCTGGAATTTCGATATTGAGCGCACTGCTTGGGGTCTTCAGTCGCAGAATGCAGTCGGCAATCGGCGAAGGTCTTATTTATAATTTACGAACACAGGTATTTGATCATGTGCAGCGACAGTCAATTGCCTTCTTTACTCGGGCACAAACTGGCGCGCTTATATCGCGCTTGAACGGTGACGTACTCGGCGCGCAACGTGCGTTCACGTCTACACTCGGTGGAGTAGTTAGCAATGTAATCAGCCTGCTAACGGTTGGTGCAACAATGTTTATCCTGTCTTGGCAGATCACCGTTGCATCGCTGCTCTTACTCCCGCTCTTCATGATCCCCGCCCGCATGATTGGGGGGCGCTTGCAATTGCTTACGAGACAGCAGGCCGACTACAACTCGGCGATGAGTAACCAAATGGCAGAGCGATTCAACGTCGCGGGCGCATTATTGATGAAGATATTCGGCAACCCAAAGACTGAAACGAAGATGTTTTCGGAAAAAGCTGACCGGGTGCGCGGTATGGGTATTCGAATTTCCATGTCGAATACCTATTTCTTTACCGCGATCGTGCTCATTGGTTCATTGGCAACTGCACTGGTTTATGGAATCGGTGGAAATGCAGTTATTGCGGGAACTCTTACATTAGGAACGCTGCTTGCTTTGACTGCCCTGTTGGGCCGACTTTATGGTCCGATTACGGCACTCGCAAATGTAAGAGTCGACATTATGACATCGCTCGTCTCGTTTGAGCGCGTGTTTGAAGTTCTGGACCTACAACCGCAAGTTGTAGATGCACCGGATGCTGTCGACCTGGAGCGCGGCGCATCGCAGGTTGATTTTGATCATGTCAGCTTCCGCTATCCAACAGGTGCCGAGGTATCTCTGGCGAGCCTTGAGGCAATTGCACTACCGGAGACTCGCACCTCGAACGGGTTGACTCTAAAGGATTTGAGTTTCTCGGTTAAGCCCGGTCAATTGATAGCGCTAGTAGGACCATCTGGAGCTGGTAAGAGCACCATAACAGCGCTCGTTGCCCGCCTATTTGACCCAACCAGTGGCACAGTTTCGATCGGGGGTCATAACTTGCGTGAGATCACCCAAGAGTCGCTACATCGTTGTGTCGGTGTTGTTACGCAAGACTCCCACATGTATCACGACACCGTAAGAGCGAACTTGCTCTATGCCAAAACTGACGCAACTGAGGAAGAAGTTTGGCAAGCCTGCCGGGAAGCGCAGATTGCCGACATGCTCAGCGCACTTCCGGACGGTTTGGACACGGTAGTGGGAGACCGAGGTCATCGGCTCTCGGGCGGCGAAAAGCAACGGCTTGCAATTGCTCGTCTCTTGCTAAAAGCACCGGATGTAGTCGTACTTGATGAAGCTACGGCACATTTGGATAGTGAGAACGAATCCCTAGTGCAACTTGCGCTCTCATCAGCACTGCAAGGACGAACCTCGATTGTGGTGGCTCATCGACTATCTACTATCAGAGCGGCGGATCAGATTTTAGTAATCGATGACGGTGAGATTGTCGAACGCGGCACGCATGAAGAGTTACTAGCGCGATCAGGACTCTATGCTGACCTTTACAATCGCCAGTTTCTTGAGTCAGACCAAGTTGAGATTACAAACTAAGTTCGGCCTGTCTATTCTTCTGCTCTAAATATTCGTTACGAACTAATACGACCCAGCCGATTATGGTCATAATTCCAAAAAGGATCCACTGCAAGGCATAAGAGCGATGTGGACCTTCCGTAATTTCGGGTACAGGTATTTCGCGGAGGTCAGTGGACCGAGATTCTGGACGACTTGCTGTCATTTCAAGGTATATGTCTGAAATAGTTTGATCGCCTGGCAGGATTTCGCTCGGCATGACAGCGTCAACTTGCCCAGCAGGTAAGTCAGTCGGTCGCGCCTTCTGCCGGTCCACAACAAGTCGAATCCGTCCAACCAATTCAACCTGACCTGAAGGTGGCGGCGTAACGGTTGGGCTATCTACTGCTGAGTTATCTGCGGCATGCCAGCCCCGATTAACCATCACCACGTATCCGGTGTCCGATTGAAAAGGGGTTATGACCCAAAACCCTGCGTTAGATTCCATACTTTTCTTACGAACGAGTACCTGCTTATCTGCGAGCCAGTGACCTTTAAGTTGGACAGATCGCCATTGATTCGCCACGGGAACACCTTTAGTACCAACACCTGCTACTAACAGCGATGATAAATCTGTTTGTGGAGCGTTGATGTTGGCAACAATATCTTTGTTATAACTCTGTCGCGCATGCAATCTAGACCATTGCCACTGAGACAGGGCGTCAAATGCTGGTAGCAAGAGAATGCATAACAGGGTTATTGCAATCCATCGTGGTTGAAGCAGGAACTTAAACACAACTAAAGGTTAGTGTGTGCGAAAATCTTCAGCTTCAAGGGCTGGATTGGTTGGAGCGATGAAGTTTTCGGAACCGCGCCAGTTTCCCCGTTCGCGTCCAGCATTTGCGATTACTACCGCGAAGTAAGGTAGCGCGACCGCTCCGAAAATCAAAACCCAACGGACAACTCCGGTCGTGAGAATGCCACTCACAAAGCAAACGGTACGTAGACCCATGCTGAAAAGATAACGTCGCTGTCGGCCCTTTTGCTCGTCAGTAGTTCCCGAAGCGGCACCGGTAATGGTGAATACTTCTGGTTCAGGACTCATGGCAACCTACTGTGACTTGGACAATGACTCTAGGCTACGGTGTAATCACTTAATCAGCATTCTGGGAGCAGCCATGACATCTCGTACCTACGCACTTACTGAAATTGTGGGAACTTCACCAGTTAGCGTCGATGACGCTATCAAGAGCGGCATTAAGCGCGCAGCGGAGTCAACCCGTCACATCGACTGGTTTGAGGTCACCGAAATCCGCGGCAACCTTCGAGACGGCGAACTGACGTTCATCCAGGTAGGCATGAAACTCGGATATCGTTTAGAGGACGCCTAGATCGCATCAGATTTGGTCGAAAGATTGAAATCTGCGACTGTAATTGGTGCTACGTAAGCGCGTGAGAACCAGTCAGCCCATTCCCGAGGTAGGCAAGGTTGAGCAGCGCCCGCATCTGTGATGCGACTTAAGATCTCAATAGGTGATTCATTGAAGCGGAAATTATTGCTGGCACCAGCTATTTTCCCATCGCGGACAACATAAACTCCATCCCGAGTTAGACCGGTGAGTAAAAGATTTTGCGGATCGACTTCGCGGATGTACCAAAGGCAGGTAACCAGCAGTCCATCACCCATACGAGCAGCCAATTCATCGACAGATCCATGGCCTGCAGAATCCTGAAACACGACATTGTCCGCCATCGGCGTGAATGGCAGCTTTGCAATATCGGCCGCATGCCGACTACTTCCCAGAGCGGTTAAAACCCCATCAGTGATGATCTCGGATTTAGGCAAACTTAGACCGGTGTCGAACGTACTGGATAGGGAAGAGGACCCGAGGTTGACGACATGATCGATCGTCTCGATACCAGCCGCATGCGGATCCGAGAAGAGCGAGATCAAGCGATTGCTTAAACGTTCACCCACTCGCGTTCCACCCGTTGGATTACTGAAAGCACTACGGCCTTCTGCTGCATCACGGGCTGCCGCTGACCACATCAAGTAAATCATCAGGTCAGCAGTGGCACTCGATGTCAGGGTGACTTTGTGACGCCCAGGTTCAACCGAAATCTTGTTGCGCTGTAGGTCTAGTTTGCGGAGTACTTCGGCCGAATGTGCAGCTACGTTAACTTCTTGCAACGTAGTTCCACCTTGGCCAGACCAGGCAGATCTATCCCGCTCACTTGATTTTGCACATATTTCGAATCGGCCCGTATTTTGCACGAAGCGCATCCGCGTGCCTGCGCTCGTTGCCACATAAAGCGTGTCTTGAGCCTGTTCGGCATAGCCAAAGAAGTCAGCTGATCTATCCCGAAAAGTGACATTCAATCCTGGCCCAAGCTGCGCCAGCTGGGAGAGATCGAGAGCGGCAGGCGGGGCTGCATAATCAGCGTGCACTGGACCATCTACTAGCGCCATTGCATCCTCTGAGATGCCAGCAGCTTTTGCCGCCAACAAACTTTGAGCCATTAAATCGTCAACATCAGATTGGGTTCGCACCTGACCTGAAGCAACTGAACTACCGATGCCACCTTCTACAGAAGTAAATGCAGCGATCGATAATGTTTCGTCTCGAGAGTCACCATTTGTCGTTAGCGCGGAATTTGCCCATCTTAGATTGTTTGCGGCGTTGGACTCACCGGCTACTACGCCACCTTCGGGACCTAGTTTTGAAATTGCGTATTCAACGGCTTCCTGGATGTTCAAATTCTTCATTCGGTTGCCTCTGATCGGGTATTAAGTACATTTATTTGGCGGAAGAGTGCGGATGGTGACCCATGACTAACCGGAGCCACTTGACCAGGCTGTCCCTTACCGCAATTCAAGGCCCCGCCCAATAGGTATGTGCTTGAGCCGCCGACGGCTTCCATGGAATTCCAGAAATCAGGAGTGCGAGATTGATAAGCGACGTCACGCAACTGACCAACGATGGCACCATTTGTTATTTCGTAGAAACGTTGACCGGTGAACTGGAAGTTATATCGCTGCATGTCAATCGACCATGATTTATCGCCAACGATATAGATGCCTCGTTCGACCTTGGAGATCAGATCATTCGTAGTTGTTGAATCTGCCGATGGCTGGAGTGACACGTTAGGCATGCGTTGAATTGGCACATGCGCTGCGGAATCGGCAAAGGCACAACCATTGGAGCGAGTGAGTCCAATGTTCTTTGCTATGTTTCGATCTGTTTGATAGCCGACCAAGACGCCGTCCTTAATCAGATCCCATTGTTGAGCCTGCACGCCCTCATCATCGAAACCAACTGTGGAAAGCCCATGTTCAACTACGCGATCACCGGTGACATGCATAACAGGACTGCCATATTGAAAAGATCCCAATTTATCAATCGTGGCGAATGAAGTGCCTGCGTAGTTTGCTTCATATCCAAGCGCTCTATCGAGTTCCGTGGCATGGCCAATCGATTCGTGAATAGTTAGCCAGAGATTTGTTGGATCAATTACTAGATCCCACTTACCCGGCTCCACACTCGGGGACTTTACTTTCTCTTCCAGGAAGTCTGGGATCTTATTAATCTCAGTTTCCCAATCCCAGCCAACACCTTCTAGATATTCCCAACCTCGCCCAGCTGGTGGTGCGCAAGTTCGCATATCTTCAAATCCAGTGTCGCTGACATGAATGGCAGTTAGTTGTGCGGCAATTCGATCACGTTGCTGAGTGATCGCGTTCCCGACAAGGTCGGCAAAGTAGGTTTCATCCCGACCAATCGTTACATGGCTTTCAACATGGCTAACGATGGATGAGGCTGATACTTTCGTTGACCAGTGCTGCAAGAGTTCGATAATTTCCGCATCGGACTTAGCCATTGCATCAATTTCTATAGGTAAGACCCAGTTCTGGATTCCATGATTGGGCTCGTCGGCCAAAGTTACTGGATCTGTCATAACTGTTGCACTCAGCGTTGCCATCGCGATCGCGCGACGGACGGCATCAGCGGCACCAATCTCGGTCAGATCCGAGGTGCTAGCAAATCCCCAGGCACCCGCAACGACAACCCGGACACTTAGACCAATACTTGAATCAATTCCGACATTTTCTACATTGCCATCGCGAGTGGACACGTTTCGATTCGAATGCCTAGCCACCCGAAACTGCGCGATATTAGCGCCAAGCGAGGCGGCCAGATCTAAGGCACTAGCGGACAGAGCGGTTGGCAGCATATCTCTTGACTCCCGTAATTGTAGGACTTCTGCCTACCTTAACTAGGTTTGATGATTTATCCCGATACCCTTATCGAATGGGCAGAATCGTGCTAGTAACTGGTGGCAATCGAGGTATCGGTTTGGCAATCGCCAGAGCTTTCGTCGATCTCGGCGACACTGTTGTGGTGACCAGTCGCTCGGGAACTGCGATTAGTGGTCTAAACGTCGTTAAATGCGATGTCACCGACACCGAAAGTGTTGAAGCCGCATTTACTGAAATCGAAGCGAATTATGGAACTGTTGAAGTGGCCGTAGCAAATGCTGGAATTACCCGAGATGGTTTAATCATGCGGATGTCGGATGAGGACATTACTGAAGTTCTCGATACAAACTTGATTGGGGCAATCCGAATTGCTCGTCGGGCAGCTCGCCCGATGATGAAGGCACGAACTGGAAAATTGATTTTTATCTCTAGCGTTGTTGGCCTCATGGGCTCAGCTGGTCAAGTAAATTACAGCGCCAGCAAAGCTGGATTAGTTGGGGCAGCACGTTCGCTGGCGCGAGAATTAGGTTCGCGGGGTATAACGGCGAATGTAATTGCTCCCGGTTTTATAACTACTGACATGACTGCCGAATTGAGCGAAGAACGCAAGAGTGAGATCCTAAGCAATCTGCCACTTGGCCGCTATGCCACACCAGAAGAAGTCGCTGATGTTGTGACGTTTATAGGATCAAGTGCAGCTGACTACATAACTGGAGCTGTCATACCTGTTGACGGCGGATTAGGCATGGGGCATTAATCAAACATGGGCATCCTCGATGGCAAAAATATTCTCGTAACTGGAGTTTTGACGGAATCGTCAATCGCTTTTCACGTGGCACGACTAGCGCAGGAGCAGGGAGCGAATCTGGTCCTGTCGTCATTTGGCCGCGCAGCTGGAATCACCAAGCGGATTGCCGGTCGACTTCCAAACGAAGTTCCGATCGTGCAACTTGATGTAACCAGCAAAGAAGATTTAAACAATCTTGCCGGTGCGGTCCGGGAACATGTGCCTTATCTGGATGGCGTTCTGCACTCAATCGCGTTTGCACCTGAAGCTGCACTTGGTGGAAATTTTCTGCACACTGAGTGGGATGACGTCAAAGTCGCCCTGGAGATCAGCGCCTTCTCGCTAAAGTCACTTGGCATGGCCTGCCTGCCTTTGATGGAGGAACGTGGGGGACAGCTTCTCGGTCTCGATTTTGATGCCACAGTGACTTGGCCGTTCTATGACTGGATGGGCGTCTCCAAGGCGGCATTGGAATCGACCTGCAGATATCTTGCGCGAGATTTAGGACCAAAGAAAGTCCGCGTAAATCTCATTGCAGCCGGCCCGCTGTACACAACTGCCGCCAAGGGTATTCCTGGTTTCGATCAATTTGGCCCAATGTGGGAACGGCGAGCACCGATTGGCTGGGACACATCTGATCCAGTTCCAACCGCGAAAGCATGTGTTGCAATGTTCTCAGATTGGTTTCCAGCCACAACGGGTGAAATCATCCACGTTGACGGTGGCGTACATAGCCAAGGTGGTCCGTGAGTTAACGACTCACTAGACCGCACATAGTTTTCCGTGCTGCTCGACGCACGTCAGTTAGCAATTGAATTCGCAGGGTATCGATGCTGGGTGAGTGCAGGGCATTCGAATTCTCGATAGCGTGGCTCGCTACAACCGACAGTTTCGCGACGGAGTGCAATTCTTTTAGAGTCCGACTCGGCATTGTTGGCGGAAGGTGTTCAATCTCAAACTGCGCTAGATCCATATCTATCTGATCACGATCTCCAGCTAACCCTTCGGCATGTAATCTCTCTGATGCAATTTGAACACAATGCTGCAAATGACTGCGCAACATATTTAGATCTGGCTGTCCAACAGCATGCGCCTGTGAAATCAACTTGATAAATCCTTCGTTGTCTTTACCAAGAAGGAAGTTATCGCCGATAGCCACCACTCCAAATTCCACGTCAAGGGTCCTGGTGGTAACTACTGGCACCCCACAAGGATCGCCTGGTATTGGGAGCACAACGGTAAGCGGATTGGTGCAACTCTTCGCTTGTGCGACCAAATTGGGCCAATTGGAATCGGTAGATGCGGTCCGCATTTCGATCGAGTCAGTTAATGTCTCGCAGGCATTGGCTGCGTCCGTTGCAGTCACGGTTCCGGCACGTGCCGCATTGAGCCAGATCGTTATGCCGATTGAAGGCAATATCGGAGGATCGACAATCATGGTGACACCTTACGTGGAGGCGAAACTGGCATAGACGATAGATTACTGCTGTGTCCATGGTTGTTGAACTAAGTGATGTCACTGTTGAGCGAGACGGCAATGACATTTTGAGCCATGTTAATTGGGTTGTACAACCGAATGAGCGCTGGGTCATCATGGGATCAAATGGTGCAGGCAAGACAACAATGATGCAGGTCTGCGCTGGATACATTCATCCAACTACCGGTGCGGCAAAGGTACTTGGTTATGAACTTGGTAAGACTGACGTTCGCGAACTTCGTACCCTGATAGGAATCAGCAGCGCAGCGATCGCCGCATTATTACCAGCGGATGAGACGGTTTTTGACAGTGTGCTTACTAGCGCCCACGGCATAACGGGGAGATGGCGGGAGCGCTATGACGAGATTGATTATTCGCGTGCCGCAAAGATGATCGAAGCCTGGAATTTGAGTGAGCTGCAAAATCAATCGATTGGAACACTTTCCGAGGGCGAGCGTAAGCGGGTGCAGATAGCACGTGCATTGATGTGCGACCCTGAACTTTTGATACTTGACGAACCCGCAGCTGGATTAGATGTTGCTGGACGTGAGGACCTAATTGAACGGCTATCGGCTTTAGCGAAGGATCCACTCGCACCCGCTTTGGTTTTGGTGACTCACCACGTCGAAGAAATTCCGCCCAATTTTACGCACGCAATGTTGCTGCGTAATGGTCGTGTTTCAGCATCTGGTGAGATCTCGAAAATCATCACCAGTGAACCAATGAGTGAGGCTTTCGCCACTCCGCTAGTCGTCGAATTTGGTGATGATAGATGGTTTGCGCGCGGTCGAACGCCGAGTCGTGGGCGTCGAGCCCGCGATTAGCTCCTCGAGCAATCGCTTGCGTCTGCAACCGACAATGCGGCGCGCGACCACAGATTCATTGGCATAATTGCTCCATGACCGATATCACTGAGTTAACGCCTACTTGGCTTAATTCCGATGACTTGGAGCAAATGCGAGCTCGACTCCCAATCGTTTATGTTGATGCGATTCCAGTTCGCGTCGACGAATCGGGCAAAGTGAACAAAGTCGGTTTGTTGTTAAGAGGCAGACCCGATGGTTCGATTAGTCGAGCTGTTATTTCGGGTCGCGTGCTTTATGGTGAGCGCGTCCGAGATGCGCTATTGCGCCACATCGAAAAGGATCTGGGTGGGATGGCTTTGCCACAGATCCCAACTTCACCGACCCCACTTACTATTGCTGAATATTTCCCAGACCCAGAAGTCTCGGGTTTCCACGATCCACGCCAGCACGCAGTATCACTCGTCTACGTTGTGCCAGTAAAAGGAGACTGCGCGCCGAGCCAAGACACGCTTGATCTGGTCTGGTTAACACCTACCGAAGCAGTCTCCGAAAACGTTCGAGCTGAAATGACCGGTGGTCAAGACCGACTAGTGCGTCTGGCGCTGGCTCACGTAGGCCAGTTACCGTAACGATGGCATTACGAGATGGAGACGGCTGGGTTGAGTGCCGATGCGGTGCTAAACACTGGGGCCTTAATGGGGCATCAGGAATAGTTCTCTTAAACCCTGAATCTCGTTCAGTGCTTCTTCAGTTGCGCGCAGAGTGGACACATGGCGGCCGAGTTTGGGGGATACCCGGTGGCGCTCGAGACTCACACGAGACAGCAATCGAATCAGCGATGCGCGAAATGTTCGAAGAGATGCAAATCCCAGCTGAACAAGTTTCGGTAATTCATGATGAACTTTGGACTGATCACAGTGACTGGCACTACCACACTGTTATAGCGACAGTTGCGCAGGATGTTTCGTATTCGCACAACGATGAGGCCGAACGTTGCGAGTGGGTGCCGATTTCTGAAGTGAGTTCGCTGGATTTACACCCAGGCTTTGCTTCCACTTGGAACATAGTGCACGACGTGCTTGAAAATTTTCTTAAATCTTCTGCAGGTTAAATACATGTATTGAGTTACCTAGATCCAATGCTCGACGGTGGTAGCGCGTACTTGGAACCCGCCAATCAGTTTCAACGAGTCGGAAGAAGTCTTGCTGGGGAATTAACGCGGCAACGTGGCTGGCATAAGAATCATCATCGGTAACAAATCGTAACCATCCGGAATTTTGCATAATTGGATGTAACAAAGTTAAAAAATCCAAGTGCAGAACCCGTCGTTTTTGCTGTCTAGCTTTGGGCCAAGGGTCGGGGAAGAGCACATGGAATTCGGTAATCGATTCTGCAGCAATCCTGCCTTTCAGCAAGTCGATACCGTCTCCTAAAAACACAGAAATGTTCGTCAGATTCTCTGCCTCAACAAGATTCAAAATTTGAGTGATGCCAGCCGTATGAACGTCCATAGCGAGAATGTGGTGGTCGGGCTTACTCCTTGCCAGCTCCAACGTGTGGTCACCCATGCCGCAGCCAAAGTCGACGAATACGACAGCAGCACCAGTTTCTGTCGCTAAATTGACGGGTGTTTCAAACCTATCTAGTGACATTAGAGGCATCAGTTCAGTAATAGCCCGCTCGCGAATAGCGGACATCCGCCCATGTCGCGCCCCGAAAGTTCGAATGTGTGGGTGCTTCTTAGGCACCTCATCGGCGGAGTAGATTTGGGACTGCACATTCAAGAGTACGACACATCATTTAGTTCAAGGAGAACCCGTGGAATTAACCGGAGTACATGTACCGCTGATCACCCAATTCGATGACGCTGGCCAAGTTGATACTCATGCCATCGCCGAGTTCGTGGAAATCATGCTCGCAAATGGCGTTGAAGGAATAGTGGCCGCCGGGACTACCGGTGAGGCGTATGCGCTCACATTAGAAGAGCGCGAGCTAGTGATTTCTACGATTCATAAGCAGGTAGCAGGTCGCGTGCCGGTACTAGCTGGTGTTGGTGGAATGTCTACCAACGAAGCGCTAACCCAATCTAAGTTGGCTAAGCGCCTTTCGGTTGATGGTCTGATGGTTGCTGCTCCGGCCTATGTTCTGCCTACTTCGGATGAGTTGGCTATCCACGTCAAAACGGTTATCGATGCAGCGGGTTTGCCGGCCGTGCTTTATGACTACCCAGCACGAACTGGAGTTCACTTTGACGAAGCAACTCTTGATGCTTTGGCCGATCACAAGTTAGTTGTCGGAATAAAGGAAGCCTCTGGTGATTTGGATCGAATCCCGATGCTCTCATCGCGGTACGCCGGACGAATTCAAATCGTGTGTGGCGCTGATGTAGATAGCGTTACCTTTTTTGCGGCAGGTGTGACGTGTTGGATCGGTGGTATGGCAAACGCACTGCCTAAAGCTCATGCAGGTCTCATGAATCCAGAAACTCGTGATGCCGCATATGCAGCCGTGCTCCCATTGCTGGATCACATTGAATCGGGTCGATATATTGCTAAGACCAAGGCACTAATGGGGATCCTTGGAGCGCCAAGTAAAACTGTGCGCGGCCCATTGCAAGCGATTGACGAATCAGGCGTAGCAGTTTTGCGCGATTTGGTTACGCAAGCAGGCGAGTGGGCACCTAGCCTCGTCTAATGAGTTCTGCAGAGTCAAGCTTGTGGGATTTGACTCCACAAGCTTGGCAAAAGAAGTTAATAGCGCAGCAAGCGAATCTCGAAGCGATTGATGACATCTTGAGGTCCGAATTTGCATCGGGTGTCGAGATCAATCCTGTGCGATCCGACATTTTCGCAGCACTAACCATGTCGCCAGAAGCCGTAAAGGTAGTGATTGTTGGTCAGGACCCATACCCGAATAGTGAACTCGCCACTGGTAGAGCATTTGCCGTGCCAGAACACGTAGCCACACCGCCGGGATCGCTACGAAATATCTTTCGAGAATGTGAGGCCGACCTTGGTTCTGTCCCAATTGCAAAGCAAGACCTTAGAAGCTGGGCCAACCAAGGTGTCTTACTCTTAAATCGCTGTCTCACCACCAGACGAGGCGAATCAAACAGCCACCATTCAATCGGGTGGCAAGAATTCACGAGTGCTCTCATTTCGATAGCAGCGGCAGCGAACCCGAATTTGATTGGTGTCCTCTGGGGTAAGAGTTCGCAAGAGTTGACTAGCTTGTTCGACGCTCAGTTTGTGATTGCAAGCGCACACCCAAGTCCACTAAGTGCATATCGGGGGTTTATCGGATCAAAGCCCTTCAGTAAAGTGAATGACCTTCTTGCACACCAGGGTCAAGAGCCAATTACTTGGTGAAGTTTAAAGACGAAACATCTTGGACTAAACCTAGGAAATAGGGCAGACTTTCGACATGGCTATCCAACCAGCAGTGCTGATGGTTGAACTCGTAATGTCGATTGATCGAATGATTCAATCAGCGAAGGACGCGCGAACCCACGCTGGCGAATGGACACCGCCAATAATCTTGGGTCACGTTTCGCAAGTCGACGAGCAAGTATGGATGCCGCGAATTCGTCAAATGGTTGAAGCGCATTCCAAAGCTATCGACAGGCCCGTGTTTGCCTGGTGGGAACCGGACCCAGATGCCACTGCAGAGGTATTCAAAGACGTCACCTTGGATGAGGCGGCTGCACATGCGATGTCGGTACGGACCCAATTACTATCGCTTGTCAACGACTTAACCGCTGCTGACTGGAAGGCCACGGCGAAACATGATGAATTTGGCGAGATTGACGTCGCAGGACTGTTATTCCAAGTCCTGACCCATGATGAGGAGCATCGTGCGACCTTGGTTGGTGGCTAAAGTTTAAGTTTGACTACTGGCAGGCTGGGTAACATAAGACCATGAATGCAACTTTTGTAGTAATCGGTGTACTAATCCTGATTGTCCTAATTGGGGTTAGCCAGTACAACAGCCTCGTGCGCTTGAACGTAAATGTAAACGAGGGTTTCTCGCAGATAGAAGTTCAATTGCAGCGTCGTGCTGACTTAATCCCAAATTTGGTTGAATCGGTCAAGGGCTATGCTGCACATGAAAAAACGACTCTTGATGCAGTAATTTCAGCCCGAGCGCAAGCCACTTCAGCGCAAGGCGTACAAGAAGTTGCAGCCGCCGATGGTTCCCTTACAAATGCATTGCGTGGTCTATTGGCGGTGGCCGAGGCCTACCCAGACCTAAAAGCCTCAGCAAATTTCCTATCGCTACAAGAAGAGCTTTCGTCTACGGAGAACAAGGTTGGTTTTGCTCGCCAGTACTACAACGACAACGTTCGTAAATTGAATGCGTCGATCGTGGCTATTCCTGGCAAATTCTTCGCAGGCATGGCCAAGGTGTCTGAACGAGATTTCTATGTGATTGACGACCCGGCTAAGCGAGACGTACCTAACGTTAAATTCGATTAAGAAGTAGGGAATACCTTGTCAGACTTCCGTGACCTCCAGCGGAGTAACCGAAATAAGACGATCATCCTGTTGGGATTGATGGGAAGTTTGACCGCATTTGTTTTCTACGCGGTCGCACTTTGGCTCGGTTACACGAGTGTGGGACTCATTCCGATTGTGATTGGTATGTCACTTATCGGTGTCTGGGGCTCCTACTATTCATCTGACAAAATCGTGCTTGCTATGACAGGCGCGAAATTGATTGATCATGACTCGGCGCCGCAGCTATTTAACCTAGTGCAAGAGATCACCATCGCTGCTGGTTTACCTATGCCTAAGGTTGCGATCGTCGAAGATTCGGCCCCAAACGCCTTCGCTACTGGGCGAGACCCTGAGCACGCTGTGATTGCCTTCACTAGCGGGATCTTGGCTGTTATGGACCGAGATCAACTCCAGGGTGTCGCAGCTCACGAACTGGCGCACGTTGCTAATCGAGACACACTGGTTTCAGCGGTAGCTGCAACAACTGCTGGAGCGATTGCACTGCTGAGTGATTTTGTACTTCGGATCACGATGTTTGGCGGGAATCGACGAGACAACAATGGCGGTAATCCGGTTGCACTAATCGCGGCGTTAATCGCAGCGATTTTGGCTCCCGTTGCTGCACTGTTACTTAAAGCTGCCATTTCTCGAAAGCGCGAAGCACTTGCAGACGCCACTGCAGTTTCGTATACGCGCAATCCAACTGGATTACGCAGGGCACTGGAGACGTTAGCCCTTGATAGCACGGTTGTTAAGCAACGTTCCAATGCAGTTGCACACATGTGGATCGAGTCGCCACTTGATAAATCAACCACATCACAATTGTTTGCAACACATCCAACTTTGGCATCCCGGATCGCAACGCTTCGGGCGCTGGAGACTTAGGTTCACGCAGGTATTGCTGTAACGGCAGCAATGAGCCGTTAACCCACTATTTCGTCGTCACCAGTGTTTGGTTTAGTTGCGTTGGTTGCGGTCGCACAGTCGCTGCATAAAAGCGCGAGTTTACGACCCTGTAATTCATGTCTGTTGTAAAAATCCTTGGTCGGAATTCCGCAGTCATCGCAGCGGCCGATAACTTTGGTCCGCTCGGAAAAGTCCATACTCATGCGATTGTCAAAAATGTAGAGCGAACCATCCCAGAGCCCATCATCGCCGAATTGTTCACCGTAGCGAACTATGCCTCCGGCCAATTGATAGACCTCTTTGAAACCTCGACTTTTCATCACCGATGAGAGGACTTCGCATCTGATGCCACCAGTGCAATAGGTAACGATCGGTTTATCCTTCAAGTGATCGTATTTTCCGCTATCGAACTCTTTCACAAAGTCACGCGTAGTCTCAACATCAGGCACAATCGCATCTCGGAACTTACCAACCCGAGCTTCATAAGCATTGCGCCCATCGAAGAAGACAACTTCGTCACCACGCGCTTCAACCAATTCATGTACTTGAGTGGGTGATAAGTGAATGCCACCCCCGACAATTCCATCGTCATCGACTTTCAATTCGTTAGGTGCACCAAATGAAACAACTTCGTCTCGAACCCGAATAGTTAGTTTAGGAAAATCCTTGCCGGTTCCCTGCGACCATTTGAAATCAATCTGATTGAATCCGGGGTACGCCTTGGTTTTGCGAACATATTTCTTAAGCGCATTCATCTCGCCGCCAAGGGTGCCATTGATGCCATGTTCTGAAATAAGGATTCGTCCAGTTAGATTCAACAACTCACATAAGTCTCGCTGCCAAAGTCTGACAGTGTCGGGATCACTTATTGGAGTGAAGCAGTAATAGAGGATCACTTTATTAATCGCCATTGATCCTCCTATTTCGGTGTCCGAGGGGGGACTTGAACCCCCATCCCCGTGAAGGGACTAGCACCTCAAGCTAGCGCGTCTGCCTATTCCGCCACTCGGACTGGTGACTGGTTTCCCAGCCCCGTAAGGATACCTGTAAAGCGCATAGGG
>CANGDR010000017.1 GCA_947452765.1 Actinomycetota bacterium | reverse complement strand
GTTTCCTACCTGCGACTTGGTCCGCACCATTGGGCTTGTGGCTATGCCAGCTTTGGAGTTCAAAACCGAGAAGCTGCAATTCGAATTTGTCCATCCCCAGACCAAGATCCGGTACGGGCAGCCAAAGGGTACAACTTGGAGCTTCGCGCTCCCGATGGAACTGCCAGTCCATACCTAGTACTCGGCGCACTTGTGCTGGCTGGGCTGCAAGGCATTAAGGAAAAGCTCCCGCTACCAAAACCTGTAGATGTCGACCCCGCAGATTTAACGGATCAACAGCGGGCGGAATATGGCATCAAACCCTTGCCGTCGTCGCTAGCAGAAGCATTGGACCTTATGGATTCAGATCCAATTGTTAAATCTTGGATGTCACCAACTATGTTTGAGTCTTATGTGTCAGTTAAGCGCACTGAAATTGCCATCACAAAAGATCTCAGTGACGAAGAGGTTTGCCGACGTTACGCTGCGGTCTACTAATTTTTATTCTGGGACCATAGCAAGAATACGAGCCGGCGAACCAGAGCCATCCACTAGTGGTAATACTCCGACAAAAACTAAAGCACCAGTCGGTGGAACTGACTTTAAGTTAGTTAAATTCTCGATGTGCCAAACATTTCGCGGCAAAGTCACAGTTGAGTGAACTGGGAAATGATCATCCACACCGCGATCGATTCCTAGTGTGTCTAATCCGATGCCCACTACCTGGCGCTCATTTACTAAGAACTCAGTTGCTTCCACACCAAAGCCTGGGAAATGTAGTCCGTCTGGATGTAATCCATATTTAACTGGATCCGAATAGAAATCTTCCCAACCAGTGCGCAGGAGAATTACGCTGTTGTCCGGTATCCGACCGTTAACTTTTTCCCAGTTCATAACGGTGGAAAGTTCAAGTGCACCATCAGGATTTCCAGCGATATCCGCCGAAGCATCAATCATGATTGCGGGACTGATCAAACTTTGTAGCGGTAAGTTGTCGACGGTTCCGTGACCTTCAATGAAATGGCAGGGCGCATCTACGTGAGTGCCACTGTGTTCAAACAAATGGACCAAGCGAGCGAAGTACCCGTCATGTGCAACGGTAACGACAGTATCTGCCTGAGGCGCCGGAGCGCCCGGCCACATAACTGTGGCCGGGCCCAACGGAAGCGTCAGGTCAACTACTTTGTAGTTGCCAAACATTGTTTTCCTTCTAGCTAGTTTCGATCAGATTTTCATCTGCATTTAAACGGTCGCCCATTTTCTTGGCGGTCTTTGGAGCAGCAACTACACCGATGATTGCGATAAGGATCCAACCAATTGTGATGACGTCATAAGCCTGACCTGCACCGGTAGTCGGCAACGGCCAAACGTTACGGAATAGCGTGTAAACCAAAACCGCAAGACCAAGTACTGGAATGATGATTTCCCACTTAGGTGCTCGCTGTTTTCCAGAGAAGAACAAGAAGCGAATAGCTCCAACAGTTGCTAAGCCATAAGCGACTAGCAAAATCAGAGTTCCGATCACACCGGCACCTACGAAGACGTCAAATGCACCTGCGCTAAATGCCAGCTTCCAGAAAATTACGAATACTGCTACCGCTCCAGATACCCAGTAAACCGCAGTAGTCGGAACCTTATTCTTATCTGAAATCTTGGTGAATCTTTCAATCTCTGCGTCACGGCCAAGTGCATAAAGCATTCTGGCAGCGCCAACCATAGATGCAAGTAAGCAACCCATTGCACTGATGGTTACACCGATCGTGATCAGCAGTCCTACCCATGAGCCAATGTAACTAGATCCAAGATCTCCAAGGAGTGAGCCGGAACTTATAAATTTCTTCATTCCACCATCATTGGCGCCAAATCCCATAACTTCAATGGCAGTTACAAAGGTGAAGTAAACGCCACCAAAAAGCACAACACCCAAAATTGCCTTCGGGATATCGCGACGTGGTGCGTTTGCTTCTTCACCCATTGTTGCCGAGGCTTCAAAGCCTGCGAAGGATAGGAAGCCGAAAACAACACCTAAGAAAATTGTGTTGGAATCAAGTCCAGCTGGAATTGAAAAAACACTCATGGTGAAAACTTGGCCATCTGGCGCAGTACCTGTGAGTAGTTTGTAGAGAACTACCAGCGTGGTTAAAAGAATTAAAACCACAGTGGCACTTTCAACAATCAGAAGTAACCGGGTTCCGCGCTTAACTGATGAAAGTGCTAACGCGGTAACTATTACAAGTCCTAGTCCACCTATGATGAACGGGATCATGCCGCCGCCTGCATCGGTGACTAGCCCAAGCTGATCAAGCAGTGCAGTTCCAAAAACTCCAGTAGCCATGGTGCTAACAACTGTGTAGAAGATATAGGTTCCAAGTAATCCCCAACCAGCGATTACACCTGTTCGTGGGCCAAGCGTTTTGCCAACGAGGCCGTAAACGGATCCTGCGTGGTTGAAAGCTTGGGTAAGTCGAATGAAGCCATAGCTAACGAGGGCTACGCCGATTGCTGCGATAAAGAACGCCAATGGAACGGCGGTACCGACAACACTGGCTGGCCCTTGCGGATTGATGTTTGCAGCCATTGAAGGTGCCATCAGTGCGATGGAGATACCAATGACTTCCCAAATGTTCAAACTCTTAGAGAGTTTGTTTCCAGAACCTTGCATTTTCATTTCTCCTCAATAGGTACACAGCTGTGAGCCATGACACATTAGTTAGGAATGATTATTCTCTTGTGGGTACCGAAATACCCGAAATTTGGCCTAAATTGCCAAAAATCCTAAAGTATCGGGGTAATTGTGTATTCCTGTGTCGCATTACTGACGCGTAACACATGGTAGTTCGCCAATGGTTTGCCGGTGCGATTGCGAACCCCTGACGACCAAGCAGATGTCACTCCTGAAACCTGGTCCCAACTCAGATGGTAATAATCATGTTCCATTCCATTTGGAAGTCGTTCCGGATTATGTGCCGAAATAACGTATAGATAATCAGGTGTGACAATCATTGAATTCAAGGATGAGTAAGGGCACAGTTCTTGCATAACTGGAATTAACTTGCGATACGCCGATTCAATTGAACCTTCGCTTCTAATCAAGGTTTGCAAATACAAGAAATACCACTCTGAATCAGTTTCACCTTGCTTGGAACTTAGTAAATCTTTATCGATTAAGGATTCGAGCTCGGTCGCATTTTCAAAGCCACCGTTATGTTCGAATGCCATACTCTGATTCATGAATGGATGAGTATTTTCTTCACAAACTTGATAGTTTCCAGTAGCCCAACGCAAGTGAACCATGCCACAAGTAGTTACAAATTCATCAATAACCTTTTTGTATAAATCACTTTCAAATGCTGGTGCTGTGTCCTTTTCTAAAGAAATAGTTTGGTCTGAATTAAGGAAGGCCCCACCCCAGCCATCCTTATGGATCGAGGACAAATCAGTTAGCAAAGGTAAGTCGGTGCCCAGTGCTTGCGCCGTTGAGATTGGGGAGTCACTAACCCAAGAAAATAATCTGCACACTTTACTTACTCCAATTTTCGATTGCGTTAAATAAACTACAGCACATTAAAGAAGGCATTACGAGCCCAGTCATCGCCCAGCTCTTTTGCTTTCTTGTATTCTGCCCCGCGAAGCGCAACCAAGCACTCAATCATTTTCTCGCCTAATGCAGCCCGCATCACTTCATCTCGCGCCAATAATTCATGTGCCTGCATTTGGTCGGTTGGTAACGGCTTAATTCCGCACGCCACCATTTCTGCTTCAGACAACCGAGCCGGATTACCCTTGCAGTCTTTGGGAGGCTGTAAGTCTCGCTTGAGGCCATCGATACCGGCGTAAATTAATGAGGCAAGCACTAGATAAGGATTGCTACTTCCATCGCACGCTTTTAATTCCAAATTAATGCTTTCGGATTCCCGGCCCCTAAATGGAGAAGCAACGCGAACGGTGCATTCACGATTGTCATAGCCCCACGAGACTGTGTTGCCTGCCCAAGAGTCTGGCTTTAAGCGATCATAGGAGTTATAGGAAGGACACGTGACTGCAAGCATGGCTGGCAAGTGTTCAAGAATTCCAGCTACGAAGCTAAGGCCTAGTTTTGATAATTGATCTGGTGCATCTGGGTTAAACAATAAATTCTTGGATTCATCCATAGACCAAACAGAAAAATGTAAATGCGCACCGGAACCAATCCCATCAGCAAATGGCTTAGGTGCAAAAGAAGCATGCAGTCCATGAGTGACTTCTGCGGTTCCACGCACGGTATCGCGGAACTTAATTTGGTTATCAGCACTTGCCAATGCGTCGGTGTAACGAATTGCAATTTCTTGCTGACCCGGACCATATTCGTTGATTGCCTGTTCTACGACCATTCCTTGCACCGTTAAGTTGTCCACGATGTCGTGAATAACGGGTGCGACTCGATCCATTCCGGAACTTGAGTAAACCGGGCCATCATTAAAAGGGTGGTAACCGGTTTCATCTCTCGTGGCTAAGTAAAACTCATTCTCGAACGATGAGAATATTTTTAGTCCATTCTCAGCTGCATATTCGATAGCGCGTTTAAGGATTGATCGGCTGCAAGTTGGATTTGGTGTGTAGTCATATTCCATCTGGTCGCAAATAAAACTTGCAGTTCTGTCCAGCCAAGGGAGCTCGGTATAAGTCCCTGGATCAGGTACGACTCGCAATTCCCCAACCGGAATCATGTCTTCAATGTAAATTAGATCCTCAAAAACATTTACCGCATTTTGTGCGCGAGTTAATCCCAAGCCTTCGTCGATTTTGCTGTTGAGTTGGCTACCATGCGCAGTCTTGCCTCGGATCATTCCCGATGGGTCGCAGTAAAGAAATCTCACAAGCCGGACATTATTTTGTTCTGCAGATTTCAAAACTTCGTTGCGTGTGAGTCGTTTCATATTGTTTATGTTTCCAGAGATATTGAACTAAGACAAGGTTCTTGGAGTTCTTTGGCATTTCGGGCAACGAAATGATGATCGATTTGCGAAGGCTTCGCGAACCATAAGGCTCCCACAGCGATCGCAAGGTTCGTCTTCTCGCCCATAAGCATTGAGCTCTCGTGAGAAGTATCCGCTTTCGCCGTTCACATTGACGTACAGTGCATCAAAAGATGTACCACCTTGCGCTAACGCTTCTGTCATAACTTCTGTCGCATGTCTCAATAATTCAGTTGCCTGTGCTCGTGTTAACCGTTCAGTTGGCATAGCCCAGTGCAACTTACTTCGCCATAAAGATTCATCCGCATAAATATTGCCGATTCCACTAATCAAGGTTTGATCCAAGATCGCACGCTTGACTTGAGTGCGTTTTTTGCGAATCCCACCAATGAAAGATTCTGGATCGAAGTGAGGGTCGAGTGGATCACGTGCAATGTGTTGCACTGGCTCAGGTAGGTATTGCCCATGATCTGTGGCAACCAATTCCTCAATTGCCATTCCACCGAATGTTCTTTGGTCAACAAAGTGCATAGCTCGGCCGCCGTCAGTAAAAGTACAACGAATTCGGAGGTGTTTTTCCGGTTCAGCATCCAGTGGCTGCACTAGGACCTGCCCGCTCATTCCTAGATGCGTAACTAGAGCGTGATCATCATCAAGGTTTAACCACATGAACTTTCCGCGGCGGTTGACGGAAGTAATTGTTCGGCCATTTAGTCGTTTTACAAAATCTTTTGGCCCGGCAACATGATTTCGGGTGGCACGGGAATGTGAAACCTTCGTAGTTTCAATGGTTCGGCCGGTAACCCATTTATCAAGTCCCCGCCTGACAACTTCTACCTCAGGTAACTCCGGCATATCTACTCACTTGTGGATTCGCGCTGAAGTTCCATTTTGTGCTCAGCCTGCAATTCTGCGTAGGCGCTTGCAGCCGCTTGCTGTTCGGCTTCTTTCTTATTGCTGCCCTTGCCGTGACCATACCGCTTACTTCCAAGGACGACTTGGGCTTGGAATTCTTTTGCGTGGTCTGGCCCGGCTTCTTCGATTGCGTAGGTTGGAACACCTACTCCAAATTCAGCCGTTAACTCCTGGAGTGAAGTTTTCCAATCTAAGCCGGCACCTAATGTGGCTGCTTCGCGTAATTGCTCATCAAGCAGCCGCAAAATCAACTCGCGTGAAGTTTCAATTCCAAGATCCAGGTAAACCGCACCCAAAACTGCTTCAAGAGTGTCAGCCAGGATCGATGATTTGTCGCGACCGCCAGTTGTTTCTTCACCACGTCCTAAGCGAATGAATTCACCAAGTCCAAGGCGACGTCCAAGCACTGCTAATGCTCGCGCGCTAACAACAGCAGATCGGAGCTTGGCAAGATTGCCTTCTGGCAAATCAGGATTTCTGTGATAAAGCGCGTCGGTGACAACCACGCCAAGAACTGAATCTCCAAGAAATTCCAGACGCTCATTAGTTGGTAATCCGCCTGACTCGTAGGCGAATGACCTGTGGGTGAGCGCTAGTTCAAGTAACTGGACGTCAAAGACTAAACCCAGTCGTTCAAATAGCTGGTCGTACGAAGTGGACTCGGCCACGACGGTTAGACGCTAAGAACCTGGCGCTTGTCGTAGGTGCCACAAGTTGGGCACGCAGTGTGCTGCAACTTTGGGGCACGGCAACGATCGCAAGTTGCCAAGTTAGCTGCTGTTGTCTTCCATGCGGAACGACGGTGACGGGTGTTACTGCGTGAAGTCTTACGCTTCGGAACGGCCACGGTCTGCCATCCTTTCGGTCATTCGAGCCAAACTATTTAGTCTGGCCCGTCTTACTTGCTATTCGTCTTCAAGTTCAAGGAGTTGTGCAAGGGAAGCCCATCTTGGATCGACTTCTTCGTGCGCATGCTCTGGGTGATCGTTTAAGTTTTCACCACATGTGATGCATAACCCGGCACAATCTGGTTGGCACAGTGGTGCAAGCGGCAAAGCAAGCAATACTGCGTCGCGGATAACCGGCTCTAGATCAAGTAGATCATCATCTAGCTTCGGTTGTTCTTCGTCGTCGGAACCATTCTTTATCTCACGACCCCGCGAATCCGTTGCGGGATATTCAAATAGCTCCTGCATGTCTACTTCGGTATCGAAGGACAATGGTTCCAGGCACCTTGAACATTCACCCGCAATGGTAAGCAAAGCTGTACCGCTAACGAGAACTCCATCAATCACTGATTCAAGACGAGCGTCAATCTCAATTTCAGATCCTGGTGGAACTGCGATCAGTCCGACGCCGAGATCAGCCGGTGCCGCCACCGTGAATTCCAGTTTCTTCATCGATCCGGCACGGCGACCAAGTTCTCGAGTATCGAGAACAAGCGGCGAACTTGGATCGAGGGTAGACACAGGATTCCTCGCTGGAAGTAAGGCTCATTCGGCCTCGTTAAAGACCAATGGCTAGATTAGCGCGTTTTTGGTGGGTCTCCCAAATCGAGGGAGTTGGCAAAATCCTGCAAACTCAGGATTTTGCGCTGAGTTGGGCTTTCAGTGCGGTGTTTACGTTTTCTGGAACCAAACCTGACACATCTCCCCCGAACTTGGCAATCTCCTTGATGATGCTCGAGGAAAGGAAGCTGTATTCAGGGTTGGTAGCCACAAATAGCGTGTCCACGCCTAATCGAGAGTTCATCTGAGCCATCTGTAACTCGTAATCGAAGTCAGATACCGCGCGCAGACCCTTAAAAATTGCACTTATGCCATTTTCTTTGCAGTAGTCCGCAAGTAGTCCGTTAAATGTGTCGACGATGATGTTTGGATAAGGCTTTACGCATTCGGTGATCATTTCAATGCGCTGTTCCATAGAAAACAGACCAGACTTAGTCCCGTTGTGTAGGACTGCGACCGTAACGTGATCGAACTGCTCTGCAGCCCGCTCAAAGACATCTAGGTGGCCGAATGTGACTGGATCAAAAGATCCCGGGCAAACCGCTTTCTTCACGCCTAGTCCTTCTCGTCGATTCCGATGTATTGACCGTACCAAATTGCGGTGTCTCCATATACCTTCTTACGAAGTTCTTCATAACTTTTTGGCCAAGTGACTACAGATTTCGATCCACGTTCCACAACTAAAACCGCATATTCAGCTAACCAATTATTCGCCGCTAACCCCAAAATAACCTCAGTTATTTCGTCATCAGCAGTCGCGTAAGGTGCATCTACAAAAACCACATCAAATTTGCCCCGTGTGGAATTTTGCTTAACTTCTTGAAGCACGTCTGCAATCACTACTCGGGCATTTTCGACTTTTAATTCTGCAATGTTCGTGTGCAATACATCCACAGCTCGTAAATCTTTCTCAATTAAAACAACTTCGGCTGCACCTCGCGAAATGGCTTCGATTCCGAGTGCACCAGAACCTGCGAAGAGATCTAGTACCCGCAGGTCTGATAAGCCACTTACGGCATGTTCGACCGATGAGAAAACAGCCTCTCGCACTCGACTCGAAGTTGGTCGAGTTACTGAATCTGGAACTTTTAAGTTGCGGCCCCGAAAGTTACCACCGATTATGCGAGTCATGATTTCTTCACGAACTGCGCCCGAGAATTATCAATCAAAGTTTGTACTGCTCTAGATAGTGCAGGGTGCAGCTTGAGTTCTGGATCTTTAGAAACGATAGACACAGCAGCAATTCTTGCCTGCTCCAGTATTTCTTCATCACGCAGGATGCTTACTAACTTCAGACTTGATCGCATCCCCGATTGTTCCCGACCCAGCACATCTCCCTCTCGACGCTGCTCCAGATCAAGGGCCGCAAGTTCAAAACCATCGTTAGTAGCAGCCACCGCAGCAAGTCGTTCTCGCGCTTTACTAAATGGTGGTGCCTCAGTAACCAACAAACACAAACCGGGTGCGCTCCCACGTCCAACTCGACCGCGCAGCTGGTGTAGCTGACTTATTCCAAAGCGATCAGCATCCATAATTACCATCGTGGTTGCATTTGGCACGTCAACTCCAACTTCGATAACCGTAGTTGAAATCAAAACATCAATTCCATCGGGGTGAGCCGGGCCGCCAGCAAACCGGAGCATCACATTATCTTTATCGGCCCCAGACATTTGTCCATGCATTAAACCAACTCGCACACTTGCTAGCGGACCACTAATTAGCTGGGGCGCTAAATCCTCCAGCGCGATGGCTTGCCGTTGACCTTTTTCTAAAACTTTGTCTTCTTGGCTAGCTATTCGAGGGACAACTATGTAAGCCTGGTGCCCCTTTTGGACTTCTTCAACAACTCGCTCCCAAGTGCGTGCCATATGAGATGGCTTTTCAGAAGCCAAAACTACGTGCGATGTTATTGGAGTGCGCCCAGCAGGCAGTTCACTCAATGTCGAAATGTCGAGTGCGCCGAAAGCAGTCATGGCAACGGTTCGTGGAATCGGTGTTGCAGTCATAACTAAAGTGTGTGGTCGTCGGTCTGATCCAGCCTTAGCAACTAAAGTTGCCCGTTGCTCCACGCCAAATCGATGCTGTTCATCAATCACCACTAAGCCGAGGTCAAAGAAGTCAACACGATCTTCAAGTAAGGCATGCGTCCCAACCACAATCCCAGCCTGACCCGAAGTTATGTCCAAAAGAGCTTGGCGTCTTTGTGCAGTGTTGAGTGATCCGGTCAGAAGTGTTACTCCGGTGCCATCATCGTGCGCACCGAGTCTGCCTCGCTGGGCCAATGGGCCGAGTAGTTCGGTAATTGCTCGGAAATGTTGAGCCGCTAAAACTTCGGTTGGTGCAAGTAACGCAGCTTGACCGCCGCTATCGACAACAGTCAACATTGCGCGCACAGCCACTATGGTCTTACCGCTACCAACTTCACCTTGCAAAAGTCGATGCATTGGATGACCAACTGCCATTTCTTGCGAAATAGTTTCAGCTACCTCGAGCTGCCCCTTCGTTAACTTAAACGGCAGTCGAGCATCAAAGGCAGCCAACAATCCATCTGGTTTCTCAAGGCGTGGCACTGCAGGCCAAGAATCTTCTTCATGGCGCTGTTTGGCGAGTACAACTTGAAGTGCCAACGCTTCATCCCACTTGAGTCGTTGTTTGGCTTGTTCTAATTCTGTTTCCGAAGATGGTTTGTGAATTGCTCTGAGCGCAAGAGATAAATCCATCAGCTTCTCTGCATCCCGAATTTCTTTCGGCAGCGGATCTTCAACTTCATCGAGCCCAGCCAGCGCTAGGTCAACACATTTTTCAATGGTCCAGGTAGCTAGCTTTCCAGTTGCCGGATAGACGGGTAGAAATGCCTGCGCATAGTCATCTGGATTTATGGCAGTTTCATCTTCAATTAATTGGTAATCAGGATGTGTTAATTGTCGTTTGTTATTAAAGACGCTTACTTGCCCGGAAAACAATCCTTTTCGTCCTGGAACTAAATCCTTTTCCCGCCAATGCTGATTAAAGAACATCATGGTCAATTGGCCTGACCCATCACTGATGATTACTTCCTGTCGGTTTCCAGCGCGTGATGCATTTTTTAGATTTTTGAAACTTTTTACTTGAGCTTGCACCGTGACGTGGTCGCCAATTTCCAAACTGCCCAAGTCAGTTAATGCGCCACGCTGCTCATACCGCCTTGGATAGTGACGCAGCAGCTCTTCAATGTTTGTAATTCCAAATTCAGTTTCGAGTAATGCTGCTGTTTTGGTACCGACAAGTTCGGACACTGGTGCGCTTAAGTTTGCCATTACCGGATTACCCAATTAGCCGATGAACTCTAGTGTTACCTATGGCAACTAAAGTTCGACCAAATTCAATAACCTGGTCTGGGTCATCGGTATGGATATGAAAATTGAAACCAGATTCATCACCAGCAACTGTTATTGAGTCACCAAATTTTGCTAGCTCTTGTTCCAACTTATGCTTTAAATTCTCTGTGCCAAGGAAATCGAACATCAACTCAAACTCTGGGCCCGAATAGTCCACTGGAAGTTCTTTACATTTACTTTGAGTAATTACCAATTCAGGTACCGAGCTATTTGCAAGTTGCGCTGCAAACGCATCGTGAAGCAATGTAATAACAACCGCTCCAGCATCAACTACGCCTGCAGCCGCTAGGGCTGGAAGCATTCCTTCAGTTTCGACTAACTTTGTTCTAACTTGAATTTGAATTTGCTTCAGGTAATTTTCAAAATTTGGATCCACTTCAACTTCGGCGGCAGCTTGCGCGACAGTAAGCATGGTGCCGTCCTGTGGCGTTAACACGGCCTCGCGTGCAGTCTCTGCACCAACCTTGAGAGCTCGAGCCCACTGTGCAACGTCCGCTTGATCATCAAGTACCGTACTCATGCCGCGAAGGTATTCCGACAAAATGATTCCGGAATTACCAAGTGCGCCATGGCCACACGCATTTGCAACTACAGCTACGACTTCGCCTAAGCCAGCCTCGGCCGCCTGCTCCACTTCTGTTGTGTTGGCTAAACCCGCAGATATTGTCAGCACTGAATTGCTGCCGGTATCGGAATCTGGCACTGGAAATACGTTTAAATCGTTAATTTCTGGGACTCTTAGCTCAAGGGCTTGGGCAAAATTTCGCATTACTGCAAGAAATTGCGGGCCGGTAATTAGCCCTAAACCAGGATTAGACACGCCCCTAGGCTACTTGGCAGAACCGCCCTTGGCCGAGGTAAGAGCCCGAATCTATAGGCTGAATTGGAATTTCTGCCTAATCGCAGGTAGTCTAAACACGCTTAACCAAGCAATAACCATCAAACTTTCAAGGAGTCATCGTGGCTGCTGTATGTGACGTCTGTGGCAAGGGCCCAGGCTTTGGCCACGCCATTTCCCACTCACACCGCCGTACCAAGCGTCGTTTTAACCCAAACATCCAGACGGTACATGCGGTTGTTAACAATTCACCTAAGCGCCTGAATGTATGTACTTCATGCATCAAGGCTGGCAAGGTGTCCCGCGTCTGACGCGCAACTAATCTGTAATCCCCTCACCGTTTCGGTGGGGGGATTTTTAGTTGGAGCTGAAGTGGTCCCAACCGGTGCCTGAATAAGGTTCTCCGTCAACTAAGACTCCAGGCGCTCCGCTTGAAACAGTTCCAATAATTGTCCAACCGGTTGGTACGTCTAAGGCGTTACTGAAGGTTGCTGCAAAGGCGTGGTCTTCCCCGCCAGTAAGAATCCATTCGATTGCATCGCCATTAAACGCCGAGGCAGCTGCTGCAAGAGGTTCAGGAACTTCAAAACTTTTTGTATCGATATTTATCGAAACGTCGGATGCCTTTGCAATGTGGCCAAGATCTGAAACAAGTCCATCGCTGATGTCAATCATCGAAGACGCATGAGTTGCTAACTGAACTAATTCATATGGCGGTTCTGGAACTCGATGCGCTCCAACTAGTACCCGAGGAGAACGAAAGCCCCGAGAGAGCATCAGTAGTCCCGCTTGCGCAAAACCTAAGCGACCTGCTAACGCAACGACGTCACCAGCTTTAGCGCCAGACCTCAGGATTGCAGTTCGCTCTCCTAGTTCGCCTAATGCCGTGACACTAATTGCAATTGAATCGCCTCGCACAATATCTCCACCAACGACCGAAACTCCAACTAGTCCAGCTTCTTCGCTCAATCCATCAGCTAATCCCATAACCCAAGAAACTAAAGTGCTGGAAGGTAACGCAAGTCCAACAAGTAGTGCTGTGGGCGTCGCTCCCATCGCAAAAATATCAGCCAAGTTTTGAGCGGCAGCTTTGCGTCCAATATCTTTTGCTTCCGACCAATCAAGACGAAAGTGAACACCTTGAGTCAACATGTCTAAGCAGGCAACTACATTTCCACCGTGCGCAGATACAACTGCTGAATCGTCGCCGATTCCAACTGGTACGCGATCTGCCGTTGCGGTTGCAAGTCTTTGTGCAATTGCATAAATTAGCGCAAACTCACCAAGTTCGCCGACAGTTTGATCCTGAGACATAAATTAACGGTAGCGCGATTAACGCAAGCCCACACCGCGACGTAGGGCATCTTGCACTAGTGCGTCAACGAGTGCAGGGTAGTCAACTCCAGATTCGGCCCACATGCGCGGGTACATCGAAATTGGCGTGAACCCTGGCATGGTATTGATTTCGTTGATTACGATTTCGTCGCCGGTGACAAACATATCAACGCGGGCTAATCCCTCAGCGTCAATTGCCAGGAATGCGTCAATCGCAAGTTGTTGTGCCCGAGATTGAATTGCTGGGTCAAGTTTTGCTGGGACGGATAACTCAACCGAATCATCGACATACTTCGCATCAAAGTCGTAAAACTCATGTCCAGCTTTGACGATGATCTCTGCACAAACGCTGGCTCGGGGTCCATCCGGCGTACTTAGTACGCCACACTCGATCTCGCGGGTGTTTTCCATGCTGGCTTCCACGATTACCTTTGGGTCATGAGTGCGAGCAAAATCTATGGCCCCAATTAATTCGGCATAGGACTTAACTTTGGAAATCCCAACACTTGAACCAGCGCGCGATGGTTTAACAAAAAGTGGCAAACCCAAATTACTAAGTCGAGCTAAGACAGCCTCTTGCTCTGTTTTCCACTGCAAATCCGTGACAACTTCGAAAGGGCCGACAGGTATTCCGGCAGCGCGCATCATGAATTTCAAATGACCCTTGTCCATTGCAGCAGCCGAAGCAAATACCCCGGAGCCAACGTATGGAATCCCGGCAAGTTCTAGCAAACCTTGAATCGTGCCATCTTCACCAAACGGTCCGTGCAGCACTGGGAACACAACGTCAACTTGTTGCAAAACTTGTGGCACGTCGGACTGGATCACCAGTCCTGCGGAGTTGGTATCAGCAGTGAACAAAACCGGAACATTGTTTTCATCGACTTCTGGGAAAACCCCATTTGTGATTACAAGTCGGCTGGCGTCATCAGATTCGAGAACCCACTTACCAGTTTTGGTTATTCCGATTGGAACAACCTCGTACCGATCACGATCAAGCGCGCGCATGACTCCACTAGCAGAAATACATGAAATCACATGCTCATTACTGCGGCCACCGAAAATTACGGCAACTCTGATGCGCTTACTCACAGACCTAACGCTACCGAATTATTGAAAAATCCATTACTACTAGTATTTACGCTATGAGCGCGCCGCAGGATCCCAATAATCGTCATAATATTTTTGCCAACCTTGACACCGCAGTAGTGCAAGCGGGTCGGCCACCAGTAACTCCTGATGGTCCCGTAAATCCACCAATAGTTCTTTCAAGCACTATGCACGCAGGTGGCGAGCACGGCTACATGCGCGATTGGAATGCCACGCTCGATGCTTTAGAGCAAGCTCTCGGGGTTTTGGATGGCGGCAAATGCACGGTGTTTTCTAGTGGCATGGCAGCCGCTAACGCTGTGTTTGATTTATTTCCACAAGGAAGCGTGGTAGTTGCCAGTCAATTTTCATATACCGGAGTCACAGTTCGGTTAAACGAACTTCATGCTCTTGGACGAATTCAATTGCGCCTAGTTGATATCACAGATGATGTGGCTGTTGAAAAAGCAATTTCGGGTGAAGGAATTCCAGCGAATTGGGTTTGGATTGAGACGCCGACCAACCCAATGATGGAAATTTGTGACATTGAAGCAACAGCAGCGGTAGCAAGAAAGTTTGGTGCTTATGTAGTTGTCGACAGTACATTCATGACACCTATCCGTCAGCGTCCACTTGAACTCGGTGCCCACGTGGTAATGCATAGTGCTACGAAAGGGATCGCGGGACATTCTGATTTGTTGATGGGTGCTTTAGTTACGCAAGACGAAGCTCTCGCCGCAAAGATTATCGATCGCCGAGTTTTACTCGGTGCAGTACCGAGTGCATTTGATTCTTACTTAGCATTACGCGGACTTCGCACGTTAGCAGTTCGAGTTGATAAAGCTGAATCAAATGCGCAATTCATTGCCGAAAGACTTGCCAACCATTCAAAAGTGAGTGCTGTCTACTACCCAGGTTTAGGTGGTCACAAGAATGCTGATGTAGCAAAGCGCCAAACTGACGGACCGGGCTTTATGTTGTCATTCTTAGTTGATGGGGATGCCCAAGATGCGGAGCGAGTCTGCCAGGCAATCGAGTTAATAACTTATGCAACTTCGCTAGGCGGAGTTGAAACATTGATGGAACGGCGACGACGTTGGCCGAGTGAAAATGTTGCAGTTCCAGAAAACTTAATTCGAATGTCAGTTGGTATTGAGAATGCAAAAGATATTTGGGCGGATTTAGACCAAGCACTTAATTCCACCGAAACAGTTAGCGAACAAGCGCAGCCAAAGATTGGCTACTAACTACTACATGTGCTCCATTTGTTCTTGACCTTCTTCTGCTGTTGTAGGTCGCGACATAAATGCTTTAAGAACTTTTTCTGCGCTGCTACCGTTATGAATCACGTTCACTACTTGTTCAGTAATCGGCATTTCAACGTCATGGCGTTTTGCTAAATCTAAAATTGAGCGGCAGCTTTTGACGCCCTCGGATGTCGTCTTAGTTAAAACTTGAGCTTGATCAATAGTTAAACCTTCACCAAGATAAACCCCAATAGTTCGATTTCTCGAAAGCGGTGACTGACAGGTTGCAATGAGGTCACCGACACCGGCCAAGCCGGCGAAAGTTAATGGATTTGCACCAAGTGCAACACCTAGGCGCGACATTTCAGCTAACCCGCGGGTCATCAAAGCGGACTGGGAATTCTCGCCATAACCCAAGCCAACGGCCATTCCGTTGGCAAGTGCAATTACGTTCTTTACGGCGCCCGCAATTTCAACGCCGACCACATCAGTTGTGTAATACGGGCGGAAGTAATCCGTTGTGCAGGCGTCTTGAATTCGACGGGCAAAGTCCTCGTCAATACAGGCAATAGTAGTTGCAGCCGGCTCGCGAGCCGCAATTTCATGAGCTAAGTTTGGCCCAGAGATTACCGCTACGCGATTTGCCTCTACCCCAGCAACTTCAATTACCACCTCGGTCATGCGTTCTGCGGTGCCAAGTTCTACACCTTTAATTAACGAAGCTAGGACTGCAGTTTTTGGAATTGAACTACTCCAAGCGTCCAAATTTTCTCGCAAAGTTTGGGCTGGTACAGCAAGCACCACAAGTTCGGCTTCAGCTAACGCTTCACCAGGATTTGTTGTCGCTCTGATGGCGGCAGGCAATGTCAGTTCCGGATGATATGCGTGATTGATGTTCGTTGTGTTGATGTCATCTGCAATAGCGGCGGAACGCGCCCAGAGTGAAACCTCGCACCCGGCGTCCGTCAAGATCATTGAGAACACAGATCCCCATGAGCCTGCACCCATAACTGCAACGCGCATCAGGAATCTTCCTTCTTCTTAAGTGCTTCACGCCGATCGAGTGGCTGCGCAGGTGGCAGTTCTTGACGTTGCTCCGCAAGGATTTTGGTTATTTCTCGCATAATTCTCTCAGTTGCTTCACGTAAAGTTGCCACCGTAATTGGAAGTGTGCGTAAATCATCAAGATCTACGGGTTCCCCAGCCCAAACATGCATCGTTTTCCGTGGGAAAAATTTAGGCACTTTGCTGTACGGCATCAAGACTTCTTGTGGCCCCCACTGCGCGGCTGGGATGACTGGCGCACCGGTTGTTAGTGCAATTCGCGCTACGCCAGTCTTTGCGGTCATCGGCCACAAGTTAGGATCGCGAGTTAAAGTTCCCTCAGGATAGATAACTACACATTCTCCATTGTTGACTGCTGCTATCGCGTCACGCAATGAACCGGCAGCTGCATCGGAGCTGCCACGCTGTACCGGTATCTGACCGGCGCTTTTTAAAATTGATCCGATAACTGGTGCCTTGAAAACTTCAGCTTTTGCTAAGAAGCGGACCGGGCGGCCATTGTCATTTGCAAACAGCGCTGCAACTAATGGGTCGTACCAAGATAAGTGA
Organism: Actinomycetota bacterium; assembly: GCA_947452765.1. Classification (GTDB taxonomy): domain Bacteria; phylum Actinomycetota; class Actinomycetes; order S36-B12; family UBA5976; genus UBA5976. Next base: position 11,446 of record CANGDR010000017.1, on the reverse strand, counting down.
TTCATCGCCAGAACAACTCCGCCTGGAATTCGAAGCTGTTCCCCCCCGCGCCAATCCCGCGCTGACAATGCCAACAATGGCGGTCGCAAAATGCCTTCGACAATCCGGTACCAAGTACCGCGATCTGACTGGGCGGGATATTTACTCATGACTTATTCATCCTGACACAAAAATCGATCGGACTCGTTGGTTTCCCAACGAGTCCGATCGCGTTAAGTTTTAGGGCTTACTTGCCTGAAACCTTTTTCTTGAATTCTGCACCTGCGCGGAACTTAGGTACTGAGGTAGCTGCAATCTGAACTGGTGCGCCAGTCTGTGGGTTGCGGCCGGTACGTGCTGCGCGGTCTGACTTTTCGAAGATGCCGAAGCCTGTTAGGGAAACTTTGTCGCCCTTTGCTACTGCACGGGAGATGCTATCGAATACTGCATCTACAGCTGCGGTTGCATCTTTTTTGCTTAGGCCTGCAGCCTCTGCAACACCATCAATGAGTTCTGCCTTGTTCACTTTGGATCCTCCATAGTTACCCGACATCCACTGATGAAAGTCGGCGATCTTGTTGCCATTAACCCTTACGGGCTAACGGCCTTTGCGTTGTTCCAGGCTTCCCCGCCTGGCTCAACTTTGACTTTACGGCGCAAAATCAAGGGTTTTTAGCCTGACACGCCCAAAAAACGCAAAAAATCCCAATTTCTTAGGATTTTTTGGCTAATTTTGCGAAATTTAGACGGTTTTCGGCTTAAAGCTAGGACGCTTTGCCTCGAATGCCTCGATCTCATCGACGTGCTTTAACGTCAATCCGATGTCATCTAGACCCTCCATTAGGCGCCAACGCACGTAGCTGTCGACCTCAAACTTGGTGGTGAACCCAGCAGCCGTAATAATTTGCTCTGCTAGATCCACGGTTACTGGGGTTTCTGGAGCTTCTTCAATAATTTTCCATAACTGTTCTACGGCACTTTGATCTACGACTGCAGTCAATAGTCCTTGTTTGCCAGAGTTGCCACGGAAAATGTCAGCAAAGCGGGAAGAAATTACTACTTTGAATCCGTAGTCCATCAGGGCCCAGACTGCATGCTCACGACTTGAGCCAGTTCCAAAATCTGGCCCAGCAACTAGAACGCTAACGCCCTGATGTTCAGGCTTGTTGAGCACAAAGTTTTCATCCTTGCGCCAAGCCGAAAATAAACCATCTTCGAAGCCATGGCGAGTGATGCGCTTTAAGTATTCGGCAGGAATGATTTGGTCGGTATCAACGTTGCTGGCGCGAAGCGGTGCACCGGTTCCAGTGTGAACTGTGAACTTATCCATGATTAATTGCTCCCTACTAGGTCAGCTGGTGATGAAAGAGTGCCGCGGATTGCGGTTGCGGCTGCAACGGCCGGCGAAACTAGGTGCGTTCGCCCACCTGGACCTTGTCGGCCTTCAAAGTTTCGATTCGAAGTTGATGCGCTGCGCTCACCTGGCGATAGTTTGTCTGGGTTCATGCCTAAGCACATTGAGCATCCGGCTTCACGCCATTCGGCTCCAGCTTCCGCAAAAACTTTGTCCAAGCCTTCAGCCATTGCTTCGAGACGCACCCGAACTGACCCTGGCACAACCATCATGCGCATGCCATCAGCAATCTTCTTGCCTTTTAGAACTTCAGCGGCCGCACGTAGATCTTCAATTCGACCGTTTGTGCAGGATCCAATAAAGACAGTATCGATTTTGATGTCGCGAATTGGCATACCAGCTGTTAGATCCATGTATGCGAGTGCTTTTTCCGTAGCGACCTTATCTACTTCATCCGTGAAGTCATCTGGACTTGGCACAGTTGCAGAAAGTGGTGCTCCTTGGCCAGGGTTAGTTCCCCAAGTTACGAATGGGCTCAACTTCGTTGCATCAATAATTACTTCTTTATCGAATACTGCATCGGCATCTGATGGCAAAGTTTTCCAATACGCAACTGCAGCATCCCAATCCGCACCCGTTGGCGCGTGTTCTCTGCCTCTTACGTATTCATAAGTTGTTTCGTCTGGCGCAATCATTCCAGCGCGGGCGCCAGCTTCGATACTCATGTTGCACATTGTCATTCGACCTTCCATCGACAATGCGCGAATTGCTTCGCCGCGATACTCGAGGATGTAGCCCTGACCGCCGCCGGTTCCAATTTCCGCGATGATCGCCAGAATTAAGTCTTTAGATGTGACACCGGCTGGAAGCTTTCCATTCACAGTGATCGCCATGGTCTTGAAAGGATTTAGCGGCAAAGTTTGCGTGGCAAGTACATGTTCAACTTCGCTGGTGCCAATACCCATACCGATGGACCCAAATGCGCCGTGCGTTGAAGTGTGGGAGTCCCCACAAACAATCGTCATACCTGGCTGTGTTAAGCCAGACTGTGGCGCAATGATGTGAACGATGCCTTGCTCTTTGTTGCCAAGTTCGTAGTTTTCGATGCCAAATTCGGCAGTGTTAACTCGAAGCGCATCGATCTGGGCTCGGCTAATTGGATCGGCAATTGGCTTATCAATGTCGGTTGTTGGCACATTGTGATCTTCGGTGGCAATAGTTAAGTCCGTGCGGCGAACTGAACGTCCAGCTGCGCGTAGTCCGTCGAATGCCTGCGGACTCGTTACTTCGTGTGTGAGGTGTAAATCGATGTAAAGCAGGTCTGGTTCACCTTCTGCGCGACGAACCACGTGATCGTCCCAAACCTTTTGTGCCAACGTGCGACCCATGAGTGCCTCCTTGATTAAAGTACCTAATTTTGACATCTCACCATGCGAGATAGCAATATCACTACATGGACGATAGTAGTAGCGGCGTAGGCGTACTAGATAAAGCTGCCCACATTCTGGACGCTTTGGAATCAGGGCCATTGACTTTAGCTGGCTTGGTATCAGCAACTGGGCTAGCGCGCCCGACTGCGCATCGCTTAGCTACAGCCTTAGAACATCACAGGCTAGTCACCCGCGATTTAAACGGGCGGTTTGTACTTGGCCCACGAGTTGGCGAACTAGCTGCAGCCGCGGGCGAAGATAAATTGCTGGCGGTAGCTAATCCGATCCTGATTGCCTTACGTGATGCCACAAAAGAAAGCGCTCAGCTTTATCGCCGGCAAGGTGACCAACGTATTTGCGTTGCTGCAGCCGAGCGCATGACTGGGTTACGTGACTCGGTTCCTGTTGGTGTGGCATTAACTATGCAAGCTGGGTCAGCTGCGCAGATTTTGCTTGCTTGGGAAGAGCCGGACAAGTTACATCGTGGCCTGATCGGAGCGAAGTTCACTGCAACAGATTTATCCGGAGTTCGGCGTCGTGGCTTTGCCCAGTCGCTCGGCGAACGAGAAGCCGGTGTGGCTTCGGTGTCTGCGCCAATTCGGGGTTCAGGTGGTCGGGTGATCGCGGCAGTATCGATCTCGGGACCGATGGAACGTTTAACTCGCACGCCGGGGCGAATTCATGGTCATGCAGTTTTGGCTGCAGCCGCTCGAATTACTGAGTTACTTAAAGCTCGTAGTTAATCAGGATCGAACAAATTAAATAAAAAGGACCCTTTTGGGTCCCAGTTCATTTCTTGTAGCCCCGACGGGATTCGAACCCGCGCTACCGCCTTGAGAGGGCGGCGTGCTAGGCCGCTACACAACGGGGCCGCACCTGTTCACAATAACGTAATTCGCGCTAAGTACTAAATGCTGATTAGCGTTCGCGGAAGCGAACCATATCTGGAGTTAATTGGTCCAGTGAGGTGATGCCCATTAGCCGCATAGTTTGCTCCACTTCACCCTGCAAAATTTGTGCAGCTCTGCGCACTCCCGCTTCGCCGCCGGCCATAATTCCATATAGATATGCTCGGCCTACCAAAACTGCATCAGCGCCTAAGCCAATACCACCGACAATATCTGAACCAGATAGTGCGCCACCATCAATAAACAACTGAGTTTGCGATCCAGAAATAGCCTTCCTAACCGAAGGCAAAAGTTCCAACGGAACTACGGATCTATCGAGTTGCCGACCGCCGTGGTTTGAAAGTACAACTGCGTCCACACCGGCATCAGCCAGCATTTTGGCGTCACTTACGTTCTGTACGCCTTTAACAATTAACTTGCCTGGCCAATTTTCCTTAAGCCATTCCACGTCTTTCATCGTGATTGATGGATCAAATACGTCATTCATCAATTCCGCAACAGTGCCGCCCGTTGACTTTAAGGATGCGAATTCCAGTGGTTTAGTGGTTAATAAATTTCCCCACCATTTTGGATATTTGGCCATATTGGACATTGTCTTAAAAGATAGCTGCGGTGGAATTGTTAGGCCATTTACTACATCACGAACGCGCATGCCACCAACAACGGTGTCAACCGTGAGCATGATCGCTTCGTAGCCTGCGGCGGCGGCCCGCTCTACCAATTCATATCGAGTAGCTTTTTCTCGCCATAAATAAAGTTGAAACCACTTGCGAGTTTCAGGCGAAGCTGCAGCGAGGTCCTCGATCGAAGTGGTGCCAAGCGTTGACAACGTGTAGGGAATACCGAACTCGGCCGCAACTTTCGCGACTGCTGGCTCACCGTGATAGTGCATCATGCGCGTGAAGCCCGTTGGGCTGAATATAAATGGCAGAGCAGATTTCTGGCCAAATATAGTGATTGAGGTGTCTACGGCAGAGACGTCCCGCAAAACATGGGGATGAAATTCAAGTCTGCGATAAGCCTCGTAGGCTCGGTTGTAGCTGATTTCCTCACCGGCTGCCCCATCGGTGTAGTCAAATACTGCGCGCGGGGTCTTTGATTTTCCAATTTCGCGCAGCTGTGAAATCGTCACCGCACGCGAAACTTCATCACCTTTAGAAAATGGGGATTTGAAACCCAGAATTGGCTTTAGATCTGACCACCTGGGCAGTTGCCGCTCACTCATGGATGCAACTATTCCATATTTGGCTGGGGTACCTGGACTCGAACCAAGACTAACTGAACCAGAATCAGTTGGGCTGCCAATTACCCCATACCCCAAATGGCATTACGACTCGAAATTCTATCCCAGCAGGCTGGTTTGAGCGAAATGCTTACTTTAGCGATGCGCTAATTCGCGCCAGTGATCGTTCGCGTCCGAGGATCTCCAGGGATTCAAAAAGTGGAGGTGAAACCCGTCTACCGGTTACCGCAACCCGCACTGGACCGAATGCAACTTTTGGCTTTAATTCGAGGCGATCAATTAATGCGCCACGAAGTGCCGATTCAATAACTTCGGTATTCCACGCCTCTAGTTCACTCAAAGCAGTAAATGCTGCAGCTAGAACAGGTTGCGCATCAGCTGTTAAAACTTTTTCTGCCTCAGCAGCATCGACTACAAATGCCGGACTACCTGGCTCATCAGCAAAAATGAAGCCAAGCATGACAACTCCTTGCTTCAGAGTCTCCATTCGCTCCTGAACCAGTGGAACAGCGCCAGCTAAAATCGCAAGCTGGTTATCGCTTGGCGCTGCATCAAGTACGCCCTCCTTAACTAAGTAAGGAGCTAAGCGCTTTGCAAGTTCGTCTGCGGCAAGCGACCTGATCCAGTCACCGTTGATTGAAGTGCACTTTTTTAAATCAAAGCGAGCGGGATTTGCGTTGACTCGCGCTACATCAAATACCGTAGCCATTTCTTCCTTTGAGAAGAATTCCCGATCTTCGCCAAATGCCCAACCAAGTAGTGCCAAGTAATTCAGCAAGCCCTCAGGTAGATAGCCCTCTTCGCGATACATCAACAAACTTGACTCGGGGTCGCGCTTAGAAAGTTTTTTGTTGCCTTCGCCCATTACGTATGGCAAGTGGCCATAAAGCGGACGCTCACCTTTGGCGATACCAATGGACTTGAGTGCGTCATACAGCGCCAATTGACGTGGCGTACTACTCAACAGATCCTCACCGCGAAGTACGTGAGTGATTTCCATAAGCACATCATCGACTGGGTTTACCAATGTATACAGCGGTTCGCCTGTTGCGCGCACAATTACATAGTCCGGCACATGCTCGGCTGCGAATGTAACATCACCACGCACTAAGTCATTCCAAGTGAAATCGGTGTCTGGCATCCGGAAGCGAACTACTGGCGCCCGATCCTGCGCAATATATGAAGCCTTTTGGTCTTCCGTTAGATTGCGACAGGCGCCGTCGTAGCCTGGAGTTTTTCCAGCAGCCCGCGCAGCTTCGCGGCGATCTTCCAGTTCTTCTTGTGAGCAGTAGCAGTGGTATGCGTGACCGCTAGCAAGTAGCTGCTTGGCTATATCAGCATAAATTTCCATGCGCTGCGACTGTCGATACGGGGCATGAGGTCCGCCAACTTCAGGACCTTCGTCCCAATCCATCCCAAGCCAACGAAGTGAATCAAGTAAATCTTTATAAGACTGCTCAGAGTCACGGGTAATATCGGTATCTTCAATTCGAAAGATGAATTTTCCGCCAGTGTGACGGGCATAGGCCCAGTTAAAAAGCGCAGTTCGGATCATTCCGACGTGAGGATTCCCTGTCGGTGATGGACAGAAACGAACACGAACGTTGGACACTGATACTCCTGGCTAGTTACTTATAAAACTTATCGTGCGGCGACGGAATTTGATAGCGTGCCAATGCCTTCAATGGTGCAAGTGACCGTGTCTCCAGCAACTATTGGTCCAACTCCAGCTGGTGTACCAGTGAGAATTACATCGCCCGGAAGTAATGTCATAACGCTAGAAATAAACGCAACCATTTCGTGAGAGCTACGAACCAAGTCATGAGTATTTCCGCTTTGCCGAACTACATCATTCACTTCACATGACAGATTCAAATTTGTAGGATCTAACTCAGTTTCAATCCATGGACCAAGTGGGCAGAAAGTGTCAAAACTCTTCGCGCGGGTCCATTGGCCGTCACTATGTTGTAGATCCCGAGCGGTTACATCATTGGCAATTGTGTAACCAAGAATTACTTCACTGGCTCGTTCAACTGCTACGTCTTTACACAAGTGGCTGATAACAATGGCTAGTTCAACTTCGTGGTGCACATTTTTGGATTGTGGTGGAAGCACGATCGTTGCTTCATCGCCTATAACTGTGGTGGAAGGTTTAATGAAGATCACCGGTTCCACTGGGACTTCGCCACCCATTTCAGCGGCATGGTCGGCGTAGTTCTTGCCAACACAAACAACTTTGCTTGGCAGCACTGGCGAAAGTAGTTTCACCTTGTCTAGTTCTACGGTGATCCCACTTGGATCTAATTCTCCGTAGGGATGGCCACGCAGCAAATTAACTTGGTCACCACTAAGGATGCCAAATACTGGGTGGTCTAGATCAGGGACGGATACTCGAACAATGCGCACGGCATAAGACTATCGGAGTTGGATTTAGCTAGTTATTTACTTGCCTAGCAGACCGTATGAGATCGCATCTTCCAAGGCAAGCCACGAAGCAGCGATTACATTTTCGCTAACCCCAACTGTGGTCCAGCGCCGACCATTTTCAGCGGTTTCGATAAGTACGCGAGTTACTGCGCCAGTTCCCTGGCCGCCATCAAGGATACGAACCTTGTAGTCCACCAAATCTAATTCGGCGATCTGTGGGAAATGCTGGACCAGCGCAGATCGAAGTGCTTTATCAAGTGCATTAACCGGTCCGTTACCTTCACCCGTGGCCACAATCCGTTCACCATCGGCCCAAACTTTAACGGTCGCTTCACTTGCGATAACACCATCTTCCCGCTGCTCGACAATCGTCCGCCAAGATTCAATCCGAAACTTCTTAGTTGATTCCCCGGTGATCGCATCTAGCAATAACAGTTCGAATGAAGCATCTGCTGCTTCAAAGGACCAGCCGTGTGCCTCGAGATTCTTAACTTGCTCTACAACTTTTGTGGTGGCGACTGGATTCTCAGATAAGTCATACCCAAGTTCCTTGCCCTTCATTTCAATGGAAGCGCGCCCGGCCATTTCAGTGACAAGCACGCGCATGTCATTTCCAACAACAGTTGCATCAATGTGGTTATAAAGGGCGTAATTCACTTTCAATGCGCTGGCATGCAGTCCAGCTTTATGCGCAAATGAGGAAACACCTACATATGGCTGATGGGTATCCGGTGGCAAGTTTGCAATTTCAGCTAATGCATGTGAAACCCGCATCGAATCCATCAGGGATTCTTCAGGTAAGCAAGGTATGCCGAGTTTCAGCTGTAAGTTTGCGGCCACAACAAATAGGTCGGCATTTCCAGTGCGCTCACCATATCCATTCGCGGTAACTTGCACATGCGTAGCGCCGGCCTCAACTGCAGCAACGCTGTTGGCAACCGCACAGCCAGTGTCATCTTGGCAATGGATTCCAAGTCGAGCTTGCGTGCGCTCGGATACATCAGTGACAATTTTCGAAATACCACTTGGCAACATCCCGCCATTTGTATCGCAAAGTACTGCGACATCGGCTCCCGCTTCCATTGCAACTTGGATTGCCTGCACACCATAATTAGGATCATGTTTGTAGCCATCAAAAAAGTGTTCGAAATCCACGAATACTCGGCGCTTGTTTGCAACTAGGTAGCGAACCGTATCCGCAATCATGTTTAAGTTTTCTTCTAACGTGGTTTTTAGTGCCTGCTCCACATGCCAGACGTCGCTCTTTGCAACCAATGTGATCACCGGTGCTTGCGAATCCAAAAGTGCTTTCACTTGTGGATCATCCTCGGCGCTAATTCCTGCTTTGCGAGTTGCACCAAAGGCGACCAACTTTGCATTCTTTAGGACTAGTTCGCCTGCAGCAATGCGAGCAAAGAACTCGGTGTCCTTTGGCAGCGCACCTGGCCAGCCACCCTCGATGAAACCAACTCCATAGTTATCAAGCATTTTGGCAACTGTGAGTTTGTCTTCGACTGAGTAACTAATTCCTTCACGTTGGGCACCGTCACGCAGGGTTGTGTCATAAAGGTGAAATGCGTCGGAAATAGTTGTCGGCATCAGAGGATCCGATGTAACCAATTATGGGTGTCTGCAGTCTTGCCAGTTTGAATATCAACAAGTGCTTTGCGAAGCTTCATGGTTATTTCACCAGAGCCACCGTCAGCAATATTCCATGAGCCACTGTTCTTGCTATCAACGCGACCAACCGGCGTAATCACTGCTGCGGTACCACAAGCAAAAGTTTCCGAAATTTCGCCCGACTCACTGCCGGCACGCCACTGGTCCACAGTGATAGTTCCTTCTTCCACCTGGTAACCAAGGTCGCGCGCCAAAGTCAAAATTGAATCTCGCGTAACACCCGGCAATAGAGTTCCAGTCAACTTTGGTGTTACTAGTCGAGCATTCGCACCTTCGCCATAGACGAAGTACATGTTCATGCCACCCATTTCTTCGATGTATTTGCGCTCGATCGCGTCAATCCAAACCACTTGGTCACAGCCATTATTTGTAGCTTCAGCTTGAGCAATCAAACTTGATGCGTAGTTTCCAGCGCATTTAGCTTCTCCGGTGCCGCCAGGAGCTGCACGGACATAGTCGTCGCTTAGCCATACAGATACTGGCTTAACTCCCTGTGGGAAGTAAGCACCAACTGGGCTGGCCATCAAAACAAATGTTACGTGCATTGAAGGGCGCACTCCAAGTGCACCTTCCGAACCAAATTCGAGCGGACGTAGATAGAGCGATTGCTCTTCGTCAGTAGGAACCCAGACTTCATCCTGGCGTACGAGCGCTTCAATTGCACCGATGAATAGGTCAGTGGGAACCGGAGGTAATGCCAACCGATGAGCAGAGCGTTGGAAGCGAAGCGCATTCGCTTCAGGACGGAATGTGAATACTCCACCATCAGCATGACGATAAGCCTTCAAGCCTTCAAAAATCGACTGACCGTAATGTAATGCGTTAATGCCAAGGCCGCCTGCACTTGCAGATGCTGCAATTAATTCGCGGTCGTGCCAGCCAGCTTCTTTAGTCCAAACCGCACGAACAACGTTGTCCGTGAAGTACTTACCAAATCCAGGATTTTCCATAATCGCAGCGCGCTGGGCATCAGTTGCCGGCGAAGTATTGGGGTGCAATGCAATTGTTGACGCAGCGCTCACTCGATCTACGGCTGGGTAAAGTGCAGCGCCGGAAGCAACCACGCTGGCAGCAGAGACATCTAGATTCTGGTGAACGAATGTCGTCATTTTTAATCAGTTCCTTAATTCACGTTTTAGTCGGCTACAGCCGCGGCTAGTGCGTCGCCAATCTGGCTGGTGGATCGGGTGCCCGTGCGAGCTGCAAGATCTGCTGCAACTGCGTCGTCCACCTTTTTAGCAGCTTCGAAATAACCCAAGTGCTCGAGCAGCATTGCAATACTAAGAATGGTTGCCGTTGGATCGGCTTTTCCTTGTCCAGCAATATCAGGAGCACTGCCATGAACCGGCTCAAACATGCTTGGGTTTTTGCGACTTGGATCAATATTTCCACTTGCGGCTAAACCGATACCGCCTGCAATAGCAGCACCGATGTCGGTGATGATGTCGCCAAATAAGTTATCTGTGACGATCACATCAAAGCGCTCTGGGTTTGTTAAGAAAAACATACTTGCAGCGTCAACGTGGCAGTAGTCGGTTTCGACCTTTGGATACTCTGCTGCGACTGCATTGAATGCGCGCTGCCATAAATCACCCGAGAAGACCAAAACATTTGTTTTATGTACCAGCGTTACTTTGTTGCGACGACGAGTTGCGCGTTCGAATGCATCACGAATAATTCGTTCCGCACCGAATCGCGTATTAATGCTTACTTCAGTTGCAATTTCATGTTCCGTGCCCTGGCGCAAGAATCCACCAGCACCTACATATGGTCCTTCGGTGCCTTCACGACAAACTACGAAGTCAATGTCCTTTGTAGTTTTTCCAGCCAAGGGTCCAACTACTCCTGGATACAACTTCACGGGACGAAGGTTTACATGGTGATCAAGCTGGAAGCGAAGCGGTAGCAAAACTCCCCGCTCAAGAATGCCTGGCTTTACCGATGGATCACCAATGGCTCCTAGCAAAATTGCGTCATGCTCTTTGAGTTCGGCAACAACACTGTCTGGCAGAGTCTCGCCAGTTGCGTTGTAACGTCGGGCGCCTAAGTCGTAATTAGTCGTGCTGATATTTAACCCGACACTTGGAGCGATCGCAGCCAAGACTTTTAAGCCTTCCGCGACAACCTCGGTACCGATGCCATCACCAGGAATTACTGCCAATTTAATGTTGCTAGCCATGGGATTAAGGCTAGTGGGGCTTATCCCAAATGCTGAAAACGAGATCTTGCCCCTCGAGACGAACAATTCCGCCAAAATCCAATTTTTTCACCTGCCGTTAGCGGTGCTAATGTTGAGGCAATGTACGCGAGCCTGCTCCTTGGTAGCCGCAACGAGGCCTAACCCGGCCCACTCGTTGCGGAGTCTTTTGCATGCCGGACGCCCATAACCCTCGCAAACATTCATAGATTTTCGGAGACATCCAAT
>CANGDR010000016.1 GCA_947452765.1 Actinomycetota bacterium | reverse complement strand
GACCGGGGTGGACGAACCTCTGGTGTGCCAGTTGTCCTGCCAAGGGCACGGCTGGTTGGCTACGTTCGGAAGGGATAACCGCTGAAAGCATCTAAGCGGGAAGCCTGCTTCAAGATGAGGACTCTCACTGTTTAACAGGTAAGGCCCCCAGTAGATGACTGGGTTGATAGGCCGGAGGTGGAAGTGCGGTAACGCATGCAGCTGACCGGTACTAATAGGCCGAGGACTTGTCTCTTATCTAATTTATTAGAACAGAATTATTACTTCTTTTTGCATCGCGTCCACTGTGCGGTTCCCGATTTACGGTCGGGAACTACAACAAATAACTCCTCGAAAGAGTGGTCTATTTGTTTACAACTGAATAGTTCAATGTCTGACCGAAATCAATAGAGTTTCGGCGACCTTGGCGAAGGGGAAACGCCCGGCTCCATTCCGAACCCGGAAGCTAAGCCCTTCAGCGCCGATGGTACTGCACTTGTGAAGGTGTGGGAGAGTAGGACGTCGCCGGACATTCATTCAAAAATGGCCACCCTCGCGGGTGGCCATTTTTGCGTTCAAGGCGGATTAACGCCCTCATGGTCGTGAACGAAAGGACAGCACTCCTATTTACCAACCATGAACTGAGAGTAGGCAGACAGCGTGAGGAACGTAGGGAAGTGTTCCTCGTCTAGACATACCTGGCGGAATACTGCGACTGCATCATCAAAGCAATCACCATCAAAGCGTTCAACATCCTTGATGATGTCGAATATCAGCTGCTCGATTAATGTGTGCGTGATTCGAGTACCTTCGCGGGTAATTACTTCGTAGTGAATCCACTGCCAAATTTGTGAGCGGCTAATTTCCGCCGTTGCAGCATCTTCCATTAAGTTGTCGATCGCAACTGCGCCGACCCCTCGAAGCCAAGACTCTAGGTAGCGAATACCAATCGAAACATTACTTCGAACGCCAGCATCAGTAACATCGCCGCCAATGGATTGAATATCCAATATGTCAGCTGGATCGACATTAACTTCAGGTCGAAGTCGATCAACCTGATTTGGACGATCGCCAAGCACTGCGTCGAATTCTGCTTGTGCAACTGGTATCAAATCCGGGTGCGCAACCCATGTGCCATCAAATCCGTCGGATGCTTCACGCGACTTGTCATCTTTAACGGCAGCCAATGCTCGTTCGGTGATGTCAGGTTCGCGTCGGTTCGGAATGAAAGCGCTCATTCCGCCGATTGCATGTGCGCCGCGCTTATGGCAAGTTGCAACCAAAAGCTCGGTGTAAGCGCGCATGAATGGAACCGTCATAGTGATTTGCGAACGATCGGGCGTAATGAATCGCTTGCCAGCTCCACGGAAATTCTTGATGATCGAGAAAATGTAATCCCAGCGACCGGCGTTCAAGCCAGCGCAGTGATCGCGCAATTCCCAGAGAATTTCTTCCATTTCAAATGCAGCTGGAATTGTTTCGATCAGTACTGTGGCGCGAATTGTTCCGTAAGGAATCTCAAGTCGTTCTTCGGCGTAAGTGAAGATGTTATTCCACAATTGTGCTTCGGCATGAGATTCAATTTTTGCCAAGTAAAAGTACGGCCCGACTCCATTTGCTATCAACGTTTTTGCGTTATGGAAAAAGTACAAGCCAAAATCAACTAAGCCAGCAACAGTTGGATTCGGGCGATCTAGTTGATCCACGTAAACCAAATGACGTTCAGTTAGGTGCCAACCGCGAGGCCGCATCACGATGGTCGGAGTTTTATCAGCAGTGATGCTGTAAACCTTTTCACCAGAATCAAACTTTAGGTCACCGCGAATTGCATCATGCAGCGTGACTTGACCGCCAATGATGTTTTCCCAAGTTGGACTGGTGGCATCTTCCAGGTCCGCCAACCAGACTTTGGCCCCTGAATTCATGGCATTGCAGGCCATTTTTGGATCTACGGGTCCAGTAATTTCGACTCGACGATCTTCTAGACCTGGCCCGGCGCCAGCAACTGCCCAACCTTCATCTTCCCGAATATGGTGAGTAGCTTGGGCAAACGACGGCCGGCGACCATTTGAGAAATGCGTTCGATTAACAAGTCGGTGAGCCAATAGATCACTTCGCGTACCTGAAAACATGTCGTGCAGTTCCGTTACGAAAGCAAGTGCATCCGATGTCAAGATTTCTTCGAAACGCGGATGCATCTCTCCAGTTATTGATATATGAGACATAGTTAATTCCTAATTTTTAAAGTTGGGTTTAGTGGAACTGCGCTTCTTCGGTTGAACCGTGCAGTGCAAGCGTGGCGCTATTTGGATTTAGCGTCATTGAAATGGCATCAAAGTAACCGGTGCCAACTTCACGTTGGTGCTTGGTTGCGGTGTAGCCATCTGGCTCACTTGCAAATTCAGCTTCCTGAAGTTCGACGTATGCACTCATAGCTCGTTCCTTGTAACCCTTAGCCAGATTGAACATTGAGTGATTCAAAGCATGGAAGCCGGCAAGCGTAATGAATTGGAACTTGTAGCCAAGCGCTGCAAGTTCTGCTTGGAATGTGCTGATCTGCTCGTCACTTAGGTGCTTCTTCCAGTTAAACGAAGGGGAGCAGTTGTAAGCAAGCATCTTGCCTGAGAATTTGGCGTGAATTGCTTTGGCAAATTCGCGGGCGAGTTCTAAGTCCGGTTCACCGGTTTCAACCCAAAGTAGGTCTGCATATTCTGCGAACGCTAAACCACGGGTAATAACGGTGTCTAGACCGGGACGAACTCGGTAGAAACCTTCGTTCGTTCGTTCGCCGGTTGCATACTGCGCATCTCTTGGATCGATATCACTGGTAAGCAAGTCAGCTGCTAACGCATCGGTGCGAGCAATGATGATTGAAGGTACGCCCGCAACATCAGCTGCCAAACGCGCCGCATTTAAAGTGCGCACATGTTGTTGCGTTGGAACGAGTACTTTTCCGCCGAGGTGGCCGCACTTCTTTTCCGAAGCAAGTTGATCTTCCCAGTGCACACCTGCAGCGCCTGCTTGAATCATTGACTTCATAAGTTCATAAGCATTTAGTGGTCCGCCAAAGCCAGCTTCGGCATCGGCAACAATCGGTGCTAACCAATCAACAGTGGCGTCGCCTTCAACTCGCTCAACTTGGTCAGCCCGCATCAAAGCGTTATTGATGCGGCGCACGACAGCTGGCACTGAATTTGCTGGGTAAAGACTCTGATCCGGGTAGGTCTGACCTGAAAGGTTCGCATCACCAGCAACTTGCCAGCCGGATAAGTAGATTGCCTTTAATCCAGCCTTCACTTGCTGAACTGCCTGATTTCCCGTGAGCGCGCCTAATGCGGCCACCCATTTCTCGGAATGCAGCAAAGACCAAAGATTTTCGGCACCGCGACGGGCCAAAGTGGATTCTTCAGTTATTGAGCCCCTTAGGCGGATTACCTCTTGTGCGGTGTAGTCACGCTTGATTCCAGCCCATCTAGGGTCTGTTTCCCACTCTTTTTGCAGTTCTTCTGCGGTTTGAGTGTTATCACCGGTGCGGGCATTCATGTATAACTCCTTGTAAATAGGTGAAGCATCATAGATTTTCTGCTTCTTGCTGTCCTGCATCGATTATTGAGGCCCAAAAACCCATTTGTTTCATTTCTGGCATAGAAATAAATCAATATTTCTGTTTTTCGACAAATTCCTGCTTTTTCGTCATTTCTGGCATTATTGCGTCATGACAATTGCCCCAGAGCTACTCGACCCGTTAATAGTTGGTCGCAAAATTCGGGAACTTCGAGTTGAACGCGGCATAACTCTTGAAGTGTTGGCGCGCTCAATTGATCGCGCACCATCTCAGGTCTCAGCTTTGGAAAATGGCAAGCGGGCGCTGCGTGTTACCCAATTGCAACAGATTGCTGCAGCCCTAAATGTTTCCTTAGACCAATTAATTTCTGCAGAGCCACTAAACGAAAGATCGATTAAAGAATTAGAGATCGAGCGCGCGCAACGAAGTGGACTTTATTCAACGCTGGGTCTTCCTGACATTCGAGTTAGTAAAGGTCTAAGTACCCAATTAGTTGAAACTATTTATGGCTTGCAAAAAGAAGTTGAACGGTTACACCAACAGCGGGCCGCAACCCCCGAAGAAGCTCGCCGCGTGAACTTGGAATTACGCCAAGAGATGCGTCGCCAGAACAACTATTTTGCAAACCTTGAGGCGCAAGCGCGATCGCTTTTAAAGCTGATCGATCACACCGCTGGGCCACTGTCTGAACGTCTGACTGCAGAACTAGCAAACAAACTAGGTTTCTCGCTGCACTATGTTGACGATCTACCCAATTCAACGCGCTCGGTAACTGATGAAAAGAATGGCCGAATCTATTTGCCAAAGCGTCGCGAAGGTAATGACGAGCGCACTGTTCTATTGCAGGCCCTAGCTGGACACGTCCTTGAACATACTGAGCCAGGGGACTACGGGACCTACTTGATGCAGCGCGTTCAGGCTAATTATTTGGCAGGCGCTTTACTTATTCCAGAATCAATTGCTGCCCCACTTCTAAAGCGAACGAAAGAGCAGCGCGAATTGTCTGTAGAAGATCTGCGCGACTATTTCGGCGTTAGCTATGAAACGGCGGCTCATCGCTTCACAAACTTGGCAACAGTTCATCTTGATATTCCAGTGCACTTTCTTAAAGTTCACCAGAGCGGTGCAATTTCCAAAGCATATGAAAACGACAAAGTTGCCTTTCCTTCAGATGTCTTCGGATCAGTTGAAGGACAGATTGTTTGTCGCAACTGGAGTGCTCGCAAGGTATTTACTGTTGAGGATCGATTCACTCCGTATCACCAGTTCACAGATAAACCGGTTGGTACGTACTGGTGCACTTCCAGAATTCAAACCACACCACAAGGCGATTTTTCAATCAGCGTTGGAACCACATTTGATTCCGTTAAGTACTTCCGTGGCCGCGACACCAAAGTGCGCTTTAAATCAGAGTGCCCCGATGCCAAGTGTTGTCGCCAAGCGCCAAGTGGTTTGGAAGAAAAGTGGGCGAGTGAAAACATCCGCCCGACTCCTCGAATGAACTCAAGTTTGCTGGCAGCTGTTCCTAGAACTGGGTTCCTTGGGGTTGATAGGCGACAGGTACTGGAATTCCTAGAGTCGCATGAGCCTGATTCGGCTTAAAACCTGGGGAATTTTGATATCGGGGAAATGTAAGCAATACTGAGAACACAAGAGTTCGTAACAATAGCAACATCAGCAACAAGAAATTCGTTGCAAATACAACTAAATAGCGTGCTACTACTAAAGAAACTAGGAACAGATATGTCTCCATCCAATAATTCAGGTTCACGTCCATCAGGTCGTGACGGTAGTAGCTCACGCTCTTCCAGACCTTCTAATGGTCGCCCTTCATCATCATCTTCTCGGCCTTCATCTGGTTCACGCGGTGGAAGTTCATCATCTCGTCCAGGTTCATCACGCCCAGGTTCTTCGCGACCAACCTCAGGCTCCTACCGCGATAGCGCGACATCCGGTGGCCGCACTGCAAGTGGCCGCGATTCATCTGATCGCGATTCACGCGGATCAAGACCAGGTTCTTCGCGACCAAGCTCACGTCCATCATCAGATCGCTCAGATCGTCCTTCCCGTTCATACGGGGACAGAGATTCACGTCCATCATCCGATCGCCGTCCGTCGAGTGATCGTCCATCGCGTAGCACGGAGGGTCGATCGTCAGATCGACGCGATACTCGAGCACCATCTGGGCGTTCAGATGAACGCCGGACCTTCGGCGACAGAGATTCACGTCCGAGTTCCCGTCCGTCATCTGATCGTGGGGAGCGCAGTTACGGCTCAAGAGATTCACGCCCAAGTTCTGATCGCCCAGCGGGTCGCTCGTACGGAGACAGAGTCTCACGTCCGAGTTCCCGTCCATCTTCAGATCGCCGAGACGATCGACGTCCAAGTACCGATCGCACCGATCGTCCGTCCCGTTCATACGGCGATAGAGATTCACGTCCGAGTTCTCGTCCGTCATCTGATCGTGGAGAACGCAGTTACGGTTCACGCGATTCGCGTCCAAGTTCTGATCGTTCAGATCGTCCGGCTCGTTCGTATGGGGATCGCCCAGACCGTGGTCGACCAAGCGAAGGTCGTTCGTCAGATCGTCGCGACTCGCGTCCATCTTCAGATCGCCCATCGCGTTCGTATTCAGACCGCGACTCGCGTCCAACTTCCGATCGTCCTCGTCGTGATAACCCATTTGCTGGCGATCGTCCACGCGCTAGCGATGATCGTGACTCGCGTCCATCTTCGCGTTATAGCGAACGCGGTGGTCGTCCGGATCGTGCCGGTGGTCGATACGCCGATGATCGCGACGAGCGTCCACGCGGTCGCGTAGGGGAGAAGCGAGTAAACCAGCAAGATCCGATCATTCCCGATCACATCACTGGCGAAGAATTACCGCGCGCAGTTCGCAACGAACTTCGCACACTTCCTGAAGGTTTAGCACTTCGCGTTGCGCGCCACCTGGCAGCATCTGTTGAAGCTGCAACCGTGAACCCGGAACTTTCATGGCAGCATGCAAAGGCTGCACTAAGTAAGGCATCTCGCGTCGGCATCATACGTGAAGCTGCCGCAGAGGCTGCCTACAACGCAGGCCACTACGCCGAAGCTTTGATTGAATTCCGCGCGGCACGTCGAATGCGTGGCATCAAGGAATATTGGCCATTGATGGCTGACTGTGAGCGTGCTTGTGGTCGACCAAAGAAGGCAATTGAAATGGCTGGCGATCCGCTAGTTAAGAACCTGGATCATGCATCCCGCGTTGAAATGCGCATCGTAGCTGCTGGTGCCCGCATGGATCTTGGAAACATGGAAGCTGCTCTTGCAACATTGCAGTGCCCAGACTTGACCGCAAACTCCATCGAACCTTGGGCTGCTCGTATTCGCTATACCTACGCAGACGTATTAGAACAGTTAGGTCGCAAGCAAGAGGCGCTAGAATGGTTCCATCGCGCCGCTGCAGTTGATGCTGACGAAGCAATGGATTGCAATAAGCGCATCCGAATCCTCGAAGGCAAGTCATCCGCAGATCTTGATGATGACGAATACACCGGCTACGAAGACCTAGAAGATTCTGAGGAATTCGAAGGCGAATACGTCGAAGAGGATTAATCTTTTAATCCTCAGATTCACTTAACCACCAGGAGACCAATAATGAATGAGAGTTCTCAACCAGTTTGGTCACCAACTTCCCAAAGAGTTAATGAATCAGAGATGGCAAAATTCATCCATCGACTAGGTTTTACTGATTCGACCGAGGATTTACATTTGTGGTCGGTTACTAAGCCGGATAAATTCTGGGCAGCCATTTGGGATCAATTTGGAGTAATCGGCGATTTTGCAGGAGTAGTTGTTGAATCTGGTAAAGACATTCCATCGACAGATTGGTTTCCACAAAGCAAAGTTTGTTATGCCGAAAACTTGTTAAAAAATGCACCCAGTAATGCTGTAATTACAATCAAAGAAGATGCAACGATACAAAACTGGTCAAATAGTGAGCTGTTGAATTTAGTTTCACAAGTGCAATTTGAGTTAGAAAACGTCGGTGTGGTTCCAGGTGATGTCGTTGTTGCCTGGACTGGAAACGGCATCGAGACATTGGCAACTATGCTGGCCGCTAATGCGCTGGGAGCAGTTTTTAGTTCTGCATCTTTGGATTTTGGCCATACTGCGGTCGTTGATCGATTTAAGCAATTAAAACCAAAAGTGTTACTTACATGCGATGGATATCAATATAACGGAAAGAAAATAGATCGCACTGCTGAAATTATTCAAGTCACTTCAAGTTTAGAATCCTTAGAGTTGATCCTTGTGATCGATCAAATCGGCACTAGAGATAGCTTAAAAACTTTTTTGAAGTTCAATGACTGGGAGACTTTAAATTTAAACCCCGTTAATGATGTGAAGTATGTCAGACGAGAGTTTAATGAACCGGCTTTTGTGCTTTTTACTTCTGGAACCACGGGTCTTCCAAAGGGAATAATCCACCGCGCTGGGGGATTTATCCTCAAGCACATGATGGAACAGCGCTTGCACTGTGACATAAAGTCCGGTGATGTTGTTTTTTACTACACAACTACTGGCTGGATGATGTGGAATTGGCTGGTTTCGAATCTGATGCATGGCGCAACCATAATTCTCTACGATGGCAATCCGTTGTTTCCTGATGAATCACGAATCTTTAAGTTGTGTGACGAAAATCGGGTTACCTTCGTTGGAGTTAGCGCAAAATTCATTGACGCAGTTCGTAAGTCAGGGTTTCAACCAAATAAATCGGTCAAGTTTGACTCGATTCGAACCTTGGCCTCCACTGGTTCTCCGTTAAATTCAGATAACTACATTTGGATTCACGAAAACATTAAGGCTGATTTACACATTGGCTCAATTTCGGGTGGGACAGATATTTGCGGCTGCTTTGTTGGTTGTGATCCGACAAAAGAAGTTTGGGCTGGTGAAATACAGGGGCCAATACTTGGACAAGACGTAGACGTTATAGATGAAAATGGAAAAAGTCTGAGAGATTCCCCTGGAAAAGAGGGTGAATTAATTAATCGAAATTCCTTTCCCACAGTTCCACTTGGTTTCATCGGCGATGATGGCACAAAATTTCACGAAGCCTATTTTGAAGCCAATAACGGAGTCTGGACTCATGGCGATTACGCATCCTTTACAAGTAATGGCGGGTTTGTAATTCACGGTAGATCGGACGCCACCTTAAAGCCAGGTGGAGTAAGGCTCGGTACCGCAGAGATCTATCGCGTTGTTGAAAGTATGGCGCAAATTAGAGAATCAATAGTTGTGGGTCAAAAATGGCAAGATGATGTGCGAACCGTGCTATTCGTTGTGCTTACAGCTGGACACGCACTAAACGATGAACTGATTAATCAAATTAAAGCCCAAATTAAAGCTGAATTATCGCCAAGACATGTACCAGCCCTGATAATTCAGGTAACCGAAATTCCAATAACCCGTTCTGGGAAAATTGCCGAAATTGCAGTGCGCGAAACGATAGAGGGTAGACCCGTTAAAAACCTTGCTAGTTTGGTGAACCCAGATTCGCTAGCGCAGTACGTGACCTGATCTGCCCTGATAGACTCATGGATAAGCCGAAGGTACTTTTCTAGAATCCAATTCAAGAGATGAGTAATGGAGTTTAAAGTGGCCAATTTAGTAGAACCGATAGCCATACCGAATCCTTTTGCTGCTGGTTGCGCCTGGATTGATGGCAAATATGTACCCATTGGTGAAGCGAGTGTTCCGATTCTTGACACCGGATTTGTCAGGTCTGATCTCACTTATGACGTTGCTGGCGTCTGGGAGGGGCGATTCTTTCGCCTTGATGATCACCTTGAAAGGTTTTTTACTGGATGTGAACGAATTCGGTTGACGCCGCCGCTTAGCAAAGCTGAAATCCGAGCCATCATGGTAGAAACTGTGCGCCGATCAGGTCTTCGCGATTCGTATGTTGAGGTAATCGCCACAAGAGGAGTGCCAGGCCCTGGGGAGCGAGATCCTCGACTCTACAAACCGCGCCTATATGTATATGCAATTCCATATGTATGGATCGTTAAACCCGAACTACAAGCCAGAGGCACTGACGTTGTTGTCGCTCGAAATACTCATCGAATTCCGTCTAGCTCAGTTGATCCAACTGTAAAAAACTTTCACTGGGGCGATTTTATCCGAGGAATGTTTGAAGCGTACGATCGCGAGGCTTGGGTTCCCATTTTGCCTGACCAAAATGGCATGGTAACTGAAGGACCTGGGTTCAATGTATTTGCAATGGTTGACGATGTTCTTTACACACCTGTGCGTGGCGTGCTCGAAGGAATTACGAGACGAACCGTGATTGAAATCGCCAAGGACCTTGGAATTGAAGTTGTTGTCGGTGAAGTCCCGGTAGAAGATTTATACCGGTCCACTGAGATGTTCCTAACCAGTACGGCGGGAGGCGTTATGCCCGTTGCCACACTTGATGGAAAGCCAGTTGGTAATGGGAGTCCCGGACCAGTAACGACGAAAATTCGCGATCGTTATTGGGAATTGCACAGCGATCCGAAATACAGTCACGAAGTGGATTACACCTAGCGCGCTATTTGAAGCCATTAGCAAACTGACTGCTGTGCATTTTGCATTTTCACCTGTCAAATGTTTTGAACCTACTAGGAGCGCCAATAAACACTGGGTACTAATTCCGTAGTATGTTCCTTAGTTCGCTACAGGTACTACTTATAACTGGGAGCCCTCATGGCCGATCGTCGCATTGTCATCATTGGTGGTGGCGCAGTTGGATTATCAACAGCCCTTCACCTAACGAGACTGGACCCGCAACTAGATGTCTTGGTTCTTGAAGCAGATCATGTCGGTAGCGGATCATCCAGTCGATCGGTTGGTGTAGTTGAAACCCAATATGTTGGTGAATTCGATATTGCAGTTCGTGCTTATGGCCGCCAATTCTGTGATGACTTAGCCGAGAATGAAGGATTGCGCTTTGTGCGCACCGGCTATGTACGCCTGGCATCTAAAGAATCAGATTTTAAAGATTATGAACTGAGCATTAAGCGTCAGCAAGATAATGGAATTTTTGATGCTCGAGTATTAGATGCCAACGAAGTCGATGAGTTGATTCCACAAATATCAATGAAAGATCGCTTGGGTGGCCTGTACGGACCAACCGACGGGTTCTTAGATGGCCACCTTTACTGCTCGTTACTTATGGAATTGGTAGTACGTCAAGGCGGCCGAGTAAATCAAAATACCAAAGTTTTAGGAATCGAAAATAGCGCCGATGGCTCGAGCTTGATCAAAACTTCCCGCGGTGACTTTATTGCGGACGTAGTAGTTAACGCAGCCGGCGGTTGGGCTGGCAAAATTGGCGACTTACTTGGCGCACCCGTCCCGTTAATTCCACAAGTACACTCCGCTGCTTTGATTCAGATGAGTAAGCCACTTGAAAACATGGTGCCAATGGTCATGGACTATGTTCCGGGAAGTGGCAAACCAGGGCTTTACTTCCGTTATGAACGCCCAGACCAACTGGTTGCTGGGTTACACATTGAAGAAGCAATAGATGGCGCAGCAGATCCTGATTCATATTCGGAAAGCAGCACCCCAGAATTTATCGAAGAACTTGCCGAACAAATTAGTCAGCGGCTTCCCGGTTTACCTGATGGTGGCATCTCACGTGCTTGGTCAGGTATCTATCCAATGACGCAGGACCGTTCACCAATTGTTGGTGCGCATCCAGGCAATAGTGGAGTCATTTGTGCTTTAGGTGCAGGTGGAAATGGTATCCAGCTCTCACCTGCGATTGGCCGTGCGGTTGCCGAAGAAATTGTGACCGGCTCAGTTAGTAGTTTGCCGGCGGAAAATCCGTGGACTGCATCTCGACTAGCTAGCGCATAAGGACTTCCAATGCTTGAATCCGCGTACGTCTTGGGCGTAACTAGAACACCGTTTGGACGGTACGGAAAAGGTTTGGCAAAAATTCGTCCTGACGATCTTGCCGCAGCCTCAATTTCAGAACTTGTTGCTAAATATATTCCAGATACCAGTTTGATCGATAGCACTATTTTTGGAAATGCAAATGGCGCTGGTGAAGAAAATCGCAATGTGGCGCGCATGGCAACTTTGTTGGCAGGACTTCCAGTAACAATTCCCGGCAGCACTGTAAATCGATTATGCGGTTCGGGCCTAGATGCCACAATTAGCGCCGCCCGAGAAATTGAAACTGGCGACTCTCACCTAGTGATTGCAGGTGGCGTGGAATCAATGACTCGGGCTCCATGGGTAATGCTTAAGCCAGAACAGGGATTCGTACCTGGGAATTCCGAACTAGTTTCAACAGCTCTTGGTTGGCGATTGATTAACCCAAAGCTGAAAAGTACCTGGACAGTTTCACTGGGCGAAGCAAATGAAATCATTGCGGAGCAGTATGGAATTAAGCGAGAAGCTCAGGATATTTTCGCACTTTCATCACACGTAAAAGCCCATGAAGCCTGGGAGAGCGGGTTCTATGAATCGATTACTTCCCAAGTTCCAGGATCAGATTTAACGCGCGATGAAAATATTCGGAGTGAAAGTTCGATTGCTGAATTAGCTAAATTGAAGCCGGTATTTAGGAAAGATGGCACCATAACCGCAGGTAATGCATCGCCACTGTCTGATGGTGCAGGCACTGCGCTAATCGGATCAAAGACCGCTGCAAAAAATCTTGGAATTGATCCAGTCTTCCGCGTTGCCAGTCGCATGGCTGTTGCTAACGAACCACAGCTATTTGGCATTGCGCCGATTGAAGCTGCAAATCGCGCGTTACTTCGGGCCGGGATTTCTTGGAACCAAGTTTCTGCGGTTGAACTTAATGAAGCGTTCGCCGCCCAATCTCTTGCGTGTATCGCGGCTTGGGACATTGACCCAGAAATAGTCAACGCTAAAGGCGGAGCCATTTCTATCGGACATCCACTTGGTGCTTCCGGAATTAGGTTATTAGGAACCTTAGTTGAGCGCCTGCGAATAACTGGTGGCCGTTGGGGAGTAGCAACTTTATGTATAGGTGTGGGACAAGCAATTGCGATCGTAATTGAGAACACCCAGTCATCTGAAGGTAGTTAATCGTGGCCGCATCATTTATCTCAGCTGCAGAGGCGATCAGCCAGGTAACGGACGGCAGCACAGTCGCGTTAAGCGGCTTTGGCCTTGCCGGTCAACCGCTGCATTTAATTGATGCACTTTGTGACAGTGGGGTTAGCAATTTAACGATAATTGCGAATAATGCTGGCAATGGGGAAACGGGTTTGGCACGGCTTCTGGGTAATAAACAAGTTGCGAAAATTCTCTGCTCTTTTCCTCGCCAACAAGATTCGCAAATATTTGATGAGCTTTATCGGTCGGGGAAAATTGAGCTCGAGCTTGTACCCCAAGGAACTTTGGCCGAGCGCATTCGTGCCCAAGGTGCCGGTATTGGCGCGTTCTATACTCCAACGGGCGTTGGTACTCAGTTAGCAATTGGAAAAGAAGTCCGCACAATAAATGGTGTGGACCAGGTACTGGAATTTGCTACCGAAGTAGACGTCGCATTAGTTCATGGACACATTGCAGATCAGCAGGGCAATGTCGTCTACCGCAAGACTGCCCGCAATTTTGGCCCAATCATGGCATCAGCAGCTCGATACTCGGTCATCGAGGTAAGTCGAGTTGTTCCAACAGGTGACCTAGATCCAGAGAGCATAGTTACTCCATCAATCTTTGTTAATGCTGTTGTCGAATGTGGAGTAAATCATGGCAAGTGAGCCGCTGACAAAATCTGAAATCGCCAAACTGGTAGCCAATGACATTCCCTCGGGCTCATATGTGAATCTTGGAATCGGGTTACCGACGCTAGTCTCCAACTTCATCACACCTGATTCAGATATTATTTTGCACACCGAAAATGGCATGCTCGGAATGGGTCCCGAAGCCCTTGGTGATGAAATTGATTTGGAATTAATTAATGCTGGAAAAATTCCAGTAACCGAGTTGCTTGGAGCGTCTTATTTTCACCAGGCTGATTCCTTTGCAATGATTCGCGGTGGCCACATTGATATCTGCGTGCTTGGTGCATTTCAGGTTTCGCTAGCTGGGGATCTAGCAAATTGGCATGCGGGTGACCCGAACGACATCCCATCTGTTGGGGGCGCCATGGATCTGGCATCCGGAGCAGCCAAAATGTTTGTCATGATGACGCTCTTTGATAAGTCTGGGAAATCAAAATTGATTAAGGAATGCACAGCTCCACTGACTGCAGTCAAGTGCGTCAATCGCATTTATTCAGACATGGCAATTATTGAAATATCTGCCGGCGGCATCGAAGTATTAGAGGTTTTTGGAATCTCTGAAGGCGAGCTACTTGACCGAATTGGCATGAATTAATTCTGCGTGTGCGCGTTTTATTTGTCGACAGCTTTTCTATGTTCCCCGTGCGAACGTAAGTTCGTCTAATGTACGCTGAAATAAGTAGCATCTTAATGTTCGCTAAGTGTGCAAAGTTCCTATTTAGGAGTTCGAATGGCCGTTTCCATTAATTACGCTTCAACCTCGTTGGGCAATGAAGTTCTTGAGGCAAGTTTCGAGGCGGCCCTCAACCAAGCACGAAAAGGTCTTGCTGCACCGCTGCCATTACTCATAGCTGGTAAAGAAGTGACTAGTGCCGAAACAATCGAGCGCTTTGATCCTTGCCATTTGGATCTAAAAGTTTCAGCCGCCTGCGTTGCGACTCCTGCGCAAGTCGACCAGGCGGTTGCAGCGGCTCATGCAATGCGTAAATCCTGGCGTAATACGAGCTACCAAGATCGAAATGCCATGATTCGAAAAGTCGGAGATTCAATTTCAGAAAATCTGATGGAAATATCTGGAATTCTTTCTGCTGAAACCGGCAAAACTCGACTCGAGGCCGTTGGAGAAACTCAAGAAGTTTTAGACATGATCGAGCAGTACTGTGGTCAAATCGAAATTCATAATGGCTATGGCGCACCCTTAAAATCAACGGCAGCCGAGTCAAATAGCGACCTGTTAATTCCGTTTGGCACATTTGCCGTCATTGTCCCATTTAACTTCCCAGTAGCTTTAGCCGCGGGAATGATGCTTGGCGCACTTGTTACCGGAAATACGGTCGTCGTAAAGTCTTCGGACAAGACACCACAATCGACGCATGCACTGGTGAAGCTTTTTGCAGAACAGTTGCCTGCTGGAGTCGTTAACTTACTTCACGGCGGAGCTGAAGTCGGTAAGTTACTTGCTGCAACCGACGTTGACGGAATCGCGTTCACTGGGTCTTCTAAAGTTGGTTGGGAGTTAGTCAGAACTCCGTCACCAACAGGTTTGCCACGCCCAGTGCTAGCCGAAATGGGAGGGCAAAACCCTGCCATTGTTATGGCCTCTGCAAATCTGGATGATGCAGCTACTGGCATTGTTAAATCTGCATATGGATTATCGGGACAAAAATGTAGTGCCTGCCGTCGAGTCATTGTTGATGCGACAGTGGCCGACGAGTTAATTGCAAAAATATCGGGGAAGATTTCCGAATTGGTAGTTGGAGATCCGATAGAAGTTACATCCAATTTGGGGCCAGTGATCGATGACGAAATTGGAAAACGAATTGACGCTGCACTTGCACTGGCAAAGAAGGATGGACGAATCGTTTCGGGAGAGCGGCTCGACATCCCAGGCAACTTCTTTTCGCCAATGCTGATCGCAGATTTACCTAAAGGCCATGAACTAACGCGCGAAGAGTTATTTGCGCCATTCTTGACCGTTGTAAAAGTTAACGGAATTGACGAAGCTATCCAAGAAGCTAATTCAGTTAAGTATGGATTGTCAGCTGGGGTGTTTTCTGGCAAGCAAGAAGAAGTTGATCAGTTCTTAGATGAAATTGAAGCAGGCGTCTTGTATGCCAACAGGGCCGCTGGCGCGACAACTGGCGCTTGGCCAGGAGTCCAATCATTTTGTGGTTGGAAAATGAGTGGTTCGTCGGGCAAAGGTGGGTTGGCCAACTGGTATCTACCCGGTTTTATGCGCGAACAGAGTCGAACGATTGTAGGTCTGTAATTATGCTTGACGACGTAATGAAGCCTTATCGGGAACATCCGCTAACTGATCGTGCGAAAAAGGTTATGACCAGCGGAAATACGAGATCTACGCTCTTTATTCCGCCTGCTCCGCCGTATGCCGTCTCAGGATCGGGTTGCATCGTCACAGACAATTTAGAACATCAAGTAATCGATCTGAACAATAACTACACCGCAATGATTCACGGCCACTCTTATGAACCAATCAATCAAGTTGTAATTGATCAGTTAAGTAAGGGAACCGCTTTTGGTCTGCCTACCGAGTCAGATGTCGCGCTTGCCGAGGTAATGGCCGCACGCACCGGAATTCAATTTTGGCGCTTCTCTAACTCTGGGACCGAAGCACTGATGACTGCAATTCGCGGAGCTCGAGCATTCACGGGTCGCGATATCGTGATTAGGTTTGCCGGGAGTTACCACGGGTCGCACGAAGTATTTGTTGACCCTGCAGCCGCCGGAATCCCAAAAGCAACTTCCCAGGTAGTTATCGCGCTTCCGCAAGGGGATAAGGCCGAGTTCGATCGTGTGATGTCGGAAATGGGAACGCAAGTTGCTGCTGTAGTTCTTGATTTGATGCCGAACCGAGCTGGACTTGTTCCAGCTGACAAAAACTTTGTGCAGCACCTTCGGGAAACCACCTTGAAATATGGATCACTGCTCTTAATAGATGAAGTGATTACGTTCCGAGTTGGCGTTGGTGGCATGCATAAGGAATATGGAATTTCACCGGACTTAATTTCGGTAGGCAAAGTGATGGGAGGTGGCTTCCCTGTCGGTGGCGTCGGTGGCTCCCAAGAAATAATGAGTGTTTTCGATCCGATGAAATCCGGAACGGTTTCCCTAGGTGGAACTTTCAGCGCTAATCCAGTAACTATGCGAGCCGGAAAGACAGCGATGGATAATTTTGGGCCAGCAGATGTAGAACGGCTTAACGGCCTAGGTGAAAACCTGCGTGCGCAGTTAACGGAAGCGGGCGTCAAGGTTTCCGGCCTTGGCTCGTTAGCGCGACTACACGAAGATGTGGACCTAAACAATTTGTGGTGGGAAATGTATTCGCGCGGCGTTCTCGCGGGAACAACCACGTTAATGTCACTATCAACGCCAATGAATCAAGGTCACATTGATGAAATAGTTAATGTCATTAAACAGTCCTTGGAAGCCGTCAAATAATCCACATTAAAGCTTTATGCACAGCAGTCTGAAATAGATTGCTGTGCATTTTGCATTTCTGCGACATTAATTCACCTACTAAGGAGAACTAATGAATGACGAAGATGGCTTTGCCGATTGGGAAAACAACGTTGCGTTAACTGCGCGCGTTACTTCTGAAGCTGAACACCTGGATTTACCAAGCGGTGATTCGCTTGTGAAGTTTCGTGTCGTGGTGCCGCGATACAAACCCACTACAAAAGCAACGGTAGACACTATTGATTGTGTAAGTTTCAAACCTGTTATTAAGCGCAAGGCTTCCTCGCTTGCGGTTGGTGACATCGTCGATATATCGGGCGCGATCCGTCGGCGGTTTTGGAAATCTGGGGCTGGCGTTGCTTCTCGGGTTGAAGTTGAAGTAACCACGCTTTCGGTACGAAGGTAATTCGTCAGACCTCAGCCACCCGTGACATTCTTAAGGGGTGTCACACCTAACTACTTCGAGCGAAGTCTTGGCAAAGGCCTATGACACTGCGTTACTAGATCTTGACGGAGTGGTTTACCTTGGTGACCAAAGTATTCCTGGGGTAATCAGTGCACTCAATGAGGCTCGCGACAAACATGGCATGACTCTTACTTGTGTAACTAATAATGCCGCGCGCTCTTCGGAATCAGTTGCCGAAAAATTACAAGGTATGGGATTAGCAGTCACTGCCGTCGATGTTGTTACCTCTGCTCAAGCTGGAGCTGCTGAACTTGCAAAGTTATTGCCACGAGGCAGCAGAGTATTTGTACTTGGAAGTAAAGATTTAGCCCGCGAAGTTGAACTTGTTGGATTAGTTGCAACCCAAGATCCAGACGTAAAGTCTGATGCCGTCATCCAAGGTTTTTGGCCCGACATGCCTTGGCGTATGTTGGATTATGCCGCTGGAATTTTGCACACCGGCGTGACGTGGGTTGCTACAAATATGGATTTAACAATTCCAACTAAGCACGGAACTTCGCCTGGCAACGGTTCGATGGTGCAGACGCTGGTGAACGCAGTTGGTCGTGAACCAACTTTGGTCGCTGGCAAACCTGAACGGCCATTAATGCAGCAATCGATTGATCGAACTGGCGCCAAGAAGCCGCTTGTTGTTGGCGACCGTCTTGATACTGATATTTGGGGTGCTAACAACGTCGGGATTGATAGCTTGCTGGTATTTTCAGGCGTGACTTCGATTCTGGAATTAATTGAAGCGCCAATACATCTGCGTCCTAGCTATATTGCGTGGGATGCAACGGACATTCTCAAAGCACAAATTGCCGCCAAAGTTGATGGGGCAGTGGTCACCTGTGGCGGCTGGACTCTGGACAACGGCGACTTGATGGGCCAAGGCGACAGTTTGGACGCAGTTCGGACCGCTTGCGTCGCACACTGGACTGGCACGATTTCAGTCGAACGAGCCGTTGAGGTGCTTGAGGCTATTGGTCTCAATGTGCAAAAACCGCCCGTTACCTATTAACTAGAAGCATGATGGACATTCGCGCAGCAATCCAGATGGCTCAAGACATGCTTGAGGAGTCTGTAACGCAGATCAAAACCAATGTGGAAGAAAATTCCAAAGAGGGTATTGACAGCAAAATGGTGGTCGAAGCGATCACAGCAGTCGGCACTCTTGTTGGCGGCATCGCAACTGAGTTCATGTCGAAGTTGCCAAAGCCAAGCGAAGCCTTTGGAAATACCTCAAGCAACGTTGGCGAAGAGGCCCGTCGCGTGGTTCACACTGAACTAGACAAGATCATCGGCCGCATGGGCCTGGTCCAAGAAGATGAGCTAGCAGCGTTGCGTAAGCGCGTTGTTGACCTTGAAGCACAACTAAACGCTTCTGCTAAACCTGACGCCTAACACCTGCATAAATCACAAGTCGCGTAGGCTAGAGCCAGTAAATCGCGAAAGGTAGGCATGGGTAACTCTGAATTCGAAGAAAAGATTGAACAAGAATCTGCCCTTTTTGAGGCCGAGATTCTTGACGTTGAAATTCTCGAATCCGATGACGAAGTTTTAGCTCCCCAGGCTCCTGTTGTTTCTATGGAATCGTTGCCAATCACCGGGGAAGCCCGCGTTGATGATGCCCTAGGTCGGCTAGCTGACCTGCAAGGTTTACCAGTTCACGAACATGCTGACGTTTTTGAAGATGTGCAGCGCCGCCTACATGACACTTTGGCTGATTTGGCCGGACAGTAATTTAAGTTGCGCCGCCGTCTAGATGTTGAACTTGTTCGACGTCACCTCGCTCGCAGTCGTGAGCACGCCCAAGAATTAATCTCTAATGACAATGTGCGAGTAAATGGTTTATCTGCAACTAAAGCAGCAACCCAAGTAGATGAAGCCGCTGCAATTAAATTAACGATCAATACTGAAGATGAATACGTTTCGCGCGGTGCCCATAAACTAATCGGCGCGCTAGATGCCTTCGACATTGATGTCACAAACAAAGTGGCCCTAGATGCAGGCGCGTCAACCGGTGGCTTTAGCGATGTCATGCTTCGCCGGGGCGTCGAACACATTTACTGCGTTGATGTTGGATATGGTCAGCTAGCTTGGAAAGTTAGCCAGGATCCTAAAGTGACCGTGATGGATCGCACCAACATCCGGTACTTAACCCCAGAACTCCTTGGCGCCACTGTTGATTTAATTGTTGCTGATCTTTCGTTTATCTCGCTTGAAACCGTCCTGCCCGCGCTTGAATCAGTCTTGAAACCGGCTGGCGAGGCACTACTTATGGTCAAACCCCAATTCGAAGTGGGCAAGGATTTACTTGGCCCAGGTGGGGTTGTGGAAGACAATGCCCAACGTGTCAGTTCGGTCAATAAGATCGCTACTAAGGCTTATTCACTTGGTCTGGGAACCGCAGGTGTGGTGGCCAGCCCACTTCCAGGTCCATCTGGAAATGTTGAGTATTTCTTGTTGTTAAAGCGTGGTGCACCCGCACCAGATGTCGCCGATGTCGAACGAGCAGTTGAGGAGGGTCCGCAATGAGTCGCAAAGTTCTTTTTGTAATTAATGCTGAGCACCCAACTGCATTTGAGATTGCCCGCTCGGCGGCCGAAGGTTTACTCGCGAATGGAATTGCCGTTGCTTGCTCAGATGGCGACGAAAGTGGCTTGGAACTTGCGCAAGTTTCCGGCAGCAACGATGCCGCGGGCTGCGAACTAGTTATTGTTTTCGGTGGCGACGGCACGATCCTGCGCGGCGTTGAAATTGCGCGCGATCATGATGTTCCCGTTTTCTCAGTCAACTTAGGTCATGTTGGCTTCTTGGCTGAAGCTGAGGCCGAGGACATCGAAGCTGTCATTAATACTGTCGTAAATAAAGAATGGTCAGTCGAAGAGCGAACCGCGCTTGCCATTCATGTCACTGATGCTGATGGTCGCATTTGGGATTCTTGGGCGCTTAACGAAGTCGCGATCGAAAAATACAGCCGTGGCCACATGACAAAACTCTTAGTCAACATTGACGAACGCCCGGTTTCACACTGGTCCTGCGATGGTGTATTGGTTGCCACCCCAACTGGATCAACGGCTTATGCGTTTAGTGCTGGGGGACCAATTGTTTGGCCCGAAGTTGAAGCAATGTTAGTCGTGCCAATTAGCGCGCATGCATTATTTGCAAAGCCGCTAGTAGTTTCGCCTAAGTCGGTTGTTGAACTTGTTGTGACAACTGGGCCGGTTGAAGTTGGTTGCGATCGCCGCCGAAAGACCGAACTTGCTACCGGTGCCACAATCCGCGTCGTGCGAAACACTAAGCCAGTCAAACTGGCTCGCATTCATTTAACGCCATTCACCGAACGATTGGTTGCCAAGTTCGAATTGCCAGTGCACGGCTGGCGAGCCAAGTAGGCCAAACCATGATCGATCAATTGCGAATCAAGAATTTGGGCGTTATTCGCGACGCAACTTTGGATTTCTCTCCTGGTTTGACCGTACTTACAGGCGAGACCGGTGCTGGTAAAACTATGGTCTTTCGCAGTCTGCACTTACTATTTGGCGGCAAAGCAGATAGCGCATTAATTTCTACTGGGGCCGAACAAGCATCCGTGGAAGCTGATGTGGTTTTGCCCAAGGATTTACTGGCCCGCTTAGACGAGCTCGGCGGGGAAGTCGAAGATGGCAACATCGCAATCATTTCGCGCCAAGTTAATTCAACTGGTCGAAGCCGATCTTTTGCTGGTGGTGTATCCGTTCCAGCCGGCGTAGTTAGTGAACTGGGTGATGAACTGGTTGCAGTTCACGGCCAAAGCGATCAATTGCGGTTAACCAAGACGGATCAACAGCGTCAATTACTTGATCGATTCGCTGGCGAAACAGTTGCCAAACCAATGACTAAATATCTCGAGCTTTGGGAACAACGTCGCGCGCTGGAAAAGAAAATTCAGGCTCTATCTTCAGATGCTGGCACGAGAGCACTTGAACTCGAACGCATCACTCGCATCCTGGAACAAGTTGACGCCCTAAAACCACTGCCGAGTGAAGATATCGAACTTGATGATGAGGCAAAGCGACTTTCGCACACCGAAGCACTCTACGAAGCAACGG
Source organism: Actinomycetota bacterium (assembly GCA_947452765.1). Lineage (GTDB taxonomy): Bacteria > Actinomycetota > Actinomycetes > S36-B12 > UBA5976 > UBA5976. The sequence goes on along the minus strand of CANGDR010000016.1, from coordinate 10,341 downwards.
CAGGAGCAACTTCGCTGTTAACTGGTGGCGAAGGTGTAGATACCACAGTTGTTGCTGCGCTGGTTACAGCGCGCAAGGGATTGGATCACGAGCGCGACCTTGACAGCACGCTTGGTGAGTTCGCGGATCGGATGAAAGAACTTGAAATCCTGGCTGCCGATCTCTCCTCGGACATCAGTTCTTATTCCTCAAGTATCGATGCCTCGCCACAGCGCTTAGCTTTCGTAGAACAGCGCCGTTCTGCTTTGAAGCAAGTTGCCCGCGAATTTGGTGACGTGGACGCATTGTTGGCTTGGGTTGGCGAAAACCGAAACCGAGTCGAAGAATTGCAGGGCGGCGATGAATTAATCGGCCAACTTAAGCTCGAACTTGCTCAAGTTCAACTTGACCTTGAGGCTGGGGCGGCCCAAATCACTAAAGCCCGCACCAAAGCAGCCACCGAATTTTCTAAGCAGGTAACGGGCGAACTGGAGTCCTTGGCTATGCCAGGCGCGAAAGTCGAATTCCGAATCACCCCGGGCAACCTCGGGCCACATGGCGCTGACGTAGTTGAACTGGGGTTAATAAGCCGCCCTGATTCGCCATGGGTTCCGATGGCTAAAGGTGCGTCTGGCGGTGAACTCAGTCGAATCATGCTTGCCGTTGAAGTTGTGTTGGCTGCGGCGGACCCAACCGAGACCTTTGTTTTCGACGAAGTGGACGCCGGAGTCGGTGGCGCGGCCGCTGTTGAGGTCGGGAGACGTTTAGCTCGCTTAGCACGAACCGCACAAGTCATTGTGGTCACCCACTTACCTCAGGTAGCGGCCTTTGCTGATCGTCATCTGGTGATCGCACGTTCTGATGGCCAAGAAGTCCACAGTTCGTCGGTTAGCGCAGTTGCCGAAGGGGAGCGGGTAGCAGAATTGTCTCGAATGCTCGCGGGACTTGCCGACAGTCTTGCGGGAACCCAACTAGCCGAAGAACTGCTCGCACTTGCGCAAGCCGAACGCCAACACGCGAGCAAGTGACCCCAAAGGTGTAACTTTCGCCGAAGTGAGATACGTTTGTATTCCGTGGGAAACAGCAAACATGTGTTCGTAACGGGAGGCGTCGCCTCATCACTCGGTAAGGGTCTTACCGCCTCCAGTCTGGGAAATCTTTTAACTGCACGTGGCCTTCGCGTCACGATGCAAAAGCTGGATCCATATTTAAACGTCGACCCAGGCACAATGAACCCGTTTCAACACGGTGAAGTGTTTGTAACCAATGATGGCGCCGAAACTGACCTTGATATCGGTCACTACGAGCGCTTCTTAGATCGCGACTTGCATGGCAGCGCAAATGTCACAACTGGCCAGGTTTACTCCACGGTTATTGCCAAGGAACGACGCGGCGAATATCTAGGCGACACAGTTCAGGTAATCCCACACATCACTAATGAAATCAAGTCCCGCATCCTTGCGATGGGCGGCGACGACATCGACGTTGTGATCACCGAAGTGGGTGGCACCGTAGGTGACATCGAATCGCTACCGTTTTTGGAATCCATTCGCCAAGTTCGTCATGAAGTTGGGCGCGACAACGTGTTCTTCTTACACGTTTCGTTACTTCCATACATCGGACCATCTGGTGAATTAAAAACTAAGCCAACCCAACACTCCGTTTCTGCATTGCGCAGTATTGGTATTCAGCCGGATGCAATTGTGCTTCGCGCCGATCGCCCAATCCCAGATGGCATCAAGCGCAAGATTTCGTTGATGTGTGACGTCGACGAAGAAGCAGTAGTTTCCGCAGTTGATGCGCCAAGTATTTATGACATCCCGAAAGTTTTGCACTCCGAAGGTTTAGATGCCTACGTAGTTCGTCGCCTTGATCTGCCCTTTCGGGATGTTGACTGGAAAGCCTGGGATGAATTACTTGAGCGCGTTCATCACCCAGCTCATGAAGTAACCGTTGGTTTGGTAGGTAAATACATTGACCTGCCAGATGCCTACCTTTCCGTAACCGAAGCGCTCCGTTCAGGTGGCTTTGCTAACAATGCAAAGGTCAACATTCGCTGGGTGCCTTCAGATGATTGCGAAACGGATGCGGGTGCAAAAGCAGCACTTGGCGACCTAGATGCAATTTGCGTACCTGGTGGATTTGGTGTGCGAGGCATCGAAGGCAAACTTGGCGCATTGAAGTATGCCCGCGAAAACAAAATTCCAACGCTTGGCCTTTGCCTAGGTTTACAGTGCATGGTCATCGAGTATTCACGCAATGTCGCAGGTATCAAGGATGCAAACTCTGCGGAGTTTGATGAAAAGACTACTAACCCAGTGATCTCAACTATGGCTGATCAAACCGATGTCGTTGCTGGCGAACGCGACATGGGCGGAACTATGCGTTTGGGTATGTACCCAGCCGCATTGAAGGCTGGCAGTATCGCTGAGCGTGTTTATGGCTCTAACTTGGTTGAAGAACGTCACCGTCATCGTTACGAAGTCAACAACGTTTACCGCGCACCGCTAGAAGAAGTTGGTTTGGTGTTCTCGGGTACCTCACCAGATGGTCACTTAGTGGAATATGTGGAACTTCCAAGTGAAGTCCATCCGTATTACATCGGAACCCAAGCTCACCCCGAACTTCGCTCTCGCCCAACTCGAGCAAACCCACTTTTCAAGGGTTTAATCGAAGCTGCACTTGCACGTCGTGCTTAGAGCTTTCAGATGATTTCAGATCGCGTTGTAACACATCCGATAGTTGATCGCACGACGGTCTTTGACGGCATGATTTGGGATGTTCGCCGGGATGTATTTGAACTAAACGGCGCCGAAATCACGCGTGATTACATAGTTCACCCAGGTGCCGTTGCAATCATCGCAATAAACGATTCCGCCGAGATGCTTTTAATTGAGCAATATCGCCATGCCCAAGGAAAAATCATGTGGGAAGCGCCGGCCGGATTGCTGGACGCCGCCGATGAAAGTCCGCTGGAAGCTGCTAAGCGAGAACTTTATGAAGAAACCGGATATGAAGCGGCGATTTGGAATGTACTCGTAGATTTTGCAAACACCCCTGGTGGCTCAACGGAGCAAATCCGAATTTATCTAGCCCAAGGTTTGACTATGCATGTTGATGGTCGACCAGTTGGCGATGCCGAGGAATTTGAAATGCCAATGCATTGGATTGCCGTGCAAGACGTTATGGAATCAATTGCCAGGGGAGCGGTCACCAATCCACAACTAGTTCTTGGCACATACGCAGCTTTGCTAGCTATGGCCGATCCCGACTTGATTGTGCGCTCAGCTGACGCGCCATGGCACGCCCGAGAAGACGTACTAAATACTGATCGCGTTCGGCTGCCAAAAAACTAGGTTTTTCGTCGCAAATTTCGGGCTATTTTGCGAATACCGCAAAGTGGGATGTATCTGAAAACGCTTTCCGTTTTTGGCACTTCGAATTCGGTACCCCGAAATATCTGAATTGGCAATATCTAGGTAGCGTAAGACTGTCGCGCACTTGGGCACGGCACATCGAGAGGTTTTTCCAAATGAAGATTGGCGTTCCACGCGAAATCAAGAACCATGAATACCGAGTAGCTATTACACCAGCCGGTGTTATGGAGCTGGTTCGCAACGGCCATGAAGTATTTATTGAACAAGATGCTGGCATTGGTTCGTCAATTCAAAACGAAGAATACGTAAAAGCTGGCGCAAAAATTCTTGCGACTGCGGACGAAGTTTGGCAGACCGGCGACATGATCATGAAGGTCAAAGAGCCAATCGCCGTTGAATACGATCGAATGCGCGAAGGCCAACTGCTATTTACTTATCTGCACCTTGCTGCAGAACAGAAGTGCACCGATGCCTTGCTCAAGAACAAGGTAACTGGCGTTGCTTACGAAACTGTTGAACTGCCTGATCGATCCTTGCCACTTCTTGCCCCAATGTCTGAAGTTGCTGGACGCCTAGCCCCACAGGTTGGTGCATACTCATTGATGCGCGCTAACGGTGGTCGTGGCGCATTGCTCGGAGGCGTACCTGGGGTTAAGCCAGCAAAGGTAGTTGTACTTGGTGGTGGAGTTTCCGGTTTACACGCAGCCCAGATCGCACTTGGCATGGGTGCAGATGTAACCATCTTGGATTTGAACGTGCCGCGCCTTCGCCAAATTGATCTTGCCTACAACGGCCAGATTAAAACTTTGGTATCGAACGCATATGCAATCGAAGAAGAATGCCTAGCAGCTGACCTAGTGGTTGGCGCAGTTCTGATTCCAGGTGCCAAGGCTCCAAAGCTTGTTACGAACGAATTGGTTTCTCGCATGAAGCCAGGCTCAGTCCTTGTGGATATCGCAATTGACCAGGGTGGTTGCTTCGAAGATTCTCATGCAACTACTCACGCTGATCCGACTTACACCGTTCACAACTCTGTTTTCTACTGTGTTGCAAACATGCCAGGCGCAGTTCCAAACACTTCAACTTACGCGCTGACAAATGTGACGCTGCCTTACGCAGTTGCTCTGGCTAACAAGGGTTGGAAACAAGCGCTCAAGGATGACAAAGCACTTGCTCTAGGGCTAAACACCCATGCTGGCAAGGTAACTTACCCAGCAGTTGCTGAAGCATTCGGATACGAATTGCTAAAGCTCGAGGATGCACTTGCTTAACTAACATTAAATACAAATACCCCGATCAATTGGTGGGGGTATTTGTATTTGCATATAAAGAAATTGTTGCGGTAGCAACGTTGAGCGCACCCACGCGAGATGATTGATACGAGCCATCACTTAGCTCAGAAAGCATTGCCGTGCCCATCGCAGCCCCTGCTTCTCCGTGGGGAGTGCCATTGTCGCTAACGGAAAGCTTGATTTCATGAGCGGCACTTGTTAAGTCGATGGAAATTATACTTGCTTGGCCAATGCGCGTAGATTTCAAAATCAAAATCTCGACAACTTGGATTGCCATACGCCCAAGAATTTCATCGGGGACTGAGCCATTAGATGTCCATAAAATATCTGTTTCAGCGCTCCAATTACTTTGAATTCGAGCAAACTCGCCAGCAAGGGAAAATTCGTCAATTTCATTGCGAAGAAGTTTTATCTCCGTGGTTAAAGTGGTTGCGAACTGGATTGCGCCTATACATTCCATGGGCTGATCGGATGTTATGTACTGTCGTAGATCAGCAGCGACGATGTCGAGTGCAGTAATCGGGCAGTAGTGTGCTGCAACCACACGACCCTCAATAGTTTTCCAGTATTGAATTTCGCTGCGTAGTTGCGCATTTTCTTCAGTGGCCTGATTAATAATTTTTTGCCGATTCAACTGAGAGAGCATTAGCAGCCCGGTGGAAAGAATCCAGATAATTTCAACGAATGTGCCCGCAATAGTAAAAATTTGTAACTGCAACTTCGTGACATACGCACCTTGATAAAATTCTGGTCCAATTATTGCCAGCAGTATCAAGACAGTGAACATGGCCAGGTAACCGAAGGAAGAGTCGCCCTTACTTCTTTTGATCGCCCACTTAAAAGAGCCTAAAATTATCCAGTTAATCAATAAACCAAATGCGAGTTTTGGGCCAGCCAGGTCAATTGGCAGGATCCGAGCAGTCGCGAAAGCGATTGTGGTCGAATAAATGGAAATTACAGCGGGGATGTGGAATATCGGCGTTCGGGATATGACCTGAAACGCATCTTTACGGGAAGCAACCAAGTCCGAATCCGTTAAATCAGAAACTCTTTTGGATTGCCGGGTTACTAAAATAATGTCGGTAATAGATCGGTAAAGCTGGCCTGCAATGACCACCCAGTTCGACGTGGGCACACTAGCTTTAACTGCTAAGTCACGAAAAACTTTCTGGAGCTGGTAATTCGTCTCGTCCAGCTCGGTGTTTTCGGTTTCTGGAATTACTTCGGCGAACTTGGAAATATGTTGCTTCTGAATTTCTTGCGCTGACTTTTGTTCAGCTATTAATTCAGCGAGTTGTCGGCGGTATCGATATTTTGAATCCATAACCAAAGCACAGGAAACAATCCAAAAGACACCGATTATCAAACCAAAAGGCAGGCGTTCAACCGCGGTAATCCCAGTTAGTCCGAAAATAGGAATCAAGGTGCCCATCGCAATACTTCGGGTTACGCCTGCGAACATTCCGATTACTAACATCAGAACCCTAGGTGCTGGCTTAATTTCGCGATTTGGAACTATGAATCGGTTTGCTAAATAGAGAAATATACCTGCTGCTAGATATGCAATCGTGCTTACCGCATACCAAGCAAAAGGGTTTTCGTTTCCAGCCCAAAATCCCGGCTCGACTAGTGGCTGAAGTAGCACCCCCAGTGGAAAACACCACAAGTAAGCACGAAGCGTAATCGCCCACGGCCCACCGATTCGATCCCAGACGTTTGGCTGATAGTTCAATGTCATGGAATAAGTGTTGCGCATGTCCTTCATGGATGCGCGGAATGGATGCTCACCTTGGACACGAGTAGGGAATCAGATACGGTTACCTGTCATGAGGTTGACTGACTTTTGGGAACGTATGGACGAGGCGCTGGGATCTGCCTATTCCAGGTCCTGGGCGTCTGACTTCCACATCCCAGCTCTAGGCGGCCAAACCGTAGATCAAGCCCTGGCCCAAGGTGAAGACACCCAAGTAGTGTGGCGGGCAGTCCATCAAACCCTTGATTTGCACCCAAAATATAGATAAATCGCCGTTCGGCGTGTCTAACTAGCCATTCGAACAAGTGTTCGATAACGTACTACTGCGCCCATAAAACAGGGGCTCAAAGACCGTAAGGCCAAGTCAAGGACTTCTTCACAAGGGTCCGCGACACACAGGCACACCGGTACTTGGGAAACTGTCAGTGGTCGTAACTAACGTTTCGGTTCTAATCAAAAATCGAACCGAAGACACCGGTCTTAGGACAGTAGGAGATAGACATGGCAAGTGCCCGTTCTGCAAAAGAGCCAGCAGCGACCAACAATAATGATCGCGACAAAGCGCTAGAAACTGCGCTAGCCCAAATCGAACGCCAGTTCGGCAAGGGTTCCGTAATGAAGCTCGGCCAGGAAGAACGCGTTCCAGTTGAGGTCATCCCAACCGGCTCCGTAGCCTTAGACATCGCACTTGGTATAGGTGGCTTGCCACGTGGTCGCATCGTAGAAATCTACGGACCTGAATCTTCGGGTAAGACCACACTTGCATTGCACGCAATCGCAAACTGCCAGGCCGCTGGCGGCATCGCAGCCTTTGTTGATGCTGAGCATGCTTTTGATCCTGAGTATGCAAAGAAGCTTGGTGTCGACATTGACAACCTTTTGGTTTCTCAGCCGGACACTGGCGAACAAGCCCTGGAAATCGCAGACATGTTGATTCGTTCTGGTGCACTGTCACTAATCGTCATTGACTCAGTTGCCGCCCTTGTGCCGCGCGCCGAAATCGAAGGTGAAATGGGCGACAGCCACATGGGTCTTCAGGCTCGCTTGATGTCCCAAGCACTTCGCAAAATCACTGGCGCGCTTTCCACGAACAACACCACATGTATCTTCATCAACCAGCTACGCGACAAGATCGGCGTAATGTTCGGTAGCCCAGAAACCACAACTGGTGGCAAGGCACTTAAGTTCTACGCCTCGGTTCGTTTGGACATCCGTCGGATCGAAACTTTGAAGGACGGTACCGAACCAATCGGTAACCGTACTCGCGTCAAGGTTGTTAAGAACAAGGTTGCCCCGCCATTCAAGCAAGCAGAGTTCGACATTCTTTACGGTGAAGGTATTTCCCGTGAAGGTGGCATCTTGGACATGGCTGTGGACGAAGGCTTCGTACGTAAGTCCGGCGCTTGGTACACCCACGAAGGCGACCAACTTGGTCAGGGCAAGGAAAACGCGCGCAAGTACCTAAAGGACAACCCAGGTCTTACCGATCAACTCGAAAAGCAGTTGAAGGACAAAATGGGCGTTAACAAAGTTGATCTTTCAGTAGTGCCTGAAGTCATTGACGAAGATGAAGAGATGCCCGAAGAGGATTAATTCCTCCAAGTAAAAACCTGAACGAATGGACGCCTCGGTGGATACACAACCAAGTCTTGGGGACTTAGTTGGTAACCCCGAGGCTGATCCATTTTCAGTAGCTCGAAACATTGTCCTCAACCAACTCAACTTCATGCCACGTTCGCGTAAGGAGTTGGAAACAGCTCTTGCTAAGCGGAATGTCGAAGCACACGTAGCTAAGTCAGTCCTAGACCGTTTCGAAGAAATTGGCATGGTTGACGACGTAGCGTATGCCGAATTGCTTATCAGGTCACGTTGTAACACCAAGCGAGTTTCTCGCTCAGTATTACGCCAACAACTACGTCAGAAGGGCGTTGCCCAAGACATCATCGACGAGGCGTTACTTGCGGTCTCCGACGATGATGAACTGCGCATGGCAACTGAGCTAGTAGAGAAGAAAGTACGCGCTCTGTCACGGCTTGCGCCCGAGGTGCGTAAGCGTCGTCTATTTGGGCTCCTTGCTCGAAAGGGCTACCACACCGGGATCGCACTTCGAGTAATCCAAGATCTCGAGGCCAGCGATCTCTACGAAACTGACACTGTGGCAGAAATCGGCTGAATCTCGAGCTTTCAAATAAAGCCTAGAATTGCTAAGTGACTTCAACCCCTGACAATAAAACTGGCCAAGCCAGCACTTACGAAGTGCGCACTATGGGCTGTCAGATGAATGTCCACGACTCCGAGCGCTTTGCAGGCCTATTGGATGCTGCTGGTTACAGCGCCGTTTCCGAGGGTCAACAGCCAGACATTATTGTTTTTAATACCTGTGCAGTCCGCGAGAATGCTTCGAACAAGCTTTACGGCGCCTTAAGCCAGCTAGTACCCCTAAAGGAAAAGAATCCAAAGCTCCAGATCGCGGTTGGGGGATGCCTAGCTCAAAAAGATCGAGGCGACATCATCAAACGTGCGCCTTATGTCGATGTGGTTTTCGGAACCCACAACTTAGATGCCTTACCAATTCTGTTAGAACGTGCCCGGATCGAAAAAGATTCCCAAATTGAAATTCTTGAATCCTTAGACGTATTTCCATCCACGCTGCCCGCACGTCGGGATGCTGCGCATTCGGCTTGGGTCAGCGTCAGCGTTGGTTGCAATAACACCTGCACATTTTGTATCGTTCCAGCACTTCGTGGCCGCGAGAAAGATCGTCGCCCAGCTGACATCCTGAACGAAATCAAAGTCTTGGTTGAGCAAGGTGTACTCGAAGTTACTTTGCTTGGCCAGAACGTGAATGCCTATGGCGTTGAATTCGGCGATCGAAATGCGTTCTCGGATCTTTTGAAAGCCTGTGGCGAGATTGATGGGCTTGAGCGAGTTCGCTTCACAAGCCCGCACCCACGTGACTTCACCGACAATGTCATTGAAGCGATGGCAACAACCTGGAACGTGATGCCACAACTTCACATGCCATTGCAATCTGGCAGTGATCGCATCTTGCAAGCAATGCGCCGTTCCTATCGTCAGGACAAATACTTAGGCATTATCGAACGCGTCCGCGCCGCCATGCCAGATGCCGCAATTACCACGGACATCATCACTGGGTTCCCAGGTGAAACCGAAGAAGATTTCCAACAGACCCTGGAAGTTGTTCGCGAAGCGCGGTTCTCAAGCGCCTTTACGTTCCAGTACTCAAAGCGTCCAGGCACACCGGCTGCAACAATGCCAGACCAAGTTCCAAAGGAAGTAATTCAAGATCGTCACGAACGCTTGGTCGAATTACAAAATTCAATCGCGTGGGACGAGAACAAGAAGTTCCTCGGCAAAGAAATTGAAGTCATGGTTGCAACTGGCGAAGGTCGCAAAGATGACGAAACTGGCCGAGTTAGCGGGCGGGCTCGCGACTTCCGGTTAGCGCATGTATCTCGCACAGACATCAACGGTGTGGAACATAACTTACGTCCAGGTGATGTTGTGATTGCCGAAGTTACGCACGCCGCGCCATTCCACTTCCTAGCTGACAAATTGATTTCAGTTCGCAAGACCCAAGCTGGCGATAATTACGAAGCTGGAAATATGCCAAGTACTCCTGGCACGCCAGGTGTGATGTTGGGGATGCCAACTATCCAGGCCAAGTGATTTCGATGACGCAACCCGTATTCGTCATTCTTGGAGCAACCGCGGTTGGCAAAACCGACCTGTCGCTCGATCTCGCTGAACTAATCGACGCCGAGATTATAAATGCAGATTCGATGCAGCTTTATCGCGGCATGGATATCGGCACTGCAAAACTTCCGGAGAACGAGCGTCGAGGCATCCCACACCACATGCTCGACGTAATTGACGTGACCCAGATGGCAAACGTAAATGATTACCAAAGCGAAGGTCG
>CANGDR010000015.1 GCA_947452765.1 Actinomycetota bacterium | reverse complement strand
TAACCTGCAAGTATTCGGGCAGTATTTATTAACCTGCAAGTATTCGGGCAGTATTTATTAACCTGCAAGTATTCGGTCAATGAATACCGCAACACCATGATCATCATTTGATGGCACATGTTCGGTTGCTGCAGTCTTAACCCATTCGTGTGCGTTCTCGACAGCCGCGCCACGTCCAGCCCAAGCAACCATTGATACATCATTTGGCATGTCGCCAATTGCAGCCACATCGGGTGCAGTCATACTTTTACTGATTGCAAATTTTTCAAGACCAGAGCCCTTATTAATACCAAGAGCACTCATTTCAATCATTAGATCCATAAAGTTTGAGTGAGTAACATCAACGATTCCGTCGAGTGCCTTCTGTGCTTCAACTAAAAACTCATCGGCGTTTTGTTGAATTCGATCGCTCGGCCGCGCAAGTAATTTGACCACAATCTCCGTGGCAAACATATCTTCCACATCAGTTGCCGGTGGTGTGTTCTTGATCTCCCAGCGTGGTTTGTATTTGTCGTCAACTAGAAAAGAAACGTCATGACGATCAAGTTCGACTGCAAAAGAAATATCGGGATCAAGTTCTTGTAACGCAGCCGCTGCTTGCAGTCCTGCATCAGCAGACAATAGTTCCGCATAGATCGTTTCCTGAGTCTTCAAATCCATTAACAATGCGCCATTGCAGACGAGCGCCAAGCCTTCATGTCCAGTCATTTCGGTAATTTGGCGCATCCATCTTGTCGGGCGGCCCGTCACAAAGATTGTTTCCAAGCCATTGGCATGCGCCCGGGAAATAGCGGCGACGTTTTCTGGGGATACTGTCCCGCCAGTTTGCAGAAAGGTGCCGTCCAGATCGCTAGCAATTAAGCGCGTCACAGTCGTTACTCCCTTTATATTTCTTTACCTTTTATGGCCCTAGTCATACGGGCCCAAAACTCGCTAGAGTTTCCAGATACCCGTAACAACCCTACGGGCTTTTGACGAAGGAGCATCATGGCCAAGATCAGCGACGAAGTTCGCACCCATAAGTACACCTTGACCGAAGACGAGATGCCCACCCAGTGGTACAACATCGTTCCCGATCTGCCTGCACCGCCACCACCTGCGTTACACCCTGGTACCCACCAGCCAGCAGGTCCGGATGATTTCGCGCCATTGTTTCCAATGGCCCTGATCATGCAGGAAGTTAGCCAAGAGCGATACATAGATATCCCGGGTGGCGTATTGGATGTTTATCGTCAATGGCGACCTAGTCCGTTGTTCCGCGCACACCGTTTGGAAGCTGCGCTTGATACGCCGGCACATATTTATTACAAGTACGAAGGTGTCTCACCTGCAGGTTCACATAAGCCAAACACTGCAGTGCCACAGGCTTACTACAACGCACAGGATGGCATTAAGAAACTTGTAACCGAAACTGGCGCAGGTCAGTGGGGTACTGCACTTGCATTCGCAACGGCGCTCTACGGCATGGAGTGCGAAGTATTCCAAGTTGGTGCATCGTATGACTCAAAGCCATTCCGCAAGTTAATGATTGAAGCTTTCGGTGGCGTAGTTCACCGTTCACCTTCACAGCTAACTGAAGTTGGCCGCATGCTTGCGCAAGATCCAAAGAATATGAGCGGTTCACTTGGTATCGCAATTTCTGAAGCTGTTGAAGTTGCAGTTAAAGATCCAGAAACCCGCTATGCACTTGGCTCAGTACTTAACCATGTTTTGATGCATCAAACCATCATTGGTGAAGAAGCATTGTTACAACTTGCAAAAGCTGGTGACACACCTACTTTGATCGTCGGTTGTACCGGTGGTGGTTCGAACTTTGGTGGACTTGCTTTCCCATTCCTTCGCGAGAAGATGGCCGGAAAGATCAATCCACGAATTCTTGCAGCTGAACCAGCATCTTGCCCTTCACTAACTCGCGGCACTTATGCGTACGACTTCGGTGATACTGCAGGCATGACACCGCTTATGAAGATGCACACCCTTGGTAAGGATTTCATTCCAGATCCAATTCACGCGGGTGGCTTGCGTTACCACGGTATGGCGCCATTGATCTCACACATCTACGATCAAGGTTTGATGGATGCTGAGTCGGTTGCTCAGACTGAATGTTTCAGTGCTGCAGTTCAATTTGCTCGCACCGAAGGAATCGTTCCAGCGCCAGAGCCAACTCACGCAATTGCACTAGCTATTCGCGAAGCGCTAAAGGCTAAGGAAACCGGCGAGGAAACCGTTATTCTTACTGCACTTTGTGGGCATGGTCACTTTGATCTTGCTGCCTACGATTCATTCCTAAATGGCAACATGGTTGATGAGCCATTCTCCGAGGAACGTCTTGCTGCAGGTCTAGCTAACTTGCCACAGGTTGCTGGTGTCTAGCTGAGTTAATTACTAAAGCCCCGCTGAAACCAGCGGGGCTTTAGTTTTATCAAATGCATTTCTACTTCAACTTAAAGTGACTTGCTCCACCAAGATATGGTTGCAAGGCTTTTGGAATTCGAACTGAACCATCTGCTTCTTGATGATTCTCAAGTATCGCCACAATAATTCTAGTAACCGCGCAGAGTGTGCCATTTAAAGTTGCTATTGGCTCAACACCATCAGTTGTTCGCTTCCGAATCTTTAGTCGTCGGGATTGGAATGTAGTGCAGTTAGAAGTTGAAGTTACTTCGCGGTACCGCTCCTGTGATGGGATCCAAGCTTCACAATCAAACTTTCGTGCAGCACTCGATCCTAAGTCACCGGTTGCAACGTCGATAACGCGATAAGGAATTTCAATCGCTTGTAAGAATTCCTCTTCGAATGAAAGTAGTCGTTGGTGTTCTGCTTGTGCTTCATCAACTGGACAAAAAGAAAACATTTCGACTTTGTCAAACCAATGCACGCGAAAAATTCCACGAGTATCTTTGCCATGACTTCCAGCCTCACGTCGGAAGCAAGGTGAGTAAGCAACGTAACGCAGTGGGAAGTCGCCATCGAGAATTTCGTCCATGTGATATGCCGCCAATGGAACTTCGGAAGTTCCAACTAGATACAAGTCATCGGCTTCAAGGCGATAAACATTTTCGGCAGCCTGACCTAAGAATCCAGTACCTTCCATGGCGGCTGGTTTTACAAGAGCGGGTGGAATCATCGGGATAAAACCATTTTTTTGTGCCAGGGTCATTGCCAGTTGAATCAAAGCGAATTCGAGCATGGCACCTTGGCCAGTTAAATAGTAAAAACGACTGCCACTGACTTTTGCACCACGCTCTATATCAATCGCGCCGAGCAGCTCGCCCAATTCAACGTGATCGCGAACTGTAATTCCTTCAGCTGGAAAATCGCGCTTACTGCCAACTTCCTTGAGAACTACGAAATCGTCTTCGGTACCAACTGGTGCTTCGGCATCAACCAGATTTGAAAGTCCCAGAACTAATGAGTCGAGAGCCGCATCCATTTCGCGCAAAGCGCCTTCGGCAGCTTTTACTTGATCGGACAATGACTTGGATTCAGTCAACAAAGCCTGCTTCTCGCCGCCTTGTGCTTTAGCCACTTGGGAACCGAGTGCCTTTTGCTTTGTGCGTAAAGCTTCAAATTCACCAACGGCCGAACGGCGGGCAATGTCAGCAGCCAACACGTCGTCAACCAAAGCTTCCGATTCCCCGCGAGCAGCTTGGGAGCGCTTGACGGCACCGGGGTCTAGGCGAAGTGTGGCTAAATCGATCATGGATTAAGCCTAGAGCCTTTACTGCGTCAAAAATTCACCTCGAGTTTGTAAGTCAGCCCGAATTTCCAGATAACATCGAATTCTGCATAACTGCAGTGACGCTCATTCGAGCAGGAACATGAGGTCGTTCATTGGACATGAACTGGTTGACTCCGAAAGCGCAAGCTCGCTCCGCCGGAGATAAAGGTTGGGGAAGTTTTGCCACAGAGCCGATTAGTAAAGGTGAGACTGTTGGAGGTTTCGGCGGTTGGGCCGTGCCTCGTGAAGTATTAGCCACCATGCCACTGGAGCGTCAACATAGAGCAATCCAAGTTGATGATGATCTTTATTTAGTTTCCCGCGATGATCGCGAACCAGGAGATTGCTTCAATCACTCATGTGAACCAAGTTGTGGGTTAATGGGCGGAACGATTTTGAAAGCGCGACGTGATATTGCCGTCGGTGAAGAATTAACTTTTGATTACGCAACTTGTGATGATTCGGATTACGACGAGTTCACTTGTGGTTGTGGCACATCGCAATGTCGTGGCACGGTTACCGGTAAAGACTGGCAGCTTGAAGATTTACATAAAAAATACGATGGTGAATTTTCACCGTACTTAGCAAGGCGAATTGCGCGCGAGTTCTAATCAGAACTTGAGCCGCCTCCGAAAGAACTGCTTGCATCTGGGGTCGGTGAATCAAGTGGCGCAATAATTGTGTCATTTAGATTTGGGTTGTGATCGAACACCGCAGCGGAAGCAGATGCCGATGCTGTGGCACCCGTGATGAAAGTTGCATCGTTAGAGTTCTTGCTATCAAGGTGTTCGTGATACCTAACATCGGCGCGATGTAAATCTGAATCGCGAATCTTCAAGGCTTCGGAAATCGGGAAAACAATTAGAAAAGTTGCAAGTACGTGCATCACACTCAATGCGAACTTTACTGAAATAGAAATGTTTGCAATATTTACTGCGCTATAAATTGTCGAAAGACCAACAGCTAACCCAAGCACTTCAAACCAAATCCGAGGACCAATTACAATTTTTGCCAAGAGCAACGCCGCTAACGTTCCAAGTAAGCCAGCGACTCCAGTAGTCAATGTAATGCGAAGAATCGAGGCGTCAACTAATACTGAACTATTAAAGGTCTCCGGGACCATGAGATTCCAATGGAAAATATTCACACAAATCCATCGCCATCCGACATTAGCTCCGACTGCAATAAGCGTCGAAGTGATGCCTGCCACCCAAATGCGTGACACTGGTGGCGTGACTTGGCGTACTGGCTTGATGGTCATCCGACCTCCCATTTAGCGCGTTGCTATTGCTAAAAGCCTACGCCAGTAAATCTGAGTTTCGCGGTGGTGCATTTCTCGCGTAATCTTGCCTTTGATCGTTTTTCGAAACGATTTTGGCGAGGTGGCAGAGCGGCCGAATGCGGGCGCCTTGAAAGCGTCTGAGGTGTAAAAGCCTCCGGGGGTTCAAATCCCTCCCTCGCCGCGTAATAAGAAAACCCCCGCAGGTGCGCGGGGGTTTTCTTATTACTGCGATTAGCGCAGAGGGATTTGGGAGGAGTGGTTAGAAAATCGAATCGATTTTCTAACCACGACGGTTCCCTCCCTCGCCGCCAGGCTCGCTCCTTCGAAAACGTTCTACGCAAAAGGCCCTCCGCTACGTCCCCATGTTATTTTCGGTTTTCCAAGATCTAAAGATCGGAAAACCGTAGTTGACCGACTCTGGCTCCAGAGCTTTTGCTTTAGAAGTTTTCCTTCGGATCGAGCCATAAGCGCGCTAACAATGTGCCAATCAAGCAGGGGATCAAGCCTGACGACCCTGCGGATTGCTGCACATTGTTGCGCGCGTAGCGAAGAACGCATGCCTCACGAGCGAAGCGAGTTAATTTATGTGTTCGCCGAGGAAATGCATGGGGTTTGAGTACAACGTGCCGTGACTACTACTAACCACGGCCATGTGCCAAAGTAGACCTATGACTTCTCTTAAAGAGCAAATTCAGTCCGACCTAACTACTTCGATTCGCGCGAAGGATTCGTTGACTTCGGGCACGATCCGAATGGTGCTCTCTGCAATCACGAATGAAGAAGTCTCTGGCAAGGAAGCTCGAGTGCTTACCGACCAAGACGTCATCATGGTATTGAATCGCGAAGCTAAGAAGCGCAAGGAAGCTGCGACTGCTTACGACGATGCCAAGCGTCCAGAACTTGGCGATAAAGAACGCGCGGAGCTAGCAATCATTCAGGCTTACTTACCAGAAGCCCTTTCGCCAGAAGCCCTAACTGAAATTATTGCCAGCGCTGTTAAGGAAGCAACCGCGGGTGGAGCCACCGGTATGGCTGCCATGGGCGCGGTTATGAAACTTGTAACGCCTCAGGTTGCTGGGCGTGCTGACGGTGGCGAAGTTGCTGCTGCCGTTAAAGCTGCGCTCGCCTAACTAGCCACTGTGATTCAGCCTCACCATCGGGCGTAGTGTGAAGTCGTGAGTTCCTCGGTAAAAACAAAAGTTGCACTTGGTCTTGGCACTATGTACATCGCGTGGGGTACCACTTACATCGGTATTGCTTTCGCTATTGAAACTATGCCACCACTTTTTTCCATGGCGTTAAGGTTCATTGTCGCCTCTGGGGTTTTGTTTTTAATTGTGGGAATCCGCAAGGGATTTGCTTCGCTCATGATTACGCGAAAGCAATTTAAAAATGCCATATTCCTTGGCGTTTTGATGCTGACCTCAGGGCTGGGCACGATGTCAATGAGTGAACAAGTTGTCCCGATTGGGGTGGCCTCACTAATTGTGGCCGCAATGCCGATTTGGACCGCGCTTTTTAGAACTTTAGATAGTGACCGACCAAACGCCTGGTCTATGGTTGGCATTATTTCTGGACTGGTTGGCATCGCGATCATTATGTTGCCTGGCCACACGCATGCTCGACCAGATTCCCTGACCAGTAATGTCACATTCTGGATGTTTGTAATTTTGTTCGGCAATCTATGTTGGTCCATCGGATCATTTGTTTCACCAAAGCTCGAGACACCTAGTAACTCATTATTATTGAGTGCCTACGAAATGGGTGGGGCTGCAGTTGGTTTGATAATTGCCGGACTAATTCACCATGAAAATGCTGCAGACTTTGCAACGGCCAGTGCGCGTTCCTGGTGGGGTTTGATCTACCTGATCACTATTGGTTCGCTTCTGGGATACACCGTCTACACCTGGCTTCTAGATAACGCGCCTATTTCGTTAATTTCAACTTACGCATATGTAAATCCAGTGGTTGCAGTAGCTCTTGGCATTTTGATTTTCAATGAAAAGTTGACACCAAATATTTTGATCGGTGGCGCAATTGTAATTATCAGTGTTGCAGTCGTTGTTTCAGTTGAATCCGCTAAGAAGCAAAAGGTTTCGCAGCCTCAATAACGCGCTGCATGGCTTCACGTTCACCAATACTGATCCGAACACCTTCGCCCGAAAATGGCCGGATAGCGACTGCTATTCCTTCGCATGCTTTAGTGAATTCATCGGTTCGCGCACCGAGTGGTAACCAAACAAAGTTGGCTTGGCTTGGCGGAGTATCAAACCCAATAGCAGCTAGCTCATCTTCAAACCACTGTCGATCAAGGATGATTTGTTTTACTCGATCAAATAATTCAGCTTCGTGCTCAAGCGATGCAACTGCTGCTTCCTGAGCAATGTTTGATACACCGAACGGTACAGCGGTCTTGCGAACTGCTTCCGCGATATGTGTTGGGCCAGCAAAGTAACCAACGCGCAAGCCGGCTAATCCATATGCCTTCGAGAACGTCCGCAGGACACCAACATTTGAATGAGCCTTCATAGTCTTCATTCCTGCGACAGCATCTGGGTCAGAATTGAATTCGATATATGCTTCATCGATTACTACCAAGATGTCATTTGGCACTTTAGTCAGAAAGGTATCAACTTCAGATTGTGTAACAATCCCGCCTGTTGGATTGTTGGGCGTACAAATAAAAATCACTCGTGTTCTGTTGGTGATAGCGGCAGCCATAGCATCCAGGTCGTGCCCGCCGTCAGCACGCAATGGAACTTGAACTGATTTAGCTCCCGCAATTGTGGCAATGATTGGGTAAGCCTCGAACGAACGCCAAGCAAACATAACTTCGTCGCCTGCTCCCGCGACGGCTTGAACTATCTGTTGACATACGCCCACCGACCCGGTGCCAGTTGCAATTTGCTCGGCTGGGATATCAAATTTCTTAGCCAAAGCAGTAATTAATTGGGTTGTGAATGGGTCTGGATACCGATTAACTTCTGTGGCGGCTTTGTAAATGACTTCTAAAACACTTGGGAGGGGTGCGTTTGCATTTTCATTGCTAGACAGCTTAAAAGCTTCGAGACCGGCGACTGCCGAAACCTTTTTTCCCGCCTTATAAGTGGGTAGCGCTTCCATCTCAGGACGAAGTCTGGGTTGATTTTCCTTGCTCACGAATCAAGCCTACGGGTAATTACAACCAACGAGACATCGTCACGGCTCCAGGTAACAGAATCTTGCCTAGCTTGCGCAGTAACGAAGTTAGTTATTTCCCGTGAGTCCCCATCGTGCGGTGCTGAAATTAAAGCTGAGATCAAGCCCTCGGAACCAAAATCAATTCCTAAATTATCTTCCGTCTCCAAAATTCCATCTGATGCCAAAATGATCCTCTGACCAGGGCGAAGCGAAAATTCGTGCGCCGTCCAGGATCCACCAAAGCCACCAAGCATCGGACCCGTTGGATTAAGAGCTTCCAGGTTGTTGGTCCCAAATAGCCAATAGCCAACTGGGTGGCCAGCACTTACCCAACGCACCGGCAGGTTCAGGTCGTTCGGAATTTCGACAATTACTGCGGTTGCAAGTAACGCTTCGACGTCGCTCAATCCGGCTGAGACTCGTTCCATTACTGCACTCGCGGAAAATCCAGCGGCTAGCGCTGCTGTCATGACTGCCTTTATTTGCAGGCCAACTATTCCAGCTTCGGAACCGTGGCCCGAAACGTCTACAAGTGCAACTGCGATACCGTTTGGCGTGCGAATCAAATCCCACCAGTCACCAGCAATGACACCATCAGCCGCTTGCGTGTGACCGTAAACATCTAGCTGATCAGAAGCGTATTCGTTTGCGGTTGGAGAAAGTGCGAGCCGCATTGAACTTACCAATGGTGCATCCTGTTCTAAGCCTTGCCAAGCTGCTCGCGCTAAATCGATCTGCTCAACCAAGTTGCGTCGCATAGATTCTGCATCCGCCGCCGCCGCATGGATCTCGGGGGGTTTAGCTACTTCGATAATTTGATTTATAGTTCCACTTGCAACAAGTCTCAGCTCGGTTCGCATTTCATCTAACGGATTTAAAACCCAGCGATCTAAAAAGATCCAAGCAAGAGCAAGTAACAAAATACTTAAGAGTAAAGAAAAAGTGAGTGCCGATGAAAGTTGGCTTGCAACGTCATCGAGTTGCGTGGAATTTGCTAGCACAGTTGAAATTTGTGAGCGAGCACTGTTGTAAACATGTCGCTCCCAAAGCGCTGCGCTTAAAGTGGCAGCGCCAAACAGCACAATAAATATTTGTAGGCGTCGGCGCAGGGTCATAACTATTACTCTAGGCGCGCGTTAACTCTTGCAATGCTTCATTAAACAATCGTCCGTGCAGATCAACATCATCTACTGATGTTGTTGGACACATCAGAGCCATGTTGTGGAAGGGTGTCATCAAGACGCCGCGATTACACATATACAAATGCATGAACTCATCCAGAGCATCGTCTCCCGCGTGCATTGATGAAGTTCCATCCTTTGGGGCCGGATAAGTAAATCGATATTCTGCGCGTGCACCTAGTTGTGAAATCGACCAAGGAACCCCAAATTTATCGAGGGCGACATTTACTTCGTCCGTATAACGCGTCGCTAACTCAATCATGTGATCGAAAGCTTGTTCAGTTAATACCTCACCTAAGGTCGCTCGCATAGCAGCTAGCGAGAGTGCGTTGCCTGCGAGCGTTCCGCCAATACCTCCCACGTCAAGTAAGTCAGCGTCTTTGTGCGAATTAATCATGTCAACAACTTCTTGTGTGAAACCATATGCGCCACTTGGGATTCCCGCGCCAATTGATTTTCCAATTATGAAAATGTCGGGGCGCAAATTATCTCGCTTGGTCATTCCTCCGAATCCGGCTGAGATCGTATGGGTCTCGTCGATCATTAACAGTGCGCCATACTTTGTCGCCAGTGCGCGCATACCTTCGAGGTAACCCGGTTCAGGTAGGACAATTCCAATATTCGTCATCGCCGGTTCAGTCAGGATGGCTGCGACGTCACCGTACTTGAGTGCCGCCTCTAAAGCTTCTAAGTCGTTAAATTCAACAACTCTTGTAGTTTGGTCGATTGGTACCGGAGGCGCCACGTTACCCGGGCGCGAGACTACATTGCCGGCTGAATTCAAGACGCCAAATGTTTCGTCGACTGAACCGTGGTAACAGTAGGAAAAAACTAGTATTTTGCTCTTGCCCGTTGCCAGTCGAGCCAATCTAATCGCCCATCTATTCGAATCTGTCGCTGAGACAGTGAATGACCAAAGTGGCAAACCAAATCGCTTACTTAGTTCGGCGCCAACCCACTGGGCATCTTCAGTTGGCATCATCGTTGTCATGCCGCCAACTGTTTGAATTTGGTTGATAATTGCTTTCACACTTGCGTCTGGGGAGTGGCCAGTCATGGCAGCAGTGTCGCCTAGTGCGAAGTCAATGTACTCGTGGCCATCCACGTCAATAATGCGGTTGCCGTTGGCACTTTGCATGTAGAGCGGGAAGCCACCTACCCACTTATTCATCCAGGGCATTGGCACGCCGCCAAAAAGATTGTTTGCATCGCTATAGAGCGCCAAAGACTTTGGATTATTAGCTTTATAGGATGCGCGTTCGCGTTCAACTAAGACTTCGAGGTTGGCTCGATCGATGACGGTATTTCGGGAAGACACAGGTCTACCTTTCGCTAACTTTCAGTTAGTTTTAGTTTACGAGGAGGCCATGTCTACAAAGCGACTGTAGTGACCCTGGAACGCAACAGTTACAGTTCCAGTTGGACCGTTACGGTGCTTAGCCAAAATAAAGTCAGCTTCCCCAGCGCGCGGTGATTCACGTTCATAAACATCCTCGCGATGCAGCAAAATAACCATATCCGCATCTTGCTCCAACGAGCCAGATTCACGAAGATCAGAAAGCATTGGCCGCTTATCTTGTCGCTGCTCCGGACCACGGTTCAACTGGCTAATCGCGATAACCGGAATTTCGAGTTCTTTAGCAAGCAGTTTTAGTGAGCGTGAGAATTCAGAAACTTCTACTTGACGACTTTCAACCTTGCGACCAGATGACATAAGTTGCAAGTAATCAATAACAAGTAATTTCAAATCAAACCGCTGCTTTAGGCGACGAGCTTTCGCACGGATTTCCATCATCGTCATATTTGGTGAATCATCAATGAATAACGGAGCATCATTCACTTGACCCATTTTGTTTGCTAAGCGTCCCCAGTCAGCATCACTTAAAGTTCCGGCGCGCATGTTGCCAAGACTTACTTGGGCTTCAGCTGAAAGTAATCGCATCACAATTTCATTGCGGCTCATTTCCAGTGAGAAAATTGCAGAGGTCATGTTGTGCTTGATGCTTGCAGCACGCGCTAAATCAAGTCCAAGGGTTGACTTACCAATTGCCGGACGTGCAGCAACAATAACTAATTGACCAGCGTGTAGGCCGTGCGTGATGTCATCGAGTTGTTGGAAGCCGGTAGGTACTCCGACAAGTTGTCCGCCTCGTCCTTCGATGGCTTCGATCTCTGCAAGTGTGCCTTGCATGATGTCGGCAAGTGGCATGTAATCTTCGGAGGTGCGAAGTGAAGTTACATCATAAATTTCGGCTTGAGCGCGATCAACTAGAGAATCAACTTCGGCATCTCCGGCATAACCCATTTGGGCGATGCGAGTTCCAGCATCAACTAAGCGGCGCAGAATTGCGCGTTCACTGACGATGCGCGAGTAGTAAGAAGCGTTAGCAGCAGTTGGCACACTAGCCACCAGGGTGTGCAGATAAGCGGCACCGCCAACATTGCTCAGTGAACCTTTTTTACCTAAGTAGTTTGCAACGGTAATTGCATCGGCCGGTTCACCCTTGCCATAGATATCAAGAATTGCGCCGTAGATAGTCGCGTGGGCTGGCTTATAAAAATCGACTTCGCGCAGTCCTTCAATTACGTCGGCTACTGCGTCCTTGCTAAGAAGCATTGCGCCCAGGACCGATTGCTCGGCAACGATATCTTGTGGTGGTACGAGAGCGCCGTCTTCTTCGTAGCTACGCGGGAATTCCGCAACGCTCATAGTTTTCACCTCTAGTTTTGGCCCAATATTCCTGAGTTATCAAGTGCTATTGACTGTACGGGTGGCTCCTGACAATAACAATGAGGCCTGTGGATAACTAGGTGGACAATATGGGGAAAACGCCGAAAACAATGGGTATTTAGCTGGGGATATCCTGTGGGGCTAGACGGAGTTTGCCTGTGGATATCCCCATTTATCAGGGATTTTGTTGTCCTAAGCCTGTGGGTAGAAAGTTCTGGTCCATCTATTTTTTTGCCAGGACTATTCGGCTGGAATTAGGCCATCCTGGTCTGGGGTTAAGACGCCTTTGAGTCGCAGTGCGAACACGCAGGCGAGTAACTGGCCAACCACGATTAAGCCGATCCAGCAGACAACAAGTTTGTGCTGCAGCATCACACCAGACACCGCAGGTCCTACCGCTCCGGCAAAGACCCAAATCAATCCATCGACTGAGTTGTACCGACCGCGCAGATGTTCTGGCGCTAACACATTTGTCAGGGTTGGTCCCACAGATGACCAAACCATTTCGCCCAAGGCAAAAATCCCAACTCCGACCGCGGCAAAAATAAAGGTTGCAGTTGGATCAAATGCTACGCTCACTCCGATAAACACCCAAGAAGCTGACCAAAGGATTGCCACTGCCGCCATAAGACGGATTCGGCTACGGCCCTCGAGTCGGTTAATTACGAAAATTTGTCCGACAACAATCACGCCGGTATTTACGGCCCAGAGGGGCCCAAGCGTGCGAACCGATAAATCCCCGAACAAAGTTAGTAATGCAGGAAAGCCAGCTTCAAGCGATGCAAAGCCAAATGTGATCATTAAAAGTTTTGCTAAAGCTAGACGCACAAAAGAACGATCTGAAAATACTTCTCGGTATCCACCATCGTTTTCGATTTGCTCTTGCGTCTTTTCGATCTTGCCGCCAACTCCGTGTAAGGAATAAATGAAAGCAAAGAATATTAGGAAGGTGATTGCGTCAAGAAAGTAAAGGCGCGTGAAACTTGCTGGGTCTTCAATGTTCACAATGAGCGAGCTAAAAACTCCGCCTAATCCAAGTCCGAGATTTAACATCATGAATTGCAGACCGAAAAACTTTGGACGAAAATCTTCATCAACCATGCGGGCCATCATTGTGGTCTGTGGCGGCCAGATTGCCGAAGCACCGAGCGAAGAAAGTGCGCCAACTATCAGTGCGCTTTGAATATCCGTTACGAATGCCCAGGAGACGGAAGCAATTGCTTCAATCAGGATTGCGATCATCATTATGCGTCGTGGGCCATAGTGATCAACTAAGTAGCCGATTATTGGCGAAAATGCTAGGCCAGTAATTGCCATCCAGGACAAAATTAGAGATGCCGAAGTTAGTGAAATTCCACGAACTTGGTTTAAGTAGATAATTAAAATCGGCAGCGTCAATCCCCCACCAAGCGAATTGAGCAATGCGCCAGCGAGGAATCTCTTCACCTGCGGTGAAGCGTTCCGCAGTTCATTCACTAATGTCACCGAATCCCATATTTGTTAATTAAATTATGTCCGAACAAACAAAACTGGAGGTAGAAAATCTACCTCCAGTGTTATGTGGAGAATAGGGGACTCGAACCCCTAACCCCTGCCTTGCAAAGGCAGTGCTCTACCAATTGAGCTAATTCCCCGGCGGTAAAACCGTAGGACAAAATCTACTCTGAAGTAGCCTGTGTCCACAATTCTTGTTCAGCCTTGCTGTCCTCTACTTGTTGGTAGATCACATATCCAGCCACCGCCAAAAGTGCTAGAGACAATAACTTTTTCATGTTGATCACTCCTTCCAAATAGATTCTTGCGTGGGCCCAGGTGGACTTGAACCACCGACCTCTTCGTTATCAGCGAAGCGCTCTAACCAAGCTGAGCTATGGGCCCGGATTTGCTCCTATTTCTAGGTGCGAGTTACGAGGTTACCCCAATTTGGGCTAGCACCCAAAACGAGGAAGCCTATCCACGATCGGTAAGCGTTACTTCAACACCACCGGTAAACCCAACACTCAGGTTGTAAAGCACAGCAAACAAAGTTGAAAGCACGCTCACTAATACGATCTCGACTGCTGAAACCACCATAACGAGACCTAAAAGCCGACCCAATGACAAAAAACTAACGCTGGCACCCTGGTTGCCTGAGGCATCTTTGAATAGTCCCGTGATCGCTTCAAATACGCCCGCTGCAGAAAGCATTAACCACAGCACGACTGTTGCCAAAATAATCACGCCCGCAATTGTGACGCCGAGCATGAATGCACTCTTAGCGATCGACCATGGATCCAGGTGGGTTAGGTGTAAGCGAGCTTTTCGTTCGGTAGAGACCGGTTGAATTTCCTCCGGTGGTACTTCCGCTACGTACTCCTGGTCGATTGTCATTTATGCTTCCTCCCCATCGGGCGTAACTTCGTCGCTTGTTTGCGGCTCAGTTACTTCAATTGCTGTTACTTCCGAATCTACGACTTCTTCAAGTGCAGCCATTTGAGCAGCTGAGCTACGAGCGACCGCAACTACTTGATCGTCGTCGCCTACCTTCATAAAGGAAACGCCCATTGTGTCGCGTCCTGCAGTTCTGATCTCATCAACGCGAGTTCGGATAACTACGCCGTTGCTTGCAATCGCGAAAATTTCATCATCGCCCTCACATACAAGTGCGCCAGCTAAGCCACCACGCTTTTCAACGAGCCGCATTGCGCGCACGCCTTGAGTGCCACGGCCTTTAGCGTTCCATTCCGAGACTGCAGTTCGTTTTGCCCAGCCACCTTCGGTGACCGTAACTACATATGCATCGGCTTTGGCAACCTCCATCTTGAGTAGGAAGTCCTCACCAGTCTTGAAGCGGATTCCGATTACGCCACCTGCGGTGCGACCCATTGGTCGCAGCGTTGCATCGTCAGCATGGAAGCGAACCGAGTAACCCATCTTGGAAACCAAAAGGAGATCATCATCGTCACCGACTAGTTGCGCCGAAACTACATCGTCTTCGTCCCGTAGTGCGATAGCAACCAGGCCGGTGCTGCGGGAGGAATCGTAATCAGCAAGCCGTGACTTCTTGATAACACCATTACGGGTTGCCAGGACTAAGTATTTGGCTTGTTCGTAATCTCTTAGGTCCAGAACTTCGACAACAGTTTCTTCCGGCGCTAATGACAATAAGTTGGCCACGTGTTGGCCACGTGCGTCGCGACCGGTGTCTGGCAATTCGTACGCCTTAACGCGGAACACACGACCACGGTTAGTGAAGAACAAAATCCAGTGGTGTGTAGTTGTCACGAAGAAGTTAGTTACTACATCATCTTGCTTGAGAGCGGCGCCCTTGACTCCACGGCCGCCACGTTTTTGTGAACGGTACAGCGCAGCCTTACTTCGCTTTATGTAACCGTCTGCAGAAAGAGTAACCACGACGGTGTCTTCGGCGATTAGATCTTCGTGCGATACATCGTTTTCATCAGCAACAATTGTGCTGCGACGATCGTCACCAAATTTATTTGTGACTTCAGTTAATTCCTCGCTGACGATACTTCGCTGGCGGGTGTGATTGGCGAGAATATCTTTGTAGTCTGCGATCTCAGCCATCAGTTTGTCGTGTTGTGATTGCAATTCATTTCGCTCTAGTGCTGCTAATTTACGTAGTTGCATATCGAGAATTGCTTGCGCCTGGATCTCATCGATTGTTAACAAGTCCATTAAGCCTTGTTGGGCTACTGAAGCTGAAGCAGATGCGCGAATCAACGCAATTACTTCGTCTATTCGATCGATCGCCTTTAGTAAACCAATCAGAATATGGACGCGCTCTTCAGCTATCCGCAATCGGTAAGCGGTGCGCCGCTGAATTACTTCGATCTGGTGATCTATCCAATTTGATACGAATGCATCAAGTGACAAAGTACGAGGCACACCGTCGACCAATGCCAACATGTTCGCACCAAAATTATCTTGTAGCTGGGTGTACTTGAATAAATTGTTTAGGACAACCTTTGGTACTGCATCGCGTTTTAGTACTACAACGATTCTCATGCCAGTTCGTGATGAGCTTTCATCAATCAAGTCTGCGATACCGTTTACTTTGCCCTGCTCAACTAGTTCAGCAATTCGTTCAAGTAAGTTGTCTGGATTTACTTGGTACGGAAGTTCGGTAATCGAAATAATGGTCCGGCCACGCTTGTCTTCAGCAATCTCTGTTACCGCACGCATTGTGATGGAGCCGCGGCCAGTTCGGTACGCATCTTGAATTCCGCGTCGGCCAACAATTAATGCCCCAGTTGGAAAGTCTGGCCCGGTAATACGTTCCATTAGCGCTTCAAGTAATTCCGCCTTTGTCGCATCCGGGTGTTCGAGCGACCATTGCACACCAGCAGCGACCTCGGTGAGGTTGTGTGGCGGGATGTTTGTTGCCATACCCACCGCAATGCCTGAGGAGCCGTTAACTAACAAGTTAGGGAAGCGACTTGGTAAGACCGTTGGTTCCAAGTTTTTGCCGTCGTAGTTAGGTGTGAAGTCGACGGTGTCCTGATCAATGTCTCGCACCATTTCCATAGCAAGTGGTGCCATGCGGCATTCGGTGTATCGCGATGCTGCAGCCGAGTCATTGCCTGGCGAACCGAAGTTGCCTTGTCCTTGAACTAATGGGTATCGAAGTGACCATGATTGCGTTAACCGCACCAAGGTGTCGTAAATCGCACTATCGCCATGTGGGTGATACTGACCCATTACCTCGCCAACCACACGAGCACTCTTATTAAATGCGCGGTCTGGGCGGTAACCTCCGTCGTACATTGCATAGATGACACGGCGGTGAACTGGCTTTAAGCCATCACGTACATCAGGCAATGCGCGCGAAACGATGACGCTCATTGCGTAGTTCATGTATGAACGTTGCATTTCTACATTTAGGTCAACGATTTCAATCTGGTCGTTTGTGTCTGGTGTATTTGTCATTAGATGTCCAAGAACCGCACGTCGTGTGCATTGTGTTGAATAAAGTTTCGGCGGCTTTCGACGTCCTCGCCCATTAACGTTGTGAACATTTCATCGGCTTTAGCAGCGTCCGCTACTGAAACTTGCAATAGAACGCGAGTTGCTGGATCCATTGTGGTTTCCCAAAGTTCTTCAGCATTCATTTCGCCAAGGCCCTTGTAGCGTTGGACGTCTTCGGTGCGAAGCTTCTTGCCTGCTGCGAGACCAGCTTCGACCACACCGTCGCGCTCGGCATCGCTAAACGCATAAGCCGGAGCTTCTCTGGACCACTTGATCTTGTAAAGCGGTGGTTGTGCCAAGTAGACGTAACCACCATCAACTAACGGTCGCATGTAGCGGAATAAGAAAGTTAAAAGCAAAGTACGAATGTGCTGACCATCAACGTCAGCATCTGCCATTAACACAAGTTTGTGGTAGCGAAGTTTGTCGATATTGAATTCATCTTGGATGCCAGTTCCAAATGCAGAGATAATTGCTTGTACTTCAGTGTTAGCTAACACTCGATCTATGCGAGTCTTTTCTACGTTTAAAATTTTTCCACGGATTGGAAGAATGGCTTGGGTGCGCGGATCGCGACCTTGTCCGGCTGAACCACCAGCCGAGTCTCCTTCCACAATAAATACTTCGCACTCTTTTGGTTCATTGCTTGAACAGTCTTTCAATTTTCCAGGCAAGCTACTGCTTCCAAGAAGTCCTTTTCGATTGCGAGCTAGGTCGCGAGCTTTACGTGCCGCGAGTCTTGCGGATGCAGCTTGTAGTGACTTGCGCGCGATGTCTTTGCCTTGTGCTGGATTTTTTTCAAACCAAGCAGCAAGCTCTTCGTTGACAACTTTTTGCACAAATGTTTTTGCTTCGGTATTGCCAAGCTTTGTTTTAGTTTGGCCCTCGAATTGTGGCTCGCGAAGTTTGATTGAAACAATCGCCGCCAGACCCTCACGCACATCTTCGCCGGAAAGATTTGTATCTTTTTCCTTCAAGATATTCCAGTCTCGAGCAAATTTATTTACTAGTGAAGTAAGCGCGGTGCGAAAACCTTCCTCGTGAGTTCCGCCTTCGACGGTATTAATTGTGTTAGCAAACGTATAGACGGATTCGCTGTAGCTGTTATTCCACTGCATTGCAATTTCTACGCTTAAGCCACGTTTTTCATCTTCCGAAATAAACTCGATTACGTCACCTTGGATTGGTGACTTTCGGGAGTTTATGTGGCGAACGAAATCGGCAATGCCACCTTCGTACATGTACGAAATTGAACGCGGTCCATCTTGCGCCAATTCACCACTTTCGTCGTCGATGGCAGGTGTTGAGATGGCTCGCTCGTCGGTTAACGTAAGTGTTAGGCCACGATTTAGAAATGCCATCTCTTGAAACCGGCGTGACAGAGTTTCAAAATCGTAAATTGTAGTTTCGAAAATATCTCCGTCAGCCCAAAAAGTAACACTGGTTCCAGTTACTTCGGTCTTACCGCCCTTTTTAAGTGGGGCTGTTGGAACGCCTAATTTGTAAGACTGGGTGTAGATGGAGCCACCTAGGCGAACTTCAACATCAACTTTTTTTGAAAGTGCGTTAACTACTGAGACGCCGACGCCGTGCAGCCCACCGGAAACTGCGTAACCGCCGCCGCCAAATTTGCCGCCGGCGTGTAAAACGGTCAAAACGACTTCGACTGCGGGCTTTCCTTCGGACTCAACAATGTCTACTGGGATGCCTCGGCCGTTATCTACTACCCGAACGCCGCCGTCTTTGAGGATTGTGACGTCAATTTGCGTGCAATAGCCAGCTAAAGCTTCGTCAACGGAGTTATCTACGACTTCATAGACCAGGTGGTGGAGACCACGCTCTCCGGTGGAT
Source organism: Actinomycetota bacterium (assembly GCA_947452765.1). Classification (GTDB taxonomy): domain Bacteria; phylum Actinomycetota; class Actinomycetes; order S36-B12; family UBA5976; genus UBA5976. Next base: position 17,450 of record CANGDR010000015.1, on the reverse strand, counting down.
CCGATGTACATTCCAGGCCGTTTACGGACCGCGTCAAGACCCTCTAGAACTTGGATCGAACTGGCGTCATATGACACGTTTTGGGCCTTCCGTGGTGCTCGTTGGTGCCCCTAATTTGGCGCTTAAAATGGCCTCAATTTGGGTGCGGTAATTACCCCTAATCCTATCTGTTTATTGGGTTTTTTGGTAGTCGAATTCTTACCCGTAAGTGTCTCTTGGACCCCGCCCTGGAACGCTTCTTTGGCCATGTTTCCAAGACGGCGCAGTAGGGCCTAAAACCCTAATTTCGCTGATCCGACCAGCCCCAATTTCGGTAGTTAATTTTTGGGTCAAGGTAGGCAACAAAATCCGCATTTGGGTTGCCCAGGCGCTGGAGTCTGCTCGCAGAATTAGAGTTCCAGACTGGCCACTTGGATCCAGAGTGAAGGACTCAATTGCAACGTGTGCCGCTACATCCTGGCCCACCAATAAATGCCACTGTCCACTTAGTCTTCCGGTGGCCACCTGGAGGTCCCAGCCTTTATTAATTATCAGGCGATCGATTAATCCAGATAGGGCTGCTGGGTCACGCTCGTCCGGCCCAGCGCCGCTTCGTTGTTCGTCATAAAGCGGCAGATTGGACTTGCGCCTGGTGGGTGAGCTTGTGGTTCTTACCCTGGCCCGGCTTAATAAGGATCGCAGGAACTCCTGCTGGTTTTTATCTAACACAGTGTTAGTTATCTTCCAGCACTAGCCGGGCGCTTAGCAATCCCGTTGGCACATCTTCTTCTACTGCGGCTGTGATTAGGGTTTGTTCCACACCTTCGATTGCTGAACTTAGTCGAGTTCTGCGGCGCTCATCCAACTCAGCGAAAACATCATCCAGGATCAAGATCGGGTCGTCATCATGATTTCGCAGCACACTAAAAGTTGCTAACCGCATAGCTAGTGCAATTGACCAAGATTGTCCGTGTGAAGCATAACCCTTGGCTGGCATCTCACTTAAGGTAATTTCTAAATCGTCGCGGTGTGGTCCAACAAGAGTTACTCCCCTGTCGATTTCTTCACTATGACGATCTCTAATTTGATCTCGTAAATTATTTTCAATTTCAGTCAATTCGAGATCTTGAGTAGACAACCAACTCGACAAATAATTTATTTGTAGCGGCTCGCTGCTCGCGCTAATTGTTTTACCATGTTCTTCAAAAAACGGTTGTAGCTTTTTTAGATTTTCTAAGCGGCTAAAAATTAAGGCGGCGCCATTTGTAATTAATTGTTCATCCCACGCATCCAAAGTTGTTCGCGCAGTTTCATTTAGTTGGCGTCTTCCTGCTGACTTTAGTAACGCGTTGCGTTGTTTTAAAGTGCGATCGTAATCACTGCGGGTGCCCGCGAAGCGCGGCGCCATTAAAGTGCTGAACTCATCTAGGAAGCGTCTTCGTGCGGCTGGGTCACCCTTTACAAGCTCTAAGTCTTCGGGAGAAAAAATTACAGTAGAAACTAGCCCAAGCACGTCTCTCGCACGCGGTAATGAATTCCCGTTTAGCAAAACCCGGTTAGTGCCTGGGTAATTAATTGTTAGTTCTACTGTTGCTTCACGGTTGTGTTTACTGACTTTTGCGTCAATGGTTGCCGCGGTTAAACCTTTTCTAATTAGTGGGCCGTCTTGCGATACTCGATGGCTTCCCAAGGTCGCAAGATAGTTAACCGCTTCGACGATATTAGTTTTACCTCTGCCGTTACGGCCAATGATTGTTGTTGTACCGGCTGTAAAACTTAACTCTAAATTTTCATGATTACGAAAGTCATGAAGTGAAATTGAGTTAAGGCGCATTACTAACTGTTGCTAGTTAAATTATGGTTGCCGGATTGGCATAATTAAATATTTAAACGAGTCGTCTGGCTGGGCGCCAAATTCAGTTGCTCCTGAAATCACAGCTGGGCGGATTGGGGTTGTCATAGAAATAACAGCTACCGAAGAATCAATTGCGCTTAGACCATCAAGTAGGAATTGGTGGTTAAAAGCTATGGTCAATTCTTCACCAGTTAGCGTGCACTCGACGGCTTCTTTTGCTTCAGCCAGTTCGCCGGATCCGCCGCCGCCTGTAACAATTGCTTCGCCGTTTGTGAAACTGATTCGGATTGGGGATTCACGCTCAAGCACGAGCGAGACGCGCTTTACAGATTCAACTAGAGCGCTCGTGATGATTTGTGCAACCGATGTTGACTCCGACGGTAACAAGGTTCGATATTTAGGAAAATCAGCAGCTAGCATGCGGCTGGTTGTTTGGCGGCCCGATCCTTCTAATCCAATAAGACCTTCGTTTGCAGCTGCAAAAGCAATTGAAACCAGCTCGCTGTGTGAGAGTGACTTAGATGACTCGGATAAAAATTTTGCTGGCACAAGTGCGTGGGTTGTTAGTGAAGTTGAAACCGGAGACCAATCAAGTTCTCGGACGGCCAATCGATAACGGTCAGTAGCGGCCAAAGTTATTGTTGAGCCTTCAACATCGATTTTTATGCCGGTGAATGCTGGCAGGGTTTCGTCGCGCGAAGCAGCGGCCGCAACTTGCGCGATAGCTGTAGCGAGTTCTGATCCACCAATGGTTCCGCTTATGGCGGGCATAGTTGGGAGTGGTGGGTATTCGGCTACTGGCATCGTAGGGATGGTAAAAGTTGAGCGGCCACAGGTTATTAACGCTCGTGAGCCTTCAACAGAAAATTCAATTGGGGCTGACGGTAGTGAGCGTGTTATGTCAGCGAGCAGTCTGCCTGGAACCAAAACAGTTCCCGGTTGCTCAACATCAACATTTAGGCTGGCGCGCGCGCTCACGTCGGCATCACTGCCCGACAAGACTAATCCAGATTTCTCAGCGACTAGGTGCATGCCAGTTAAGAGCGGCAGGGTGGATTTACTTGGCAGGGTGCGTGAGGCCCACGAAACTGCGTCAGCCATTGTGTCGCGATCAACTTTAAACTTCACTGGAAATTCTCACCCTCTGGTGTGTTACTTGTTATTTAAGCCTTTATCGTGCCACGTCTGTGTGGCGGTTATAGCCAAAAATTCGTTAATTCCTAAGTTATACATAAAATTCAGGAACCGTTTTCTTGGTATTTATAGTTATTGGATCTTTCCCCAGGTTTACCAACAAAGTTGGTGAAATCTAAGATTGGTAATATATCTTTAATAGTCGTAGTAGGCATTGGGGATACTGTGGATAACCCTTTTTACCCTTTTCTTAAAAAGGGTTCTGTAATATCTAGCTGTGGATAACTTTTACTAAAACTGGGAAGAAAGTGGATAACCCATACTTATCCACAGTTATCCACAGCCCCATCGATAAACAAACAAAACAACCAACTAGTTATCCACAAATGGCCTGAAATCCTTTATTTCTATCAAATAGATATCCCCATAGTTATCCACACTGTGTATAGAAGTTGCTGATGTTTCTTGTGTGACTCAACTAACCAAGGTTTTAATTTGGTTCATAACATTCGAGCTTGGGCCTTAATTCGCGCAGTTAGGTCACTTACTTGGTTGTACAAACTTCGGCGTTCCGCAATTAACTGGCGCACCTTCCGGTCCGCATGCATCACAGTGGTGTGGTCTCGCCCACCAAATTGTTGGCCAATTTTAGGCAGCGATAAATCCGTCAGTTCGCGGCACAAATACATAGCTATTTGGCGGGCCGTCACTAGAACCCGGGACCGGCTAGCGCCTGTTAGGTCATCCAACGAAACCCCAAAGTAGCTCGCGGTCTGGGCCATAATCAAACTCGCACTAATTTCTGGACCGGCAGCATCAGACACCAAGTCCTTCAAAACCACCTCGGCCAATTCCAAGTCAACCGGCGCCCGATTCAAACTCGCAAATGCAGTCACCCGAATTAGCGCGCCCTCAAGTTCACGAATATTTGTTGACATCTTCGAGGCGATAAATTCTAAAACTTCGGGCGGCGCACTCAACCTCTCTTGCGCGCTCTTCTTGCGAAGAATCGCAATTCGAGTTTCTAAATCGGGCGGCTGAACATCAGTGATCAAACCCCACTCGAAACGCGAGCTCATCCGGTCTTCAAAACCCTGAAGTTGTTTCGGTGGTAAATCAGATGTAACAACGATTTGCTTGTTGGCATTATGCAACGTATTAAAAGTGTGAAAAAACTCTTCTTGAGTTTGAACTTTTCCAGAAAGGAACTGAATGTCATCAACCAACAAAACGTCAATATCTCTATAACGGCGCTGGAATTCCTTGGCTTTATCATCACGAATCGAGTTAATGAATTCGTTAGTAAATTCTTCCGAACTTACGTAGCGAACCTTTGATCCGGCGTAGAGAGTTCGGGTGTAGTGACCAATCGCATGCAGCAAGTGAGTCTTACCAAGCCCGGATTCACCATAAACGAAAAGTGGGTTGTAGGCCTTCGCCGGTTGTTCGGCTACTGCGCGGGCTGCGGCGTGGGCAAATCTATTTGATGAGCCCGGCACAAAAGTGTCAAATGTGTACTTTGGATTTAGGCGACTTCCTTCCTCGGAAGTTCTTGGTGCCGGAGCCGGTCCGCGACTTGCCTGAGGTGGCAAGGCCGGGTTTGGGTCGGAGCGCAACCCGGCTTGTTCAATGTCAGCGTATGTTGAGTCAGCCAAGTCATCGGTGGCTTCGTCATCCAAGTCCGGCGCGATTGATTCATCAACGGTCACGGCCAAACGCATTTCGCGACCTAAGGTTACGGAAAGCGCGTCGCACACAATTGGGCTCAGCCGGCTTTCCAAAACATCTTTAGTGAATTCATTTGGGGCAGCGACCAGAGCGGTATCACCAACAATGCCGAGTGGGCGAGTAAGTGTTACAAAAGCTCGTTGCTGTGAAGTTAGGGCGCCAGCTGAAAGTGACTCGAGTGTCTTTGCCCAAACATCGGCCAAATCGACGTCGTCCATATCCAACCCCTAGCAACTTGAAATACCTGTGCCCGCTCCTATTTCCAAAGATAGATAAAATGGATATCCACAGGCACGGAGTATGGAGACTACGCCCTGTGGACAGCCGCTGACAAGTTGTTTTCCACAGGAATTAGTAAGTTTAATTTTCTGTGGAAAACTACATCTTTGTAATTCACTATGTATATGTATTCATATTGCCGAACATATGGCTCGCAAGATGTTCCTAGTTTGACCAATACGCGCTTTAACGCGTATCTTTAGACGTCTGCCCGCGAGATCGATGTGCAACTCGTCGAATGTTCACGAACTTTGGTCGTGAATGTCCGATGGCGAATCGATCGCCCCAAATTTTCGGAGTGTTCCTTATGACAAAGCGCACCTACCAACCAAATAAGCGCCGCCGCGCAAAGAAGCACGGTTTTCGCAACCGGATGAGTACCCGCGCTGGCCGCGGCATTCTTGCTTCGCGCCGCGCCAAGGGCCGCGCCAAGCTTTCCGCCTAACTAGGCAAAACTATGCTTTCCGCATCCCAGCGGTTGCGTAAGTCTTCAGAAATCTCGGCCGTCTTGCGCGCCGGAACAAGGTATACCTCAAAATTGGTGGTTCTCCATGTTGCTACAGGGTCAAACCCAGAGACCCGAGTTGCTTTTGCCATCAGCAAAAAGGTTGGGAACTCAGTGGTCAGACATCGCTTAACACGCCAACTTAGGCACTCCATGTCATTAAATCTCAATCGATTCCCACAAGGATCACAGATTGTAGTTAGGGCACTGCCTGGGGCTGGCTCAGCCAAATTTTCTGAGATCAGCGAAAATATTGATTTTGCAGTTACTAAGGCAGTTTCAGCATGAATCCACTAATGAAATTTTGGGACCGGACCCTAGGCAGATTATTTGTGGCCATCTTGGTTGGCTTAATTCGCGGCTACCAAATTGGAATTAGTCCCCGATTTGGCCCCGTCTGCCGTTACTACCCATCTTGCTCGCACTTTGGGTTGCAGGCCGTAAAGATTCATGGCGCCGGGAAAGGCAGTTTGCTCGCAGCTTGGCGGATTGCTCGCTGTAACCCATGGGCTGAGGGCGGATTCGACTACGTTCCCACAAAAGGTACTTGGAAAAGCGTGGAAGTAATTGAAGTTTCAACTAAAATAGATAGGCAGGCTATTGGCTTATGAGCCTTAATCCATTGGTATGGCTAGAAACAGCGGTTAGCTGGGTTCTAGTTTTCTTCCACTCCCTAGTATCAAACTTCTTTAGTCCCGACAGTGGCTGGGCCTGGGGATTGGCAATTGTCCTGCTCGTAGTCTTAATCAGAATCCTTCTGATTCCACTTTTTGTAAAGCAAATTAAGAGCCAGCGGAATATGCAAATAATCCAGCCGCAGGTTAAAGAAATTCAGAAGAAGTACGCTGGCGACCGAGAGCGTCAGTCCCAAGAACTAATGAAGCTTTACAAGGACACCGGAACCAACCCGCTGTCGTCATGTTTACCGATCATCGCGCAAGCGCCTATATTCTTTGCGCTATTCCATGTGTTGAATGGGATTGCCCAGAACAAACTTTATGGCGTTATGACTGCAGACCTTATGCAGTCAGCTCGCAACGCCAAGGTATTTGGCGCCCCGATTTACGGCACATTCACACATCGCGCTGAAACCGATAACCCAACAGCGACTCTTTGGGTCACACTAGTTTTAATCGCCTTGATGACAGCCACGACGTTTCTTACCCAGCGTCAACTTATTGTGAAGAATACTGCTCCAAATAACCCAATGGTGCAGCAGCAGAAAATCCTGCTTTATGTATTCCCATTAATTTTTGCCATCTCAGGTATCAATTTCCCAGTAGGCGTCTTGCTTTACTGGTTCACCACAAACCTTTGGACTATGGGCCAGCAGTTCTATGTGATCCGTAATAGTCCACAGCCAGGAACCCCCGCATTTGAAGCCTTTGAGGCGCGGAAACAAGCAAAAGCTGTAAAACAGAACCCTGAGCTTGCAGCTACCGAAGATTCTGAAACCCCAGAACCTAAGACCGTTCGCCAGCAACCTAAAAAGAAGCCTAAAAAGAAGCGTTAATAATGTTTCACGTGAAACATAACCAATAAACCAATCAGATTTCCTAATAGAAAGGCCAAATAAAATGGCTGAAAAACTTTCACTACTCGAGCAAGAAGGCGAAATCGCTGCCGATTACCTAGAAGGGCTGCTTGACATCGCAGACCTCGATGGCGACATTGACATGGACGTAGAAAATGACCGAGCAACCGTGAGCATTGTTGGCGCTGACCTGGCTCAACTAGTTGGCAGTAAGGGCGCGGTGCTCGATGCCCTGCAGGAACTAACTCGATTAGCAGTAACGCGCGAAACCGGGGAGCGATCCCGCTTAATGCTGGATATTTCTGGGTACCGAGCTGGCGTAAAGGAAAAACTAACCGAAGTTGGTAAAGAAGCTGCAGCCAAAGCAATCGAATCTGGCGAAGAGGTAGAACTCAAGCCAATGAATGCTTTTGAGCGTAAAGTCGTACATGACGCGGTTGCCGAAGCCGGCGCGAAAAGTGTCTCAAAGGGCGAAGATCCAAAGCGTCGGATCGTAGTCCTACCCGCTTAATTTAGGTTTCACGTGAAACATCACAGAATTAGTTTCACGTGAAACGAAGCTTCAGCAGCTATTAATGAAAGCAGCCATGAACCCAGTAATCGATGCCTATCCAGAAGCAGCGGACAATTTGGTCCGGTTTGCAAACTGGCTATCAGGTGCTGGCGTAGAACGTGGGTTTCTTGGCCCACGCGAAGTGGATCGCATTTGGGATCGACATATCGCAAATTGCGCAGTGATTGAAGAGCTAATTCCCGCGGAAAGCAGTGTCTTCGACATTGGTAGTGGGGCCGGATTGCCTGGTTTAGTTCTTGCAATTGTCCGCCCAGACCTCAAAATCGGCTTAATTGAGCCACTAATGCGGCGCTCGGAATTCCTAATCGAGGTGGTAACTGACCTAGGAATCGGTGGGCGAGTCACGGTAATGCGCGGTCGCGCTGAAGAATTACGTGGAAAATCAGCGCCAGTCGTTACCGCTAGAGCCGTTGCTCCCTTAAACAAACTGCTTACTTGGGCGCTGCCACTTACGACTAAAGGCGGACAAATCCTTGCTATGAAAGGAAGTTCGGCTACTGCCGAAATCGAAGCCGCGAGTGACGTACTCAAAGGGCGTAAGGCCGAAATAGTTCTCTGTGGACAAGGAATTGTTGATCCACAAACAACGGTAGTTCGGGTAACCGCCTGACATCAGGTCAGACCTTTCGCATACGCTTAACCCATAACCACAAGTACAAAGTGGCCAATAGATGGGGAATAACGAATGGCAAGTTTCGAGGAAGAGGACACCCCTTTAGCTGCCGCAGCTGCTGCTGCCGTCTATGTTCGCCGCGGCCTAAAAGGATCTTTTTCTAAACCAAAGAAAACCCGCATCTTAACGATTGCAAACCAAAAAGGTGGGGTAGGTAAAACCACTACCGCAGTAAATGTGGCGGCCGCTATGGGATTAGCTGGACTAAATGTCTTAGTAATTGATCTGGATCCACAAGGAAATGCCTCCACAGCCTTTAACGTTGACCATTGGGAGGATGCCTCCGGAACTTTTGACGTCCTGTTAGACGGCGAAACCATCGCTGACATGATGTCGCCGGCCCCAGGTTTTGAGTCCCTGTGGGTTTTGCCAGCAACTTTAGACCTCGCCGGCGCCGACATCGAAATGATCACAACCGTGGCTGAAACTGAGCGCCCATTTTTACTTAAAAATGCCCTAGAAGTTTTTCTAGCTGACCACGAAATGGACTACGTATTTGTTGATTGTCCACCAAGTTTGGGCATGTTAACTATTAATGCGCTGGCTGCGGTGAGCGAAGTGCTAATACCGATCCAATGTGAGTTCTATGCCCTGGAAGGTGTTCAGCAATTATTGCGCACCATCGAATTTGCTAAAGAGCGGCTAAACCCCGACCTTGATGTCAGTACGGTCCTATTAACTATGTTTAATTCCTCAACGAATCTTTCACAGTCTGTTGTTGGGGAGGTTCGTGGATACTTTGGCGACAAGGTACTAGACACTGTTATTCCACGATCCACTTATGTAGCTGAGGCACCATCATTCGGTCAGTCCGTTATGACGTACGACCCAGGCTCATCTGGCGCAGTTGCCTACCTGGCCGCTGCCCGCGAAATTGCAGAACGCAAGTAGAAGGGTAATTACATGGCAAAGCGACAAAGCCTCGGACGTGGACTCGGAGCACTGATTCCTGATGTTTCACGTGAAACTGGGCCGGCCAAGAAACCTGCTGCGAAAAAAACCAGCCAACCGGCTAAAAAGCCAACTGCCCCAACGAAAAAGACGAGTGCGCCAGCGCCCAAGTCAGCAACAAAACAAGCAGCAGTAGCACCGCAACTAGCTTCGATTCAAGGGCTTACGTTTGCTGAATTAAATGTTCGAGACATAACTCCTAATGCGCAACAACCCCGAAAGTCTTTTGACGACGAAGCCATGGCGGAGCTCGTTCACTCCATCACCGAGGTTGGTCTGCTGCAACCAATTGTGGTTCGCGAAATTGCAAAGGGATCTTACGAACTAGTTGCTGGCGAGCGACGATTGCGAGCGACTAAGAAAGCTGGCTTCAAAACCATTCCAGCTCTGATTCGCGATACAACTGATGACGTTATGTTGCGTGACGCTCTCCTCGAAAACTTACATCGAGCTGCACTTACTCCACTGGAAGAAGCGGCTGCATATAAGCAACTGCTCGAAGACTTTGGCTGCACTCAGGATCAGTTAGCAACGCGACTTGGGCGCTCGCGCCCCCAGGTGTCGAACACACTCCGACTTCTTAATTTGCCGCTTGCGGTGCAACGTCGGGTTGCTGCCGGTGTGTTGTCAGCTGGACATGCCAGAGCTTTGCTTGGCTTGAAAGACCAGGCCGCAATCGAAAAGCTCGCCAGCCGAATTGTTGCTGAGGGACTATCTGTTAGAACTGTTGAAGAAATAGTCTCGCTTGGCCAGGACGATAAACCAGGTAAAAAGACTGCCAAGAAGTCAGCCGGCAAAATAAGTGCGCCAGGACTTAAGTCGATAGGCGATCGACTGTCTGACAAACTCGATACTCGAGTTACGGTTCAGGTTGGACGGTCACGAGGAAAAGTGATTATTGAGTTCGCAACCTTAGAAGACCTACAACGAATCGTTGCTGTGATTGATCCAAAGCAACGCGGGATGTTTGGCGAACCGCTTAAGTAGCAAAGTCAGATATGTGACCTAGGTCACATATAAGTTCAGCCTATCCGCGGCGCAAGCAAGCGGGTTATTGCTGAGGTCAAACTCGCAGCAATCGCATCGCGCGATATCGGATCGCCAAAAATGGCTGCGTCCCGGCTATTTGTGGCATAGCCCAACTCAACCCATACACTTGGCATTCTGGTTAGCCGCAACAAGTCCCAGGTTTTTGCGTGGGCTCGACAATCATTAAGGGTTGTATTACTGGTGACCTCTTCCTGGATAAGTTCTGCTAACCGTAAGCCGGTTGCCGAGCGCGAAAATTCGTGACCAAAGTAGTAGGTGGCGACTCCGTTTGCTGCCGAGTTTGTATGGTGATCCAAACTGAGCGAAACAATCAAATCAGATGAAGTTTCATTTGCCAGTGCTGCACGAGCTCTTTCACCATTAGCACTTGCATTCCTCGCCCTGGTAAAAGTGACCAAAGTTCCCATGGCACCTAGGCGACCTTCGAGACGCGATGCAATATCCCAGCAGACCTCTGACTCATTCAAGTCAGTGCCAAGCACACTGCGCTTTGAATCACTTGGATCGAGCAGAATCGTACAAGAATCGACTGTGCGAGTTTTTCCAAATTGGTCCAGAGTAGAAATTTCGCGCAAGTGTTCTTGACTACCGCCGGCAATAGTTCTGGCGAGTCGAGCAATGGCTTTGAAAAATTGCGGTCCCGCAATTCCATCTACTTCGAGCCCAATGTTTCGCTGAAACTCTCGGACGACGGTATCTGTGCTTCGAGCGAAAATGCCATCTACCCGATCTAAAGCAAAACCGAGTTCGATAAGTCGCTGTTGTAATTGGGCAACGTCTTCACCATGGATTAAATGACCAGGAGCAAAACTTAGTATGCGATCGCCTAACTTCCAGCGCGCCTCTTCTAGCCGCCTAAAGGTTCTCGGCCCGACAACTCCATCAACAGTGAGTCCTCGGGTTTGCTGAAAATAACGTAGCGCGGCCAAAAGTATGTCGTCGAAAACATCTTCTGCCGCGCTAGCGTTTGGACTTAAAAGTCCAAGCCGAACGAGACGATCACGAACCTCTTGTACTGCCGGCCCTTGATCGCCGCGTTGCAGGATCGTAACTGTCATACGTTACTTAGATAAATTCTGCAAGGTCTGAAAGTAAAGCAGCCTTCGGCTTTGCGCCAATAATTTGCTTCACGATTTCACCATTCTGGTAAACATTCAGGGTCGGAATAGAAGTAACTCCATAATTTGCCGCGGTTGCTGGATTCTCATCGACATTAAGTTTAAGAATCGTTAGCTTGTCACCGTGCGCTCCAGCGATTTCTTCCAGGATTGGCCCGATTTGCTTACAAGGACCACACCATTCAGCCCAGAAATCAACCAGAACTGGCTTACTACTCATCAATACATCGGTTGCGAATGATGCATCAGTTACTGCGTTTAATGCGCCCATGATTACTCCTCTAATTGCGTCTGGTTAAAGCATAAGTGTTGGAAGTTCCAACCCTTGATGAAATTGATTACTTGCTGTGTAGATTGGCCAAATAACGTTCAGTATCAAGCGCGGCCGAACATCCGGTACCAGCCGCTGTTATGGCTTGGCGGTAGGTATGGTCAACCAAATCACCACAGGCGAAGACGCCAGCAAGATTTGTGGCTGTTGAGCCGTTTGCCGTTAGTACGTAACCTTCAGCATCTAGATCAACCTGGCCTTTAAGCAATTCTGAGCGTGGATCATGTCCGATGGCAACAAACAACCCAGTTATTGCAAGTTCTCTAGTTTCGCCAGTCACTGTGTCGCGCAAAGTGGCTGACGAAAGCTTGGCTTCACCATGAAGATCAATAACTTCGGTATTCCAAGCAAATTTAATTTTAGGATCCTTGTGTGCGCGATCGACCATGATTTTGCTAGCGCGCAATTCATCACGTCGGTGGATCAAGGTAACACTCTTAGCGAAGCGAGTAAGGAACGTTGCTTCTTCAACGGCTGAGTCACCACCACCAACTACTGCAATGTCTTGGTCCCGAAAAAAGAAGCCATCACATGTCGCACACCATGAAACACCGTGACCGGATAGGCGCTTTTCGTTCTCTAATCCAATTTCACGGTAGCCCGAACCCGTAGCCAAAATCACAGCGTGTGCAAAATATTCCTTGCCTTCACCATCGACAACTTTTTTTACTGCACTGGTTAGTTCAACATGTGTTACATCGTCAGTGATAATCTCAGCGCCAAATTTCACGGCTTGGACCCGCATGTCTTCCATTAGTGCTGGTCCCATCACACCCTCTGGGAAGCCAGGGAAGTTCTCTACTTCAGTGGTATTCATCAAAGCGCCACCAGCTGTTACGGCACCCTCAAAGAGAATTGGCTTCAGTTGAGCGCGAGCCGCATAAATCGCAGCGGTATACCCAGCGGGACCGGAGCCCACGATGATTACGTCTGAAATGTCTTGAGACATGATGTTCCTTAAATTGATGTGCCCTTAAGTTTAGGGCTCACAATTTACAACCCAACTTTGATCTCGGCTATTCCACCCTTAAAGTCACCCTTAGGAGTTACTTGCAATGGAGAAGTAAGCCAGACGACCACATATCTACCAGTTATTGAGTTTTGTGACTTAATTACGGATGCTTGTTTTGTAGAAGTAGCTTCCCCAAGTTTTTGAGCTGTTGTGATGTCAGGTTTTGCATCGTTGGTAACAAACACCTCGGCAGTTTGCCCAATAGAGCTGAAATCAATTGAAACTGAACCCACAGGCTTTGGTGACCCTAAGTCGAGGACTAAACCAACGCCAGTTTTCCCCGACATCGAGGCACTCTTGTAACTTTCCGTCAGCCATGCGGTTTTTAAATTTCCATCGATTGCCAATTTAATCTTCGAGCTATTTTCCTTGCTATTACCTTGCGGATCGAAATCTGCAATTCCTTTAATCTGAAGTGGTCCTACGGGCTGGACAGATCCTGAAGCCGACGGAACTGCGGTAGGAAGCAGGACAACTGAGGTATCAGAGCCGTGGAAATTGCTAGTCAGTAACTGCCAACCAAGCCACCCAAAAACCATGACGGAAACCATTGCTATAACAGTTGATCTAAGTCGCACTAATGTGTTTTCTGGCTTTCCCTGCCAAGTGACTGCCGTTGCAGTCATTCGGGAGACGCGGGACTGTAATCCTTCAGCGTTTTCAACTAAACCAACGGACAACGCATCTGCTAAATCTCGCATTGTTTGGAATGAGCCATTTTGAGTTTTTCGATAGATAACATCAACAGTTTCGTGAACCCCGTTTATCAATTGGCTCGGCAGGGTAACTCCAGCAGAGGCTGCAGGAAGCATATCAACACTGCCATTTGGCCAAACCCCGCTGACCATGGCAAACAGAATGTCACCTAGTGCCTTAATGTCTTGGTCAACGAATTCGCCAAGATCAGATCCAAGTAGCGAGCCGTCTATTCCAAAACCCGAGATTCGGATATCTTCCGCACCCGCAAAAATAACGTTGTGCGGCCGCAGCCTCTGATGGAAAATTCCATGATTGTGTGAGTGAACAAGAATATTTGCCAAAACACCAGCAAGCTCCATAGCGTCAGTTTCTAAAAATACTTCTCCGCTACGAATCAGGCGGCGGTCCAGACTCTCGCCGTCAATCCATTCCGTGACAATGGCCATGTATGGTGCAGATTGTTCCGAGCCGTCTTCGGTAACGAACGATGACTTTGGAATTATGTCCAAAATTGCCACAACATCATGACGCGCATTTGTTGCAGCTAATTGTGCAGAACCTAGTAACTTAACGCTGCGAATATCATCGGCGGGTAATAAGACCAAGGAAACCGGACGTTTCAAAATGGTATCCATCGCTCGCCATACTGGAGTACTTAGCGATGAGCCGACCTGGACATCTAATAAGTATCGGTTAGCAAAAATCTGCCCACCTGTTACGCCCATGCTCGCAATCTTAGTTGCTTACCTGGATTTGACTAAAGTCAGCACGGTTGTGACTTCAGTAATGCGCATCAATTTAGCGAGGCCCAAATAAGCAACACCAAAGGCAACTCCAAAGCTAAGAATTTCTAGCCCTAGCTTCAGGGCAGAATCGTAAAAGGATCCACCAAATATGATTTCTATTAGTAAAAATGCCACCAGTGCCGCCAGCAAACTAGCGATCATGACGCGAACTAGCAGACGAATGTGCGAAATGTCCCTTAATTCCGGTACCCGCTGCCCAACGCTCACCCAGGTGAAGACGCAGGTTAAAAAATATGAAATCGAGTATCCGACAGCAAGCCCTGCGACTTTGTAGTTCTCGGGCAGCATGAAGAAAAGCAAGCTACCGATCGCAATGTGTAGCAAATTAAACCCCAAATTGATCATGAATGGCGTTTTAGTGTTCTCCTGTGCGTAATAACTCCGAAGCAATACATAAAAGAGGGAAAAGGCCGGAAGTCCTAGCGCAAACATAGAAGCAATAAATCCAAGTGCCATACCCTGCTCAGTGGTTGAAGCACCGTAACCATATAGAAATGCACCGATCCAAGGCGAGCAGACAAAGAGAAACGCAGCACACGGAATTATCAGCGCACTAACAAATCTAAGTGATTGCGAAAGCTCACTTCCAAACGCACCTAGGTCTTTGTCATGAACCTGCCGACTGAGTCGCGGCAATAGCGCAGTAATGACGGAGACAGTAATTATGGAGTGCGGGAGCATCATCATTAACTGACCCTTTTGGTACGAAGTAAACCCGGTCGAGATTGCATTGCTGCCTGGTGTGCTAGCCAAGACGTTGGCATAAGTTGTGAGATTAGAGATCACCAAAAAAGTAATTTGATTTACGAATACAAAACCAATAGTCCATTTAGCTAACTCGCCAACTTTGCCATTTCCTACACCACGGAATTGAAAACTAGGCGAGTAGCTATATCCAGATTTTCGTAACGCCGGTATTAGGATCAGCGCTTGTAACATAACTCCAATAGTTGTTCCAGCTCCAAGCAATGTGATTTGAAACGAGGAAACCGTATTTACAGTTGGAACAGCCGACATCATTGATATGAATGCCAATGCAGTTCCAATCACAATTACGTTATTCAAAATAGGCGCAAACATCGGAAGTGCAAATACTTTACGAGCATTCAGAATCTGGGTGGCAAGCGTATAGAGACCATAGAAGAAAATTTGTGGAAGACACCAACGTGCAAACATAGTTGCTACATCAGCTTCTGCTGGTGACCATGAACTAGTTGCGTAAATATGGATAATAAATCCCGCAAACAAAACCGCAATGATTACGATGGCAACTAAAATTAATCCCACCAAAGTCAACAATTGATCAGTAAATTGCTTGCCAGCATCGGCATCGTCTTCCATGTGACGAACAAGGGCAGGAATAAATACCGCGTTAATTGCGCCACCGGCGATCAAAATATAAATGATATTAGGGATGCTATTTGCAACTGAATATGTGTCGGAAAAGATCCCAGTGCCAATTGCAGCCACAAGGGCAATGTCCCGAAAAATACCCGTAACTCGGCTGGCAAGGGTGCCAGCTGCCATTCCTGAGGTTTGTCCTACTAATGACGACAAAGTTTGCGAACCCCCTAATCCACTTGAGTTAGCCGGGTTTTTCGGCGCTTGATGAAGTTGCTGAACGCTAGGAGAATTAGCAACGCAAATGCCCCCCACACCAGAGTACGCGCGAACGTACTGTAACCGGCTGAAGAAATTTCAATATTTTGTACCGAGCCAAACGGCTCCCCATTTGGCGCCACCAACTGTGCGCTAACAGCTACGATTCCCGTACCAGCTAGCGATATTCGTACCGGTACCGTAACCCGTTGACCAGGAGCTACTTGGATTATTCCAGTAGGCTGCGCAGAAAATCTGGAAGCCGCGTTACTTTTAATATCAACACTGACCGAAACTGCCTTATCGCTTCCGTTCACAACGGTTACAGGGATTTCAGATTCTGCTGTAGATATTGTTATCCGCTGTGACGCTTCAAGCCGAATAGCTCTTAAATATTGATTTAGTATTTTGTAGTTGCTATTTAAATATATAGTCGCGGCTAGATCTGAATCAAATAGATCTGAATAGGCGAGTAACCGAGCACTTGTGAATCCTGAAGCTAACCCTTGGTCATCAAACAGGGTTGAGACGCTTTCCGTATTTAGTGATAGAAGGTCAGCTTGCTTAAGTAAGGGCAGACTCAAGGTTCGCTGATTGGCAGCGGTTTGTGGAATTAAGGTTTCCGCGCTGGCGCTTGGGGCCAGTGAATCAAAGCTCACTAAGTTAACCCAATTTTGTCCAGAAAGTGCGGAAAGTATTTGGGTAAGTGAATCACTAGATTCGCGCCACAAGGGTGGTGCTAGAACAATTATGTTTCTTGTTGCTTGCGGCGACTCTGCGGTAATCATCCCTAGTTGGTTTTTCAAGCAAGTTAGTTGCGGAAAATTATTGAGCTCCACGCTTGCCAAATTAAGGCAACTCGATGCCGCTGAGTCATAAACCAAAACTGGATTAGTTGAAGCAACAACTCGAGCAGGGACGGTTATGTTGTCTCTGCCCCGCAAGGAAGTGTTCGATATTATGCTTTGCAGGCCCAGCTCATTTAATCGGTTTATGCTTTTTCGATCCGCATTACCGCTAAGCGGTGCATAGAAAATATTCCGACCATTGGCCAATCCCCTAGATGCATTAATAGTCAGTTCTGCTTCGCTATCGCGATTAGCCCGCAACAGCGCGGCAAGATCTGAATGTGCATACGGTAGTAGTTGTGTAAGTGTGGGTGGTAATGCCGCGAGCTTTGCAACTAAATTCGCGGAACCTGCAGTTGGATTAGTCGCGTTCAAAGTACTTGCCCAACTAATTAACGCCGGATCGAGTAACCAATTTATGGATTGGTTATCCGAGAGTGCCAATAAATTATTAAGGCGCTCGATTTCGGATGCATCTGAATCAGGTGACGTTACTTTTCCATTTGCTAAATGAGTATTCAATGTTGAAAGTTGGATCGCGAGAACTGTTTTTGTCGGTTGGGTATCAGAGTTGTAGAACCATGGTGTTGCTGTCATCATACCCGAGCCATATTCAGATTTCTTCGGCAGTATGCCTATTCCATACACACCTGGAGTAGCTTCATCAAAAACTTCTTCGCCGATAAATGAAATTTGCCAGCTCCGTTTCTCGCCAGCCCTAACTACGTGAAGTGAAGCGAAAATGTCATTATGCGGCTTCCCACTTGTCACGTTC
>CANGDR010000014.1 GCA_947452765.1 Actinomycetota bacterium | reverse complement strand
TCGTAAACTTTCCGGTGGAAAGCGCGTTGAAAATGTGGAAGACGTCTTAAAGATTGGCGACAAAGTTCACGTTGAAATCGCCGAAATTGATCCGCGTGGAAAGCTATCGCTAGTTCCAGTAGTCGAAGGCTCTGAAGAGGGAGCTTCTGATTCTGGAGATGAAGACTAAAACGTGAGTTCACGTAACTCCGCAGTGGTCCTTGGGCATGAACAACGCCCACGGACCACTCGCACTTTATTGACTGCCGCACAAGGCGGACTAGTTAAGCGCACAGTCTTGCCAAGCGGCCTACGAATAATTACTGAACAAATGCCTTCGGTTCGATCAGCTGCCATTGGCATCTGGGTCAACGTCGGGTCGCGAGATGAAGTAGTGTCACAAACAGGTTCCGCGCATTACCTTGAACACCTACTTTTCAAGGGAACAAAAAATCGAAGCGCATTAGAAATTTCCTCGACCATTGACGCTGTTGGCGGCGAGATGAATGCATTCACCTCTAAAGAAGTCACGTGCTTTTATACTCGAGTACTAGACACTAGCGTTCCTAAAGCAATTGAAGTGCTAGTAGATATGATCACTTCCGCAACCATTACTTCAGAAGATGTAGATCAAGAGCGACAAGTTGTGCTTGAGGAAATTGCGATGCGGGACGACGATCCAGCTGACCTAGTTCATGAACACTTTTCGCGCGCTATGTTTGGCGATGCTCCACTTGGTCGATCGATTTTAGGAACTGTTGAGAATATTTCATCGCTATCCCGTAGATCAATTCATAGTTTTTATAAGAAGTACTACTCACCAGATCGCCTAGTCGTTGCAGTTGCTGGAAATATTGACCATGCATCGGTGGTGAAACTGATCCGTAAGGCTTTTGAGCAAGGTGGAGTATCCCTCTCAGGCGACGATTCGCCATTTGTACCTAAAAAGGCAAAGACCAAAGTTGCCCGTGACGGTGGATTTGTAAAATTTAATAAAACCACCGAACAAGCTAACGTCGTAATTGGCGTTCCCGGTCTGGACCGCGCTGATGAGCGACGTTACATCCAGTCAGTCTTCAACGCAGCACTTGGTGGCGGAATGAGCAGCCGACTATTTCAAGAAGTACGTGAAAAGCGTGGCTTGGTTTATACGGTTTATTCGTTTGGCCAGCAATTCCAAGATTCCGGTATGGCTGGGGTTTATGCCGGCTGTAATCCAAAGAATCTAGAACAAGTGCGTGAAGTTGTAGCTAATGTCCTAGACGATGTTGTGGCTAATGGGATTACATCCGAAGAGCTGACAAAAGCAAAAGGACAGGTAAGCGGGGGACTAGTACTCGGGCTTGAGGACACTTCTTCGCGAATGAGTCGGATTGCACGCAGCGAAATGAATAATGGGTATGTGCCCTCCGTTTCTGATGTACTCGACAGCGTGGCAGCCGTTACGCTGGAGGAAGTTCACTCCCTAGCGAACCACCTATGGTCGCAAGAGAGACTAACTGCTGTAGTTGGACCGGAGTAGTAATGAGCAAAGTTCGAGTTGGCGTACTTGGAGCTAATGGGCGCATGGGCACTGCAGTTTGTGCTGCCATTGAATCCGCATCTGACTTAGAACTTGTAGCGAAGGTTGATGTTGGGAATTCGCTGAGTGATCTAGTCGCTGCCAACGCCCAAGTTGTTGTCGATTTCACTCAACCTGACACAGTTATGGCAAATTTGGAATTTTTGATCGCCAATAACATTCACGCGGTTGTAGGTACCACGGGATTTGATAAATCCAAGCTAGCGGACATCGATGGTCTTCTTAGGGGCTCCAAATCGCACGTAGTGATTGCTCCAAACTTTGGCTTAGCCGCGGTCTTGATGATGCAGTTTGCGAAACAGGCTGCACCATATTTCGAGAGTGTAGAAATTGTGGAGCTACATCATCCTGAGAAGATTGACGCACCCAGTGGTACGGCACGACGTACTGCGGAATTAATTGCTGAAGCGCGAACTGGTATGGAAAAGATGCCAGATGCGACTACAGACTTGGTCGCTGGTGCACGAGGTGCGTCCATCGAAGGAATTCCAGTACACAGCATTCGCATACAAGGATTAGTCGCACATCAAGAAGTCTTGTTCGGTGGGCCCGGTGAAACTTTAGCTATCCGACATGATTCATATAATCGGGAGTCATTCATGCCAGGCGTGCTGCTTGCAGTGCGCAAAGTGGGGGAAACTCCTGGACTGACATTTGGCCTTGAAGGTTTACTCGGCCTTTAAACAGCCACTCAATTTGCTAATCCAAAATGTCGCAATGCGGCTGCCGTAGCGGCTGAAATTATAACCACGACGATAAATGGTGCTTTGAAGCGAAGCGCAACAGCTGACATGGCAAGAGCCGGTAGGCGCGCGTCAACTACTAAAGTTTGTGATGCTGCAAGCGTCTGAACTGCAACAAGTGCCGACAGCAATGAAATTGGTAGAAGTAAGGTTATCTTCTTTACGGTTACTTGCTCCAGGTAGTGAGCGGGAACAGCACTTCCGATAAATTTCAATAAGTAACATCCGGCTGCGCCAGCTAAGACTGCAAACCACATCAGGCATCGTTCCTTGTGGTGACCCAGCCAATAATTATCGCTACGGTAGCCGCGGCCAAAACTGGAATGCCGGGTGGCACTATTGGCGTTAGACATAGAGCAACTAGTGCTCCGCCTAGCGCTACAGACAATTCCAATCGTGACTTAATTTGTGGCCAGACTAAGGCGAACAGTCCTGCTGCAATCGCTGCATCCAATCCGAATGCCTTTGGATCACCGATAGCAGAGACGCTGACGGCTCCTATATAGGTTGAAGTGTTCCAGAGAATGTAGACCGAAAGTCCGGTAGCCCAAAATGCGAGTCGAGAAGCGCGTCCTTGGAACGCAGTCTCATCTTGGGCCAGCCCCATAGCTGTGGACTCGTCAATAGTTAGCTGTACTGCGACAAATCTCTCTGGTCCTCGAGCCTGCAGGATCGGTGTCATGCGCATTGAATACGCAGTATTTCTGGTGCCCATTAGCCAAGAGGCAAGTACCGCGGTGATCGCGGTGCCGCCGGAAGCAATGGTGCTAACTAAAGTGAATTGACTTGCGCCGGTGAACATCAAAAGCGACAGGGCCATAGTTTGCGCGATGGTGAAACCGGTTGTGGTGCCCAGCGCGCCAAATGACAAGCCATACATTGCAACAGCAAAGCCGATACTCAGGGCATTGCGAACGATTTCGCTGCGCGCAGATATCCAGTCAAGGGCGGCTTCGCTCATAGTGTGTTAAACCTATCGCACTACTCTGGATAGCGTGTCGATCAATTATCGAGGGCTTGGGTATGCGTTCGTAGGCGTACTAGTGTTTTCATTTACTCTTCCCATGGTCAAGTTAGCGCTTCCGGGTTTTTCACCATGGACCTTGACATTTGGTCGAGCCGCTCTAGCAGGTTTACTGGCGCTGGCTTTCTTGAGATACTCCAAAGTCCCATTTCCAGATCGCAGATTGATCTTGCCGCTACTCGTTACCGCCAGTGGCATTGTCGTTGGTTGGCCCATTCTGACAACACTTGCGTTGCAGGAAACCACTAGCGCGCATGCGGCGGTAATCACCGCTGGTTTACCAATGGCGACTGCGGTATTGGCAGTATTTCGATTACACGAGCAGGTACCTAAAACTTTCTGGATTGCGGCAGCAATCGGCACGATGACGCTAGTTTTTTATGCCTTACTTCGAGGTGGCCAAGAGGGCGGCTCTTTAATTTCAAATCTTTATCTTTTGGGAGCAGTGATAGCTGCGGCTATTGGTTATGCCGAAGGGGCGATCCTCACTAGATTGATGTCTGGTTGGCAGGTAGTTTCATGGTGCGTGGTGCTTTCCTTGCCGGTCACGTTGCCTTACTTTGCAATCTCACTTTGGCTAGGAGCAGGGACGCACACTGTAACCACCGTTTCGCTGCTTGCCTTTTTGTTCACTGCATTTGGCTCGATGTATTTTGGATTTTTCGCCTGGTATCGAGGACTGGCAGAACTTGGCGTCGCAAAAGGTTCCCAAGTTCAGTTGCTTCAGCCACTTTTGACTCTTTTGTGGTCAGCTATATTGCTGGGTGAGGTTGTTACGGGGGCTACGTTGTTGGCCGCCAGTGTCGTAATTATCTGCATTTCGGTTGTTCAAAGACTTCGCGTCCGCTTGGCTAAAAAGACCACGACTTAGAACCAATTTCTTAGGTATGGCTTGTCGGCCCTCACTTTGCGGTTTTCCAGATCGGCAGGTAGGCTGATTTATGAAACCTTAAGGTTGCATAAATAGTAGGCAGCCAGAATGAAAGGGCAGTACCAAGGTGATCGGCAACTATCTCATTGGCCTTCGTGAAGGCATTGAAGCCGCACTTGTGATCAGCATCCTGATCACGTACTTGGTGCGAACTGGGAGAACTGCACTCATTCGCAAAGTTTGGCAAGGCGTGCTTGGCGCTGTGCTGGCAAGCATAGTGATCGCTGTCCTACTGGAATCAATTTCAAGTGAACTAGCTGTCAACCTAGAGCCAATTTTTGCAGGTGTTGTTTCGTTCACTGCCGTTGGATTTGTCACTTGGATGATTTTCTGGATGAAACGTTCTGCCCGAACAATTAGCTCGGACCTACGAACGCAACTGGATACTGCGGCGCTAGCCGGTGGTGGCTTTGCCGTTGCTTCCATGGCATTTGTAGCAGTGCTTCGCGAAGGTGCGGAAACTGCAATATTCTTTTGGGCGGCGGCGCATGCAACTGGCAACCAAGCGACAGCTCTAGCTGGCCTGATTTTGGGACTCGGCACTGCTGTAGTTCTTGGTTGGGCCTTTTACCGTTCAACGGCAACAATAAATTTGCAGAAGTTTTTCAAGATAACCGGCATCCTGTTGGTTTTTGTTGCAGCTGGCGTTCTCTCGTATGGCATTCATGAATTCCAAGAAGTTGGCTTACTTCCAGGCGGAGAAAACATACTTATAAACCTGACCGGAGTGCTTACCGAAGGCTCAATTTTGAGTGCGCTTGCAGCAGGCATTTTCAACTTGAAGCCGACAACTGCCACACTTCAAGTTGTTGGGTACCTCGGATATAGTGCATTGGTTTTATATTTCCTACTGCGCAAGCCCAAATCTGGTTCAGAGCAGCTTTCCGCGACATCGCAGGTGTCTGCCGACATGGAAGAGCGCGCCCGATAGTCTTTTCTCGTGGTGGACCAAATCTCATTTCGCAGCGACGTAACCGTCGAATTAGTTAAGCATTCAGCCGGCGATGCTGACGTCCTTTGGGCTGCGCGAGTTTCAACCAAGGGTGAACAAGCCACGGTAGACCCCAATGAAGATGTAACCAAATCAGCGGGATTAATCAATTACCTGATGCGGGATCGCCATGGCAGCCCGTTCGAACACTCAAATTTTACGTTTTTCGTCCAGGCTCCAATTTTTATGTGGCGCGAACATTTTCGTCATCGCATGGCAAGTTACAACGAAGAGTCAGGGCGCTATAAGAAATTAGAGCCAATGTTCTATGTGCCTGGTCCTGATCGTAAATTGATCCAGATTGGTAAGGCGGGTGCCTACGAATTTGTTGATGGCACTGCCGAGCAATTCGAATTGGTAACTCAGCAAACTAAAAAAGTTTGTGAGAGTGCTTACGAAGCATATGAAAATATGCTGGAAGCTGGAGTTGCGCGCGAAGTAGCCCGCATAGTTCTACCCGTGACCATTTATTCGTCGGCTTATGTCACTATGAACGCTCGCGCTTTAATGAATTTCATCAGCTTGCGTCGCAAGGCGGAAGGTTCGCACTTCCCATCATTCCCACAGCGAGAAATCGAAATGGTCGCTGAAAAGTACGAGGAAGAATTTAAGAAACTGATGCCATTAACGCATGCTTCGTTTGTGGCAAATGGTCGCGTAGCTCCCTAAGAGAATAGGTATCGCAATGAAAGCAGTAGATGCATTCGGCACTGTGCTAACAGCCATGGTCACGCCGTTCAGTGCTGACAGCACCAAGATCGATTACGATGCTGCGGCAAAACTGGCCAATGAGTTAATTGACCTGGGGAACAATGGCTTAGTTGTTAACGGCACAACAGGTGAGTCACCAACCACCGATGAGCATGAAAAATTAGAACTACTAAAAGTTGTTATTGACGCAGTCGGGGATCGAGCCAAGGTAATAGCCGGTGCAGGTTCAAATGACACTGCGCATTCAATACTGCTGGCGAAAGACGCTGCTGCTGCGGGCGCCGATGGTCTGCTGGTTGTCACTCCGTATTACAACAAGCCGCCACAAGCTGGAATTTATGCGCACATGGTTGCAGTTTCTGATTCGACTGATTTGCCCGTGATGGTTTATGACATTCCTGGACGCTCGGGAGTAGCAATTGCAAATGAAACAATGTTGAAGTTGGCTGAGCATCCATTGATTTTGGCCAACAAGGACGCAAAAGGCGATTTGTGGGCAGCCTCTCAGATTATGTCTCAATCAGATCTTGCCTATTACTCAGGTGATGACCCGTTAAACCTGGCGCTGCTCGCAATTGGTGCGGTTGGTGTAGTAAGTGTCACTGGACACGTAGTTGCAGATCGTCACCGAGCAATGGTGGAGGCTATCGAAGCAAACGACGTGCAAACTGCTCGCAAGATCAATGAATCATTAGTTCCAATCACGGAAGGCATCATGACGCGCGCCGGAGGTGCGATCATGGTTAAGGCGGCTCTAGATCTCTTGGATAGAACCGGTGGCGGTTCGCTGCGGTTACCTCTAGTGCCAGCTACATCCGAACAAAGAAAAGTTCTTAAAGAAGACTTAATTAAGGGTGGATTTACCCTGTGACAATCACAGAAACGCAATACCAAGCACTTCCAGAACTAAAAGACGATGCACTACGTGTTGTGGCGCTCGGTGGACTAGGAGATATCGGTCGCAACATGACCGTACTCGAACATCGTGGAAAATTACTGGTCGTAGATTGTGGCGTGTTATTTCCAGAAGAAACACAGCCCGGTATCGATTTAATCTTGCCGGATTTCACTTACATTCGAGATCGCCTCGAGGATGTTGAAGCAATTGTATTAACGCATGGTCATGAAGACCACATTGGAGCAGTTCCATACTTACTTCGAGAGCGGCAAGATATCCCAGTCGTTGGGTCGCAACTTACTTTGGCTTTTGTCGAAGGCAAGTTGAAGGAACATCGGATCACTGCCAAGACTCAAATTGTTAAAGAGGGAATGGTTGAAAAATATGGCGAATTCACGATCGAATTTATTGCGGTAAATCATTCAATCCCTGATGCACTTGCAGTGGCAGTCACTACTTCAGCAGGAACAGTAGTAATCACTGGTGATTTCAAAATGGATCAACTTCCACTTGATGGCCGAGTAACAGACTTGAATGCCCTTGCCCGACTAGGCGATAGCGGAGTCGACCTATTTCTTGTTGATTCGACTAATGCAGAAGTACCAGGTTTCGTAACTAGTGAACGCGATATCATTCCCACACTGGACCAGGTAATTGGAAATGCGTCTGGTCGAGTGATAGTGGCATCATTCGCTTCTCACGTGCATCGGGTACAACAAGTTATTGATGTGGCAACAGCACATAATCGTAAGGTTGCATTCGTTGGTAGGTCCATGGTGCGCAACATGGCGCTGGCTAGTGACCTTGGATATTTACAAATTCCGGATAAGGCTTTGATCACTCCAGATGAGATTGCCGACTTACCTGATGACCAAGCAGTATTAATTTGTACCGGCTCGCAGGGGGAGCCGATGGCAGCTCTTGCCCGTATTGCCAATCAAGACCACACAATTTCGGTGGGACCAGGTGACACGGTCATTTTGGCGTCCTCGTTAATTCCGGGTAATGAAAATGCGGTTTATCGAATTATCAATGACCTGACTCGCCTTGGCGCGCATGTCGTACATAAAGGCAATGCACTCGTACATGTTTCTGGTCACGCAGCTGCTGGCGAATTACTATATTGCTACAACATCGTAAAACCAAAAAACGTAATGCCAATTCATGGTGAATGGCGACATCTACGAGCGAATGCCGATCTAGCAATCCGTACTGGAGTTCCGCAAGCAAATGTGATGCTCGTTGGCGACGGCATGGTGGTCGAATTAAGAAATGGCCAAGCCGAAATTATTGGAGACGTTCCGTGCGGGTACGTCTATGTCGATGGTGCCAGCGTGGGCGAGGTATCGGAATCATTACTTAAAGATCGAAGAGTACTTGGCGAAGATGGATTCCTGTCTATCGTGGCTGCGGTCGATTTTGCTAGTCGGTCTGTGATCGCTGGTCCAGAAATCCATGCCCGCGGGTTTGGCAAGGACGACTCCATATTTGCTCAAGTCTTGCCAACAATTGAAAGCACCCTGAATCTAGCTCTCAAGGACGGGGTCACAGATACCCATCAGTTAGGGCAATTAGTGCGACGGGTGACCGGAAAATGGGTTGGCGAGAAGCATCGCCGTCGTCCAATGATCGTGCCACTGATTATTGAGGCTCCGAAGCAGAATTAGACACGCCGACACGCCTTGTTACCAGTGTTACCAGTGTGATTCGCATATATTTGTTATATGGCTTCCCCGTCAGCGGCAAAAACGCGCTCCCGTCCAGCGAATCAAAATCGTCCGCAGGGTCGTAATTCAAGCCATGGACGCACGGTAGCGAAGCCCCGCAAGTCAACAAATTCGAATAAATCAGCACCGGTGGCGGTTTTTGTATCAGGTGTTACTCGTGCGGCAACTGCAATTTGGTTAGGTATCGCTCACGTTGTTGGTGCGATAACTCGGGGGGTTGGCAGAAGTGCAAGAGATTTAGATCCAGCACATCGCCGCGACGGTCTAGGTCTCATGTACCTAGGAATTGGAATTGTTTTCGCTTCAGTTTTGTGGTTCCACTCTGCAGGGTTGGTCTCAGGTGTCGTAACAAGTGTGGTTACCGGCGCGTTTGGAATCTTTGATATTTTCGCTCCGATAGCTCTGTTCGCCTTTGCAGTGCAAACTTTGCGTCATCCTGACGCTACATCCCAAACTAAAGGTCGCCTGGTTATCGGTTGGACTTTGTTCACATTTGGCGTGATGGGTATCGCTCACATCCAGCGAGGTAATCCAGATCCGACAGCGGGCGCGCAAGCAATGCGAAGTGCAGCAGGATGGATTGGCTTTGCAGTAACAGCGCCATTGACCAGTGCAGTTGGCGTACCTGTAACTGTGATCCTTTTAGCCGTGCTTACGTTATTTTCACTTTTAATAATCACCGCTACTCCAATTAACTCAATTTGGGCGAAAATAGTCGGGCTACGTTCGCACATGAAGGCAAAGGTTGTTTCATTCGAAGGCACAACTTCAACACACCCTTCGGTAGATGCAATCTCTGCAGCTCAAGCTGAAGCTGCATTAGCCGAGGGCATCGGCCAGCACAAAACAATTTTCAGCCGGCTTCGCAGGAAGTCTACGTACACGTCAAACACCGATCCCGCGCTGTCGATCGGTGACCTTGATGGTGATGTGCCATTTGTTTCACCGGTAGTAAACCTTGCTGCCGAAGCGCAGCGGACTCCCGCGGCTATCGATGTTACCGAGATGGAAACAATCGCTATGGACATCCATGCTGCGATTGAGAATCATTTAACCGAAGCGGTAGCAATTCCGCCCACACGGACTCCCGCGGTTTCTTCGCAGCCTGCTTCATTAACTGAACCAGCGTCTAAGCCGGTTCAACTCCCATTGGCATCGGCACTTAATTACAAACTTCCAAGCCCATCCCTTCTCAAGGCTGGGGCAATACCTAAGGCACGCACCGCCGCAAATGATGCTGTGATAGAGGCGTTAACTCAAGTTCTCGAACAATTCGATATTGACGCGAAAGTAACAGGATTTCAGCGTGGACCGACAGTAACGCGCTACGAAGTAGAGCTTGGACCGAAAGTTAAAGTTGAGCGAGTAACAGCGCTTAGTAAAAACATCGCATATGCCGTAGCAAGTGCCGATGTGCGAATCCTGTCCCCAATCCCAGGTAAGAGCGCAATCGGAATTGAAATTCCAAATACTGATCGCGAAGTTGTCTCACTCGGCGACGTTATGCGTAGCGGGGAAGCAGCAGGGGATGAACATCCCATGCTCGTTGGACTGGGCAAGGATGTCGAGGGTGGCTTTACCGTAGCCAATCTTGCAAAAATGCCGCACCTACTTGTTGCAGGTGCAACGGGCGCAGGTAAATCAGGCTGCATGAATGCTCTGATCACATCGATTTTGATGCGCTCGACTCCAGATGAGGTGCGCATGGTGCTGATTGATCCTAAACGCGTTGAGCTCACAGCCTACGAAGGAATTCCGCATTTAATTACGCCAATCATTACCAATCCAAAAAAGGCGGCCGAAGCACTTGCTTGGGTTGTAAAGGAAATGGAAGCGCGCTACGACGATCTTGCGGCGTATGGCTTCCGCCATGTTGATGATTTCAATAAGGCAGTGCGCGGCGGAAAGGTAACACCACCTGAGGGTTCACAGCGTGTGTTGCGTCCGTATCCGTACCTGTTGGTAGTTGTGGACGAGTTAGCCGATCTCATGATGGTGGCACCTCGAGATGTGGAAGATTCAGTGGTTCGAATTACCCAGTTGGCTAGAGCTGCTGGAATTCATCTAGTTCTTGCAACGCAGCGCCCCTCAGTCGATGTCGTTACTGGTTTGATAAAAGCGAATGTGCCAAGCCGTCTTGCGTTCTCAACTTCTAGCTTGGCCGACAGTCGCGTTATTTTGGACCAACCAGGAGCTGAGAAACTTGTTGGGCAAGGTGATGGGCTATTCCTGCCGATGGGTACTTCAAAGCCAATTCGAATTCAGTGCTCTTGGGTAACTGAAGCTGAGATACGTGCAGTAGTTGCGCATGCAAAAACTCAGATGCAACCGCAATATCGCGAGGACATCGCTGCACCAGTATCACTCGTGCGTGAAGTTGATGGCGATATCGGAACCGACCTAGATGATTTGCTTGCAGCCGTTGAACTCGTGGTTTCTACCCAATTCGGTTCAACTTCCATGCTGCAACGTAAGTTGCGAATTGGCTTTGCTAAAGCTGGTCGCTTGATGGACCTGATGGAATCTCGAAACATTGTTGGCCCATCGGAAGGTTCGAAGGCACGTGAGGTACTTGTTACCGCAGAAGATCTGCCGGGAACAATTGCCATGATTCGTGGCGAGTAGAATTTCGAAGGTGATTACGAATCCGCGGGTATCAATTGTCTCGCTCGGATGTTCACGAAACGATGTTGACTCTGAAGAATTAGCCGGACGTCTGTCGGCTGATGGCTGGACCTTAGTTCCAGACGGATCTGAATCTGATGTGGTGTTAATAAATACGTGCGGCTTTATCGAGCAAGCTAAAAAGGATTCTATCGACACAATTTTGGAAGCCGCAGAGGCGATGACGGGGAATGGCAAAGTTGTTGCGGTTGGTTGTTTAGCACAACGTTATGGCAAAGAACTAGCACTCGAATTACCCGAAGCAGATGCAATTTTAAGTTTCGATGGCTACGCGGATATCGGCCAAACTTTGCGCAAGGTTATGGCAGGCGAGACTATAACACCTCATGAACCAGGCGACCGTAGGACTTTGCTACCAATAACTCCCGTGGATCGTCCGG
Organism: Actinomycetota bacterium; assembly: GCA_947452765.1. Lineage (GTDB taxonomy): Bacteria > Actinomycetota > Actinomycetes > S36-B12 > UBA5976 > UBA5976. The sequence continues at coordinate 31,337 of CANGDR010000014.1, read as the reverse complement.
CGCAGCGCGACGAGGTCGCGACACCTGGCATGGGACCGCACATCTATCGAAGTCGACTTGATGACAATCCGTGGGCACCACTCAAGATTGCATCTGGTTGCGATCGACGTTGCACATTTTGTGCGATCCCAGCATTCCGAGGTTCTTACGTTTCGCGTGATCCCGGCGAAATTTTTGAAGAAGCCATTTGGCTGGGACATAACGGTGTCAGAGAAGTCCTGCTAGTGAGTGAGAATTCAACTTCATACGGCAAAGACCTCGGCGATCTACGTTTGCTCGAAAAGCTACTCCCAGTACTTGTGCAAGCCGACGGAATCGAGTGGGTCCGAATTTCGTACTTGCAGCCAGCCGAAATGCGACCCGAATTGATAGCAGCGATCGCTAATACACCTGGTGTGGTTCCTTATTTTGATCTTTCATTTCAACATGCAAGTAACTCAGTCTTAAGGCGCATGAAGCGCTTTGGCGGTACTGATAACTTTCTAGATCTAATTGGGGCTATCCGAATTGCTAACCCGTTAGCTGGAATCCGAACTAACGTAATCGTTGGTTTCCCTGGTGAGACCGAGGATGATGTCCAGGAATTAGCAGACTTTATTGAAGGTGCTCGGTTGGATGCGGTTGGCGTCTTCGCATACTCAGATGAGGATGGAACCGAGGCAGTTAAGTTGCCCGACCACATTCCCGATCATGAGGTGCAAGCGAGATTTGATCGAATCAGCAAACTGGCTGTGCGAATATCCGAAGATGTTGCATCAGATCGAATCGGGCAAGATGTTTTGGTGCTAATTGAAGCTGCAGGAAACCTGGGACGGGCAGAACATCAAGGACCTGAGGTGGATGGCGTTACGACGATAATTTCGGATAGCGAGTTAGCAATCGGAACTATTGTGAAAGCGGTTGTCACCGACTGCGATGGAGTCGACTTGATTGCCCACCAGGTTGTCTAATGAGCAACTTCGGAAAGCCGGATTACTTGGGAGATCCAGTAAATAACGTGCCGCTAATAAACATCCCAAATGCGCTGACGTGTTTACGACTTATTTTGGTTCCAATCTTTGGATACCTGTTATTGGCGGCCCCACAAACGACTACTAACCAATGGATTAGCGCCACGGTATTTTTAGTCGCAGCCCTAACCGACTTCATGGACGGCCTGTGGGCCAGGCGATATGGGTTGATAACAAACTTTGGGAAGATTGCAGATCCAATCGCTGATAAAGCTTTGATCGGAACCGCTTTAGTAGGGCTGTCATTAATCGGTGAGGTTGCGTGGTGGGTGACTGTTGTGATTCTGGTACGCGAGGTGGCAGTCACACTCTTGCGATTTAGGGTTATCAAACGAGGCGTTATTCCGGCATCGAGAGGTGGAAAGGTGAAGACCGTGAGCCAGATTGTGGCGATTGTGGCGTACTTGATTCCAATGGGTGGATGGGTAACGACAGTTGCAAATACTGCCCTTGGCGTGGCGCTGGCACTGACTGTTTTAACGGGAATAGATTACGCAGCAAAAGTAAGATATCCACCAAGTTAAATTTGCAATTTATCGACTCTGCAATTCATGGGCTGTGAATGCAACTGAATCCAAGGAGAAAGTATGACTACTGACATCGACTCATTGGCGTTAACGGTTATCGTTGCGATGGCTGGCAGAACATTTGCCTCCGCAGAATCACTAACCGGTGGTCAAATCGGCACTTCGATAACTGCTATCCCAGGTGCGTCAAAGGTTTATCGTGGCGGGGTTATTTCTTATGCAACAGACGTCAAAGAAAGTTGCCTAGGCGTGAACGGTGAATTGCTGGCTGAAGGTGGTTCAGTCCAGGCTGATGTGGCCCTTCAGATGGCAGTAGGAGTCGCGAACTTGATGAATTCGGATTTTGGCTTAGCAGTTACTGGGGTAGCGGGCCCTGAGGCAGTAGATGGGCACTTGCCTGGCACGGTTTTCGTCGCCTGCGTCGAGCGAGATAACACGGGTTCGGTAGTCGATTCTGTTGTCGAGGAACTGCATTTATACCCAGAAATTGAGGATCCACGCATTGCCCGCAACGAAATTCGAGACGAAACCGTAGCGGCCGCTTTAGAGTTATTATTGACTTTCCTATAGAAGTTTTTCACATTGAAAAGCAATTGGAATAAGTGGGGGATGGAAATGGTTACACAAGACACTATGAAAACACTCTCAGCCCAACCGGTTCTCCAGCACACAATTCGGATTGCTGCCCCGCAGTCCACCACGTCAATTAAGCCTGTTTTATTGCGTCAGGTCATTGGCGAAGAACTCCGCAACATCCGAACCAAGCAGTCCCGCACGTTACGTGAGGTTTCACGCTCAGCTCAGGTTTCACTGGGGTATCTCTCTGAAGTAGAACGCGGCCAAAAGGAAGCATCATCGGAACTATTGAGTTCCATTTGCGGCGCACTGGGCACCCCAATGTCGGTTGTCATTAGCCGTGTTGGTTTCGAAATACTGCAGCGCGAGCAACTTCAAAATTAGACCCGCTTTTGATAGCGAGTTCCTGACGTTATGTCAGGTAAGTTCAAGATGTGCCTGACGCAAAGAAATCCGCCACGGGAAGCGAGTCAATTCCCACTTCGCAATTAAGGCGGCATGCGGCCGGTTATTTGGATCATCTAATTGTTGAACGTGGATTAACAAAAAATTCGATCGCCGCATACCGACGAGATCTGGCTCGATATGTCGATTTTTGTGAAGGCCGTGGTCTAACGGACTTCAAACAGGTAGCCACAGCGGAAATCTCGGATTTCTTGGTTTCGTTACGCATGGGAAGTAGTGAAAAATCTCCACTGGCGCCAGCATCTGCGGCCCGGACAGTAATCGCAGTACGAGGGTTGCATGCCTTTCTTGCTCGGGAAGGAATTACGACTTCAGACCCAGCTCGGGCTGTTAAGCCTCCTGGTCTGGCTAAACGATTACCAAAAGCTTTGAGTTTTAGCGACATTGAACTTCTATTAAACGCTGTGGGCGCTCATTCCGGTGGAGATATATCAGTTCTTATGATGCGAGATCGAGCGCTGTTGGAATTACTTTATGGAACGGGAGCTCGAGTTTCTGAACTAATTGACCTGTCTATAGACGACGTAGCAACTCTGAGTGTGGACGTACCAATCTTGCGACTTCGCGGCAAAGGTAATAAAGAGAGACTTGTTCCCGTTGGGAAACACGCCCTGTCAGCTCTAGACATTTATTTAGTGCGATCTCGACCAGTTTTGGCGCAGTCTGGAAAGGGAAGTGCCGCCGTATTCCTTAACGCCCGAGGCGGCCCATTGTCGCGCCAAAGTGCCTGGGCAATTCTGCAGGAGACCGCCCAAAAGGCTGGATTAGCTGGAAAAGTTTCCCCACACACTATGCGACACTCATTTGCCACTCATCTACTTGAAAATGGGGCAGATGTCCGTGTGGTGCAGGAATTATTAGGTCACGCGTCAGTTACTACCACCCAGATTTACACCATGGTTACGGTCGATCAACTGCGAGAGGTTTATGCCACCGCACACCCGAGGGCGCAAGCCTGAACCTCAAGTTGAGATGAATGGCTGAATCGCCACACGCTGCCTCAAAAATCCCCACATCCCAGTGTTTGTAGGGTTCGACGCTTATTCTAAAGTAAGTCGTAACCTTCCCCTGCGGCTGCGTAGATACCTATATCTAAGAGATAGCTCGCTAGTTGAGGTGTCTCATAGACGTTGCAAGTAAAGCTGGGAAGGACCAATCATGACAGTTCCAATTCCGCAAGATCAGCACTTGACGCATTCGGCAACGGATCCTGCAATCGACGCGATTGATAGCGCTGTTGTGAATGTGAACATCGAGTTGCCAGACGATCATGAAGCTTCCGTAACTCCAATCGCACCATCCGACGTTGCAGTTGAATCGACAACCGTGGTACTCGGTATAACTGGTCGCCCGATGCCTACTTTTCCAGCCCCACGTCCATTAACCTCACACGGGCCGGCCTATGTAATTGCTATGACAAACCAAAAGGGTGGCGTCGGTAAAACGACAACAACAATTAATCTTGGCGCAGCATTAGCTGAAGCCGGACGACGAGTATTGATGGTTGATATGGATCCGCAGGGATCACTGTCAATTGGTCTGGGAGTGAATCCCGATGAACTTGGCGGCAAGCGAACCGTCTACGACATGTTGATGGATTCCAAGGCATCACCTGCTAACGAGGTCGTAATGCCAACCAGCATAAAGGGCTTAGATTTGCTGCCAGCAAACATTCATTTAAGTGCGGCTGAACTCCGCTTAGCTGGCGAAGTAGCGCGCGAGTACGCACTTGAGCGAGCTCTTGAGGTGGTTAAGCCGTATTACGATTACATCTTGATCGACTGCCAGCCATCACTTGGACTGCTCACCGTTAATGCTTTAACGGCGTCCGATGGAGTCATAATTCCAATGGAGTGCGAGTTCTTCGCATTACGTGGCGTCGAGATGCTTCGCGAGACTATCACCAAAGTTCAAGAGCGTTTGAATAATCGCCTGACTATTGACGGTGTATTGCCAACAATGGTTGACGCGCGCACGCTACACACTCGTGAAACAGTACAAGCAGTTTTCGATGCCTTTGGCGAGGCAGTTTTCCACTCCACAATTAGTCGCACCGTGAAATTTCCAGAAACCACCAAAGCAGGTGTTTCCATAATCGAACAGGCACCGAACTCATCAGGCGCGCAGGCTTATCGCAATCTTGCTTGGGAAATGGTGCAGCGACTCGAGGCGAAAGGTTCGGTTGCTACCTGATGTCTCCAACGGCGCACGCCGAGCCTGACCAAGAAACCGCTGCGCCGGAAGAAACATCAGACTCTTTTCGAGTTCATATTGAGGAATTTTCAGGACCATTTGACGTCCTACTTTCCTTGATAGCAAAGCATCGCCTTGATGTCACAGCACTCTCTCTCCACTTAATAACTGACGATTTCCTGGGCTACATCAAAGATCGTGGCGAGGAATGGACGCTTGATGAGGCGACCGAGTTCCTGGTAATCGCAGCAACACTCCTTGATCTAAAAGCTGCAAGGTTGATTCCTGGCGGGGAAGTAGAAGATGAAGAAGACATAGCGATTTTGGAAGCCCGAGATCTACTGCTGGCCCGAATATTGCAGTATCGAGCATTCAAATACATGTCGGCTGACTTCAAGCACCGGCTGGAGACTGCAGGTAGACAACACGCCCGAACTGTGGGCTTGGACGAGAGATTCACCAAGCTGTTACCAGAAGTCATCATCGGACTTGGTCCTGATGATTTTGCAAATCTTGCGGCGCGCGCGCTCGAACCCAAGTTACCCGATGTAATTTCAGTCGCACACATTCATGCCGCCAGAGTTTCGGTTCGCGAACAAGCTGCCATTATTGTTGAGAGGTTACGTCGCGTTGGCCAATCAACTTTTCGTGCGCTGACTCGAGACTGTGACACAACGCTTTTAGTGGTCGCAAGATTTCTTGCACTACTTGAAATCTATCGCGATGGCCTCGTACTTTTTGATCAGGCAACGCCACTAGGGGAGTTGTATGTACGTTGGATCGGCGATGATGAAGGTGAAATATCAGCACTGCACGAAATTGATGAATTTGAAACTACAGAAGTTGAAGATTTCCGATCACAGATAGGCGAAGCGAATGAGTGACGAAGAGATTGAATTAATCGACGGAGAATCTGCAACTGAAACTGAGTCCGATGACGGCATCTCACTCGGTGCACCTTCTTTATCCGCAGCACTTGAGGCACTCTTGCTCGTTGCGGAAGAGCCGATGTCACTTTCAACTCTAGCTACGCTAACTTGCACTCCAGAAGAGGAAGTTGTGCGCACGTTACATGACTTAGCTCAGGAGTATGCAGTATCTGGTCGTGGATTTGATTTACGCGAACTCGGCGGTGGCTGGCGTTACTGGACGCGAGATAACTGTGCTCAGGTGGTTGAAAGATTTGTCCTCGATGGGCAGCACGGAAAATTGACACAAGCAGCGCTGGAAACTTTAGCCGTGGTCGCTTATCGGCAGCCGGTAACCCGATCCCGAATTTCCGCAATCCGCGGCGTAAATGTTGACGGTGTTGTTCGCACGCTTGTAACCCGCGGCCTAATCGAAGAGGTTGGTCACGATGGTGAAACTGGTGCCCATCTATATCGGACCACGATCTATTTCTTAGAGAGACTTGGACTCAAATCACTCGAAGATTTGCCGCCAATTGCAGAACACCTTCCGATGCCAGATAGCGTCGAAGAAGTTCTCGACCTCGCTACTAGTTAGCGGCCACAGTGGACGAAGGGCAAGTGCGGCTACAGAAAGTGCTTGCTGCGGCAGGTTTGGGTTCTCGACGTAAGTGCGAAGAATTCATAACAGCGGGACGAGTGACTGTTAATGGGGAAGTAAGCGACGAGCTAGGAGCTCGGGTGAATCCTGACGCTGACGTAATCCATGTTGACGGGGTGCGGATAGCCCAAACGAGCGGACATGTCGTAGTTGCACTTAATAAGCCGCGTGGCGTTGTTACGACTATGAGCGATGAACATGGGCGCGAATGTGTTGGCGATTTGGTAGCCGAATTTGAGGAACGGCTATTTCACGTCGGCAGGCTAGATGCTGATACCGAAGGATTGCTCTTGCTCACCAATGATGGCGAGCTGAGCCAGCGACTTGGCCACCCTTCGCACGGGATAATTAAGACATATTTGGCCAAACTTGAGGGCCGAGTGGATAAAGGTGTAATTACTAAAATCATTGCAGGCGTTGTAATTGATGGCAGCCCGGTCGCTGTAACTGATTGCAAATTGATCGAAACTGGTAAATCACATTCCATAGTCGAAATATCAATCCATGAGGGTAGAAATCGCATCTTGCGGCGACTATTCGATGAAGTGGGACATCCAGTCGTCGACTTAGTCCGCACTCAAATCGGACCGATCCTGCTTGGCAACTTGAAGTCTGGCCATGTGCGCACATTAGCCAACAAAGAGTTGGGGAAGTTGTATAACGCTGTTGGGCTTTAGGATTGAGTTATGAGTATCAAGGCAATTCGAGGAGCGGTGTGCTTAACCGCTGACGATGCAACTGAAATGGCGGATGCCGTAACAGAATTGCTAACCGCAATGTTAGATCGTAATGGCATTACAGCCTCAGATCTAGTAAGCGTGCTGTTTACAGCTACGCCAGACATTCACAGTGGTTTCCCAGCCGCCGCCGCTCGTAGTGTCGGCTTGGCGGACGTGCCGTTAATCTGCGCCCAAGAACTTGATGTAACCGGAGCAATGCCTATGGTGATTAGAACCATGATGCATGCTGAAATGAATGTTGCTAGAGCAGATGTGAAACATGTTTACCTTCGTGGTGCAGAAGTTTTACGCCAAGACATTGCGCAGTGAACATGGCACCTGATTTATCGGCCAAGAAAATTTGCGTGATAGGCACGGGATTAATCGGCACTTCAATTGCACTAGGCCTGAAAACTCGTGGTTTCGAAGTTTTCTTGCGCGACATTGATCATGAAGCACTTGCAAATTCCGTTAAGGCCAGTGGGGCCAAACCTTGGATCAACGAGACCCCTGATTTAGTCTTTGTCGCGACACCACCGCGGGCTGCTGCGAACGTAATTCGCGAAACGTTGTTGGCTTATCCAAGTGCAGTTGTCACGGATGTTGCCAGCGTTAAGTCAGCTATTTTTTTGGATCTAGAAGATTTGCCGACGAATGCAATGGCACGAGTTGTTGGTGGACATCCGATGGCAGGTCGCGAAGTTGGAGGCGCAATCGGCGCCCAAGGAAACCTGTTTGTAGATCGGCCTTGGGTTTTAACGAAAACGCCAGCGACATCAGACGATAGTTTTGCAATAGTTAGTGACTTTGTTGTTGCACTAGGTGGCATACCGGTAGAGAGATCAATGCTTGACCACGATCAAGCGGTTGCGTTAATTTCACACACTCCCCAGGTCGTAGCAAGCGTTTTGGCAGGCGAATTGCTTAACGCTAGCGATTCCGAGGTCGAGTTGGCTGGGCAAGGAATCCGCGACACAATCCGCATCGCTGGTTCCGATCCGGAGCTCTGGACTGAAATATTGGGTGAAAATGCAAAGCATGTCGCAAAGCGCTTATCAAATGTTGCTGCCGGATTGGAATCGTTTGCAAGCGCGTTACTAGCTGGTGACCTGGTGCGAATTACGGAGAAGTTGACGGCTGGGAATGTCGGCAGAGAACGTCTCCCCGGAAAGCATGGAACCGGCAACAAAAATCATGCGTTATTGGTGGTCCGGGTGGAAGATAAGCCAGGCGAATTGGCTCGACTTTTTCAAGTTGCAGCTAATGCGAAGGTCAACTTGGAAGATGTGCGCATTGACCATTCACTTGGGCGCATGACTGGGCTAGTTGAACTGAGCGTGGCATCACAATCGCGCCCGACGTTGTCCGAGGCACTCGAAGCTGCGGCCTTCACTGTCATTGCTTAATTGGATTTGCGCTCTAATGGAACGCGGATTCGATTTCCACTAATACAGGTAGACTTGGGGCGTGTCCGAGCCAATTGTTGTTGCTATTGATGGGCCAAGTGGCTCAGGTAAATCAACAGTTGCAAGGGCGATAGCTAAAGACCTCGGTTGGTCATATTTGGACACTGGCAGTATGTATCGGGCCATGACGTGGTACCTCCAAGATTTAGGAATCCCGTTGAATTCAGTTGCCGAGGTAGTAGCAGCGGCACCAGGAGCCGAAATTCGCCCTAGTACGGATCCACTCATACCTGGTGTCCATGTTGGAGATACTGACGTTTCAGACCCAATTCGAGGAGCTGAAGTAACTTCTGCGGTGAGTGCAGTAAGCGCTATTCCGGAAATTCGAGCCCAACTTGTTGAGTTACAGCGAAGCATCGCGTCTCAGGCGCGTAACGGCATAGTGCTGGAAGGTCGCGACATCGGATCAGTCGTAATGCCCAAAGCCCAGCTGAAACTTTTTATAACCGCGGATCCGCAGGCACGCGCGCAACGTCGCGCAGCTGAAATTGATGCAGAAGTATCGCAAATTCAGGAAAGTATCTTTCAACGAGACCAGGCTGATAGCACCAGAGCAACTTCTCCGTTAGAGATAGCACCCGACGCAATCCTGATTGACACAACCGACATGCAACTTGCGGAAGTAATTGATCATGTCATGCAACTTATTGGTGACATCGATGGCTAGAGATTTTGATTCACACGATTTAGATCCAGACGCAGAAACAGTTATATATGTTGTCGCTGGTGACGCTGTCGAGGTTGATGATTCCATTGAGTTCCCAGAGCGATGGGAAGACTTGACTGAATCCGAATATATTGCCCTCTTGGATCAAGTTGGTCTACCGCCAGAAGATTTTATAGATGATTCGGCTGCGCTGGATAAATTGCCGGTTGTGGCCGTAGTTGGTAGACCCAACGTTGGTAAATCCACGTTCGTAAATCGAATCATTGGTCGAAGAGAAGCTGTTGTGGAGGACCGTCCTGGAGTAACGCGTGATCGCGTGCGATACGAGGCCGAGTGGAATGGAAAACCGTTCATAGTCGTCGACACCGGTGGCTGGGAGCATGACGCTTCAGGAATGAGTGCTCAAGTTTCGGCCCAAGCCGAACACGCTATGAATTCAAGTGACGTGGTTGTATTCATTGTCGATGCAACCGTAGGGGCAACTGATGCTGATGAACAGATCGTTCGCGTACTTCGTAAAGCGAAGGTTCCAGTGCTACTTGTGGCTAATAAAGTTGACGATGAACGCGCAGAAGTTGAAGCTGCCCGCCTCTGGTCACTTGGACTAGGAGAGCCGTATACAGTTTCGGCACTTCATGGCCGTGGCAGCGGTGATCTGCTGGATGTAATCCTGGCTTCGATGCCTGAAGAGGGTACCGGCAATGCTCGACCTCGGGGACCGCATCGGATTGCATTATTAGGCAAGCCCAACGTTGGTAAAAGCAGTTTGCTTAATGCACTTTCAGGGGAAGCGCGATCAGTTGTCGATAGTGTCGCTGGAACCACAGTTGACCCAGTCGATGAACTTATCGAATTAGATGGCGAAGAGTGGATCCTGGTTGATACTGCTGGCATTCGCAAAAAGGCAAAAACTGCAACCGGTCATGAGTACTTCGCAACGCTAAGAACAAAATCTGCACTCGACAAGGCCGATGTAGCGGTAGTACTTCTCGACGGCAGTCAGCCACTATCGGACCAAGACTTGCGCATCATAACGATGGTTATCGAATCTGGTCGGGCACTCGTTATTGCGTTTAATAAGTGGGACCTCGTGGACGACGAGCGACGTTTTTACCTAGAGCGTGAAGTTGAACGAGACCTAGTTCAAGTTGGATGGGCCCCGAGAATTAATTTCAGCGCAAAAACTGGGTGGCACAAGGATCGTTTGGTACCAGCACTTAGAGCTGCGTTGGCTGGCTGGGAAACTCGTGTCCCGACTGGAAGGCTTAATGCATTCCTCTCGGATATTGTTGCCGCGCACCCGCACCCCGTACGTGGCGGTAAACAGCCCAAGATTTTGTTTGGTACGCAAGCTAGCGTCGCACCACCAGTTTTTGTCCTATTTACTACGGGGTTCCTAGAGGCCGGATATCGCAGATTCGTCGAGCGCAGGTTCCGTGAAGAATTTGGGTTTGCCGGATCGCCAATCGTAATAAATCTCCGGATAAGAGAAAAGCGAAAGCGCTAAGTCCTGGCCCAAAATGGCCTTTTTGCCGTATTTTTCGCATCTTTAAGCCGTGCTAGATAACGAACCCATAACTCATTGGTGCCTGATCGGAATTTCCTTGAATTTGTAGGGCTTTTGCTACTAACTTAAGTCTGTCCGAAAAGAATTCGTCGGGCCAACGAGAGGAAATAGAAATGATCAAGCCGATCAAGATTGGTGCACTAGCTATCGCTGGCGCACTTGCACTTGCAGCTTGCAGTAGCAGCAGTTCTGCTGGAGGAAAGACCCTAGTTGTGGGTACTGACCTTCCATTGCAGGGTGCTTCCGCTGATGCGAGCAAGTCAACTAACGAAGTTATCGCACTTGTACTAGAACAAGCCGGTGGCAAAGCTGGAAAGTTCAACGTAACAGTCAAGCAATACGACGACTCAACAGCAGCTAAGGGTGCTTGGGACGATGCAGCTTGTGCAAAGAACGCACAGGATCACGTAGCCAACGTTGACGAAGTTGCAGTTCTTGGTACCTACAACTCCGGTTGTGCAAAGATCATCATCCCAGTTGTAAACCAAGCTGGCATGTTGATGGTTTCCCACGCAAACACTTACCCAGGTCTTACAGTGCCTTGGGACAAGGGCGAGCCAGATCTTTACTACCCATCCGGTTCACGTAACTACGCTCGAATCATCGGTAACGATGCATTCCAGGGAACCGCAGCAGCTCAGTTCTTGTACAACGAACAGGGTGTAAAGACCCTTGCAGTTCTAGATGACACTCAGGCATACGGCATCGGCATCGCTGACGCTGTACAGAAAGAGTTCGAAAAGCTCGGTGGAACAGTACTTCGTTACTCATGGGACATCAAGGCTGGTGCTATCAATACATCAACCTTCCAGAAGATCAAGGCTGGCGGTGCAACTGCTGTTTACTACGGAGGTATCTTCGATAACAACGGTGTACAGCTAGTTAAGGACAAGACAAGCGTTCTTGGCGACAACAAGGCATTCTTGTCTATGTCACCAGATGGCTTCTCAGGTTACCCAGCACTTCGCGCAATGCCAGAAGCTGAAGGCCTATGGATGACATTTGCTGGTAAGTCACTTGATGGAATCAAGAAGGGCGGCGGCGCACCTGCGAAATTCGTAGCAGATTACACCGCTAAGTATGGTTACGAACCAAACAGCTCATACTCCATCTACGGTGGCGTAGCAATGCAGGTTATCCTCAAGGCAATTGCTGCTTCTGATGGCACTCGTAAGGGTGTTCTTGGCGCAGTATTTGGTGGAAAGCAACTATGTCTAACTGCAGCTGAATCAGTTTCTGGTATGGGCTTCTGTCTAAACCAGCAGACTGGTGACATTGATTCGGTCACAATGACCCTTCAGCAGATGACCGGTGGCGTAGAAACCGATATCAAGACTCTTGATATAGCCAAGTAGTCAAAAAGTCCTAATTTAGGGCACCAAAGGTTTGGGCGGGATTGGTTTACCAATCCCGCCCAATTCCTGCACTTTGTAACAGTTATAGTGTTAAATTGAATAGAAATTTTCAAGCACCTAATGATGGTGTCTTACCAAAGGGAGATAACCCAGATGACTTCGGTTGCATCCGGCATAGCTCGTAAAAAGAAGGTTCCACTAAGTGCAATCCTTCTGAGACTTTCCAGTTTTTTGATCATGGGTGTTGCGGTTTATTGGCTAGGGATAAATTTTGCTCATAGCCCGCAAGAGTTTGCTCAGGTAACTATCAACGGGTTGAACAATGGTTTGCTGTATGCGTTGATCGCGCTTGGCTACACATTGGTTTACGGAATTATCGAACTCATTAACTTCGCGCATGGTGACTTGTTCATGCTCACTTCTGTTTTCAGCTTCGCGGTGCTTACCGAATTGCTCGGTGCGCAATCGCCAAGCGGTAAGAATTACGCATTGCTCCTAGTTGTTCTCCTTTTTACAATGGCATTCGGCGCAACACTAAACGTAACTATCGAACGTCTGGCTTATCGCCGACTTCGCGACGCACCAAAGCTAGCGCCGCTAATCACGGCCGTTGGAATGTCATTCGTACTTCAGTGGATCGGACTTAAGTGGATCGGCTCAGTGCCTGTCAACGTCAATACCGTGCTTCCGTCAGGCAAATACCACATCGGTGGCGTAGAAATTGCCTACAAGACGTTCGCAGTTTTCTTGATCACTGTGCCAGTGCTTATAATTTTGGCTTTCGTGGTAGATAAGACTCGACGCGGACGCGCAATGCGCGCAACTGCGCAGGATAAAGATGCTTCACGATTGATGGGTATCGACGTCAACAAGACCATCTCCTTCACATTTGCAATTGCAGGCGCTGCGGCAGGTGCTGCTGGAATTATGTGGGCGCAAACCATTGGTACGGTTGCTTACAACCTGGGCTTCCAGCTGGGCTTGATTGCATTCACATCGGCCGTACTTGGTGGAGTTGGAAACCTTTACGGCGCAGTCATGGGCGGCCTAATCATCGGATTGATCCAGGCCTACAACGACGGCTTGTCTATTGGACCGGGTCAACGCTGGTCGCAGTCTATGGTTTTCACCATCCTTATTCTTTTGATGGTTTACCGTCCCGGTGGACTATTGGGCGAGACAGCACAAGAGAAGGTCTGATATGTCTAATACTTCAGTAGCTGCGCACACCGCAGTAACAAACAACCGCAAGTGGGCTATTGGCTACGTCTCAGTAGTTGCAACGATCTTCGTCCTAAATAAGTTCCTTCTGACTTATTTAAATAGCGATGTCCAGAAGTTCTTCAATTCGTGGTTCTCATTGTCGTCATTGGCAGAAATCATGATTTGGATCTTGATGGCGCTTGGACTAAACATCATTGTGGGATACGCCGGTCTGCTCGATCTAGGTTATGTAGCCTTCTGGGCGCTGGGTGGATACGTCGCCGGTTGGCTAATGTCCCCATTCTTTAGTTCATTGCAATTTAACTTTTTTGGACACGCTCGCAAGGGATTTGAGTTTGGTATTCACTTCCACGTACTCATAGTTCTGATTTTAGGTGGCTGCTTCACGGCTATCTGGGGCGTCATTATTGGTGGTCCAACTCTTCGCCTAAAGAGTGACTACCTAGCCCTGGTTACCCTGGGCTTCGGTGAAATCATTCCGCAGTTCATGCTGAACGGCAGCAATATTGCCGGCCACAACCTAACTAATGGTGCACAAGGAATTGGCGGTCTGGATGAGATTAATCTCTTTGGGTACGTTATTGGCACATTTGCAATGCCAGAGAAGTTTCTAATGGTTTCAATACTTGCCGGAGGAATGATTTTCTTCTCTATCCGACTACGTGACGGCCGACTGGGTCGAGCCTGGTTGGCGATTCGCGAAGATGAGCTGGCGGCCAGCATGATGGGTGTGCCGCTGTGGCGCACAAAGTTCTCGTCTTATTCAATTGGTGCAGTTAGTGGTGGCGTAGGCGGTGTTGCATTCGCGATCTTGGTGGGTGGCGTTTACGCGGACCGATTCAACTTCGTGATTTCGATCATCATTCTTTCCATGGTGGTACTTGGTGGAATGGGTAACGTCTGGGGTGTCGTGGTTGGTGCAACCGTGCTGTCCTGGATTAACTCGATTGGACTTGTTCAAGTTGGCGATTTAATTAACAACACATTTGGAACACATGTTAATTTCCCTTCCTACCAGTTCTTGATATTCGGACTCTTGTTAGTTCTGATGATGCTATTCCGCAGAGAAGGCTTCCTACCGGAAGCAAGAATGCGGATGGTTATGCAGGACGAAAAGGGCGATGTAGATAAGAAAGTATCCGACGAGACAAAGATAGCGAGCAACTAAGTATGAGTCTTGATGGTGGAGCTGCACTAGAGGCTCAAAATATTCGCGTCGAATTCGGTGGCTTAGTTGCTGTCGATGATGTCTCGTTCAATATCCCACAAGGATCAATCGTCTCCTTGATTGGTCCTAATGGTGCTGGTAAAACTACGTTCTTCAACGTACTTACCGGTCTTTATCAACCAACAAGTGGCGCAGTTTTTTTCGAGGGTAAGGAAATTACTGGCGATCCAGTTCATGACATTGCATCTGGCGGAATGGCGCGAACTTTCCAGAACATCCGACTGTTTGGTTTGATGACTGCGCAAGAAAATGTCATGGTGGCTATGCATTCCCAAATGAAGGCTGGGGTCGTGTCTACCATCCTGCGAACAAAGAAGCAGCGTCATGAGGAAGAAGTAGCTCGCGAATTTGCGCAAGAGCTCCTGGACTACGTAGGTATTGGTGGGGTAACTCACGAATACGCACGTAATCTTTCGTATGGTGATCAAAGGCGTCTGGAAGTGGCCCGTGCACTTGCGTTGCGACCAAGAGTCTTACTTCTGGATGAGCCAACTGCCGGTATGAACCCGAACGAATCAGCAGTATTTGTGCAGTTCGTGCGAAAACTTCGTGACGATAAGGGTGTAAGTATTCTACTTATCGAGCACGATATGAGTGTTGTTATGCAGGTTTCTGAGCGCATCACAGTTCTCGACCAGGGGCAGAGAATTGCCGAAGGCACACCTGCCGAAATCAAGTCAAACCCACGAGTAATCGAAGCCTACTTAGGCAAGAGCGGATCGGAGGCGAGCAAGTAATGGCACGTTTAAACACTCCTGTAATGCTCAAGATAAGTGATTTAACGGTTGGTTACGGAGCGATCACAGCAGTCAAGGGTCTTTCCCTTGAAGTTCGTGAAGGTGAAATTGTTTCTGTCATCGGTTCAAACGGTGCAGGCAAATCCACAACGCTGCGAACTGTAAGTGGCTTGATGAAGCCTAAGTCCGGCAGCATCGAGTTCCTTGGCGAAAAAATCGATGGGATTCCAGGCCACGAAATTGTTGCCAAGGGTATTTGCCAATCACCAGAAGGTCGTCGAATCTTCCCAAAGATGACGGTCGACGAGAATTTAGATCTCGGTGCTTACCTGCGCAAGGACGGAGCTGCGGTTAAGGAAGCCCGCGAGCGAGTACTTGAATTGTTCCCTCGCCTAAGAGAGCGCATCAACCAAAAAGCAGGAACTATGTCCGGTGGTGAGCAACAGATGCTTGCCGTAGGTCGTGCACTGATGGGAAATCCAAAACTACTTGTATTGGATGAACCATCAATGGGTCTGGCACCAGTTTTGGTGGATCTCATTTTCGAAACCATTGAAACTATTCGCAAGTCAGGTGTCACGATTTTGCTAGTTGAGCAAAACGCTTTAGCCGCACTTCGTATTGCGGATTATGCCTATGTTCTAGAGTCGGGAAACCTTAAGCTTGAGGGCGATGGCTCCAAATTGGCTGACGACCCAGCAATTGCTCAGGCTTACCTGGGCGGCTAAGTAGAAGTTAAAAATAGGGTCTGAACCAATCGGTTCAGACCCTATTTTATTTCAGCGATACTTTTAGAGAGTGCAACTAATCGAAAATCAGTTACGATCGCGCAATAAGCACGTTATTCGAGCAGTGCAAAGCCGTTTGTCACGTTGATCAGAAATCACAATCTCGTAAACCGCGAGCGTGCGACCAAGACTTAACGGCGTAGCAACACCAGTAACTAAGCCTTCGGTAGCGCTGCGATGGTGAGTTCCATTTATATCAATGCCAACCGCCACTCGGTCTGGTCCGGCGAAAAGATTGGCGCCGATAGATCCAAGCGTTTCGGCCAGTGCCATCGAAGCACCGCCATTTAGAAGTCCAAACGGCTGGGTATTGCCTTCAACCGGCATCTGACAAACGATTCGATTTATGCTCGCCTCGAGCAGGGTAACGCCCATGCGTTCGGCCATTGCTCCCAATGGAATTTCAGAAACCGGATATGTCTTATCGCGGTTCGCCTGTGAGTCAGTCATTAGTGCACCTCTAGGATCGTGATGTGGCCGATAACTCTAAGTTTCTCATCTTGGACGGGCATTCGCTTGCCTATCGCGCGTTTCACGCCTTGCCTGTCGAAAATTTCGCTACCAGCTCAGGTCAACACACCAATGCAGTTTACGGTTTCGTCTCGATGCTGGTAAATGTACTTAAAGATCAAAAGCCGACTCATCTGGTGGTTGCATTTGATGTGTCAAGGGATACCTTCCGAAGTGCGAGATACCCGGAATATAAAGCCACACGCGCCAAATCTCCGATTGAATTTAAGGGCCAAGTCGAACTAATTAAGCAAGTATTAGAAGCACTGAATATCCCGGTAGTCACGGCTGATGGTTATGAAGCGGACGATATTTTGTGCACACTGGCAAGGGCCTGCGATATTCCGGTGTACGTCATTAGTGGTGATAGAGACTCGTTTCAACTGGTGGATGAGAGAGTCACAGTGTTGTATCCCCGAAAAGGTATGTCAGACCTAGCGGTCATGAATCCAG
Source organism: Actinomycetota bacterium (assembly GCA_947452765.1). GTDB lineage: Bacteria > Actinomycetota > Actinomycetes > S36-B12 > UBA5976 > UBA5976. The sequence goes on along the minus strand of CANGDR010000014.1, from coordinate 14,283 downwards.
CCGCAGTTACTGAAAAGTATGGTGTGGGTCCTGATAAGTACCGAGACCTCGCAGCAATGGTGGGGGAGAGTAGCGATAACTTGCCTGGCGTACCTGGCGTTGGGCCAAAGACTGCAGCCAAGTGGATTACGACATATGGCGGTCTGTCTGAAATTATCGAACAGCAGGCAGAACTACCTGGCAAAGTAGGGGAGGCGATGCGCGAACATGCCGCGCAAGTTCAGCTGAACTACGAATTAAATCGTCTAGTTGAAGACGCTCCGGTCAATAGTGATCTGGCTACTTATGTTCGGCATGATTATGATGCGGCTACGGTACATGCCGTATTGGATGCACTGGAGTTTTCGGCAATACGACCAAGGTTGTTTGCTGCTTGGCCTGCAGGGAACTCAAGTGAAGTATCGATTCCGACAACAACGGATGATGTGATCGAACAGATTGCAAATGTTGAGCAGGTCTCAGTAGTTCAGCTATCTGGAAAAGAGCTAAAGACTTGGCTGGATAGCCACAATACAGATTCGGTAGCCGTTGCAGTTGCTGGTCAGTGGGCGAGTGGTACTGGAAGCATTTCCGCGATTGCTGTCGTTGCTCCCGATAAGACCTCAATTTGGGCGAGGTATGACGATAGTAAGAAACAAATTGACGAGTGGCTTTCAAGTCCAGCACCAAAGATTATGCATGATGCCAAGGGAGTGGCGTTAGCGCTTTTGGCATCAGGTCACGAACTCGATGGATTGGAATTCGATACTGCAATCGCGGCCTATCTGATTTCTCCTGGAGGTCGTAATTTTGAATTGCCTGAAATAGTTGAAAGGTATCTGCATCAGGTTTTGGATTTGTCGGAGGCGACCGAGTCTGCGCAAATGTCTTTAGATGGCTCTACTGACGTCTCAGGTGACGCACTAGCAAAGAGCGCATTTGCAATATTAGAACTTGCCAATGTGCTGCAAAGTGAGCTAACTACGCGCGGTAGCACAAAACTGTTCAGCGAAGTCGAGTTGCCGTTAGTTATCTTGTTGGCCCGCATGGAGTCCTACGGTATTGCGATCGATACGAAATCTATGAAGAAATTAGAGCAAGCCTTTGACGATGATGCGGCCGCTGCCGTTAAACAAGCGCATCAGACTGTGGGCCATGAATTCAACTTGGGATCGCCAAAGCAGTTGCAAGAAGTACTGTTTGAAGAGCGTGGGTTACCAAAAACTAAGAAAATTAAGACTGGTTATACAACCGATGCAGAATCTTTACTAGGTCTGCTGGCAAAGTTTCCAGACGATGAGCTCCTCACCGCGTTACTGAGATATCGTGAAGTAAGTAAATTGCGTCAGACGGTGACCGGTCTACTAGGTTGCGTTGCGGATGATGGAAGGATTCACACCACCTTCAATCAGATGATTGCAGCCACTGGACGGTTGTCGAGTACCGAACCAAATTTGCAAAACATTCCAATTCGTACTGACGAAGGCGTGCAGATTCGAAAAACATTTGTCGTTGGCTCGGGATACGAAACACTTTTGACGGCTGACTACAGCCAAATTGAAATGCGTGTTATGGCGCACCTTTCAAAGGATGTCGGGTTGATTGCAGCTCTTAGCTCAGGTGAAGATCTACACACAACGGTCGGCGCACAGGTATTTGACGTTCCAGCAAGCAAAGTAGATGCTGATATGCGTCGCCAGATCAAGGCAATGTCGTATGGTCTCGCTTACGGTCTTTCCGCTTATGGACTCGCACAACAGCTCAGCATTGGCAACAACGAAGCTAAACAACTTATGGACACTTACTTTGAGCGATTCGGAGGGGTGCGCGACTACTTAGCAGAAGTCGTTGTGCAAGCACGAAAACTTGGTTACACCGAATCCATCATGGGACGTCGACGTTACCTTCCTGATTTGAATAGTGATAACCGCCAGCTGCGTGACATGGCCGAACGCATGGCTTTAAACGCACCTATTCAAGGGTCTGCGGCCGATCTTGTTAAGGTTGCGATGCTGAAGGTGGGTGCAGCTCTAGAAATGGCTGGCGTTAAGTCTCGACTTCTACTTCAGGTGCACGACGAATTAGTGGTCGAAATAGCGCCAGGCGAGCTAGCGCAAGTTCAGCAGATAGTCGTTGAAAACATGGAATCCGTAGGGGATTTGCTGGTTCCAATGGATGTTTCGGTGGGTATAGGAAAATCTTGGTCCGAGGCGGGGCACTAGGTCGAAGCTAGCCGTTTTGACCCTGATATCAGGCATCTCTATCCTTAGAAGGTTGAGTTTGCTTGCTTTCAGACCTAAGGCTGCAAGATCCACTCGGAAAGAATTCAACGTCCGCTCTATATCTATCCGCATCGAGGCAATAACTTAATGACTGTCACTTCTGACAACAAAAAATCTATAACACATGACGACTTCGCATCAGCCGAGGAATTTCTCGCAGCAGTCGACGCAACTATCAAGCCATTTAATGACGGAGACATCGTCGAAGGCATTGTTGTAAAAGTGAGCCGTGACGAAGTACTCGTCGACATTGGCTACAAAACCGAAGGAATTATTCCTTCTCGCGAACTCAGCATCAAACACGATGTTGATCCGAACGAAGTTGTCACAGTTGGCGACGTCATCGAGGCCCTAGTTCTTCAAAAAGAAGATAAAGAAGGCCAACTAATTCTCTCCAAGAAACGCGCACAGTACGAGCGTGCTTGGGGTTCAATCGAAAAGATCAAAGAGGAAGATGGTGTTGTTACCGGTACCGTCATCGAGGTCGTCAAAGGCGGCTTGATCATGGATATCGGACTGCGTGGCTTCTTGCCAGCATCATTGGTCGAAATGCGTCGCGTCCGCGATCTTGCGCCATACATTGGTAAGCAAATCGAAGCGAAGATTATCGAACTTGATAAGAACCGCAACAACGTTGTGCTCTCCCGTCGCGCTTACCTAGAACAATCACAAAGCGCTGTTCGTCATGGTTTCCTAAATCAGTTAGAAAAGGGTCAAATCCGCAAGGGTGTTGTATCCAGCATCGTTAACTTCGGTGCCTTCGTTGATCTTGGTGGAGTAGACGGCTTAGTACACGTATCTGAACTTTCATGGGAGCACGTTGATCATCCGTCAAAGGTTGTCGAAGTAGGACAAGAAGTCACGGTTGAAGTGCTTGAAGTAGATTTCGAACGCGAACGCGTTTCTCTTTCCTTGAAGTCAACGCAAGAAGATCCATGGCAGCATTTTGCTCGTACCCACACCATGGGACAGGTAGTTCCTGGTGAAGTTACCAAGCTTGTACCGTTCGGCGCATTTGTTCGCGTTAGTGATGGAATTGAAGGCCTAGTACACATCTCTGAACTTGCCGGTCGTCACGTTGAAATTCCAGAGCAGGTAGTTCAAGTTGGCGATTCGGTATTCGTTAAGGTAATTGACATTGACCTAGAACGACGTCGGATTTCCTTGTCACTACGGCAAGCAAATGAAGATGTTGATGTAGACGAAGCAGATACTTTTGATGCCGGTCTTTACGGCATGAATCAGTATGACGAGAATGGAAACTACATCTACCCAGAAGGTTTCGATTCCGAAACGAACGAGTGGTTACCAGGTCACGAAGAGCAGAAAGCTGCTTGGGAACTGCAGTACGCGCAGGCGCACGCTAAGTGGGAAGCTCACAAGGCACAGGTTGGTGAATCACAGAAGGCAGATGCTGCAGCAAACGTTGACTCTGAGAACCCAACTTCATACAGTGGTTCAACCGAATCAACTGGAGCACTTGCAGACGATCAGTCGTTGCAAGATCTACGCGACAAGTTGGCCGACAACGCCTAATCCAATTCGACCAAGAAGGCCACTGCTTTTGCAGTGGCCTTCTTGCTTTATTGAGTTGGCAGAATTCAGGAATAGAGTTAACACATGTACGTAGGTCTCTCCGGTGGCATCGGTTCAGGTAAGTCAACAATTGCGTCGATGTTTGCCAAGCTAGGTGCCGAAGTTATAGATGCAGACTCGATAGCTCGAGAAGTTATCGCAATTGGAACTCCTGGCCTTGAGCAAGTGGTGGCAGCGTTCGGCGCCAGCATTCTTGATGCAAGCGGTGGCATCGATCGTGGTTTTCTGGCTCAGTTGGTATTTGCCGATCGCACAAAATTGACCACACTTGAGCAAATCATCCATCCATTAGTGATCTCTCGCTTAGCCGAAATCAGAAGCGCTGCACCTGCCGACGCGGTTGTTATTTACGACACCCCGTTATTGGTTGAAAAGCAAATGATGCCTGACTTTGATGCGGTCGTAATTGTGCTGGCCAAGACTGAACTTCGAGTCGAGCGTCTCATCGCGCGGGGACTGAATAGGACTGATATTTCTAATCGGATTGCTAATCAGGCCACAGATGACGAGCGAACGGCAGCGGCTACTTTTGTAATACATAACGACGGCTCACTTTTAGAAGCAGAAGCGCAGGTTGCAAAGGTGTGGTCAGCACTAACCTCGTAGTCTTAAGGTATGTCTCGCCCGATAACTGACCTGCAAAGAACAGTTGCCCCATTCGAAGTCATCAGCGAGTTCACGCCTTCTGGGGATCAACCAACGGCTATCGCGGAAATCGAAAAACGAATCCGGCGTGGTGACAAAAATGTCGTACTCCTCGGTGCCACTGGAACCGGAAAGAGTGCAACCACTGCGTGGCTAATTGAAAAACTCCAGCGTCCCACCTTGGTGCTGGCGCCAAATAAGACGCTCGCTGCCCAGTTAGCCAATGAGTTTAGAGAATTGCTACCGAATAACGCAGTCGAGTATTTCGTTTCCTACTACGACTATTACCAGCCAGAAGCCTACATCCCGCAAAGTGACACATTCATTGAAAAAGATTCCTCGGTTAATGAGGAAGTCGAGAGATTGCGGCATAGCGCGACTAATAGCTTGCTCACTAGGCGAGACGTGATTGTTGTCGCCTCAGTGTCCTGTATTTATGGTCTAGGAACGCCACAAGAATATGTAGATCGAATGGTCAAATTGCAGGTGGGGGAGAGTTTCGATCGTGACACTTTGTTGCGACGCTTAGTTGACATTCAATACAACCGCAATGACATCGCGTTCACTAGAGGCACTTTCAGGGTGCGTGGCGACACCATCGAGGTTTATCCAGTTTATGAAGAGCACCCAATTCGGATCGAAATGTTTGGCGACCAGATCGATCGGCTCATGTCCCTTCATCCGGTGACTGGTGAGATCTTGACTGAAGATACCGAGATATATATATTCCCGGCTTCGCATTACACCGCAGGCCCAGAACGAATGTCACGCGCGATTTCGGCTATTGAAGCTGAGGTAGCCGTTCGGATACCTGAACTTGAACTACAGGGTAAACTACTGGAGGCGCAACGGATCAAGATGCGCACTTCATTCGACATCGAGATGATGCAGAACCTGGGATTCTGCTCTGGTATCGAAAACTACTCGCGCCATATCGACGGGCGTGACCCTGGGTCAGCACCCAACTGCCTATTGGACTACTTCCCAGAAGACTTCTTACTTGTCATCGATGAAAGCCATGTGACGGTCCCACAAATTGGTGCGATGTACGAAGGTGATGCTTCCCGTAAGCGCACTTTGGTAGAACATGGCTTCCGATTGCCAAGTGCAATGGATAACCGCCCCTTGAAGTGGCCAGAGTTTTTGGATCGAGTTGATCAAACGGTTTACTTGTCTGCCACACCAGGACCATACGAGCTCGGGGTAGTTGAGGGCGATGTAGTTGAGCAAGTAATTCGACCGACTGGTTTAGTGGACCCAGAAATAATTATCAAGCCAACCAAGGGTCAGATTGATGACTTGATTCATGAAATCAGAATTCGAGCGGAAAACGGCACTCGCGTGCTGGTGACTACTCTCACCAAAAAGATGTCTGAGGATTTAACGGACTACTTACTTGAGCAGGGTATCCGAGTCAGGTACCTGCACTCCGAGGTCGATACCTTGCGACGAATCGAACTTCTGCGCGAATTGCGGCTTGGGGAGTACGACGTCCTGATTGGGATCAACTTGCTTCGTGAAGGACTGGACTTACCTGAAGTCTCGTTGGTTGCGATCTTAGATGCTGATAAAGAAGGTTTCCTACGAAGTCATCGTAGTTTAATTCAGACGATTGGACGCGCAGCTCGAAATGTATCCGGTGAAGTACATATGTATGCCGATCGGATTACCGACTCTATGCGAGTAGCAATAGATGAAACTAACCGAAGACGAGAAAAGCAAGTTGCTTACAACTTGGAACATGGCGTAGATCCACAGCCACTGCGCAAGAAGATCGCTGACATAACAGATTTAATAAATCGCGAAGATGAAGATACAGAAGAATTCTTAAGATCAACGAACACCGGAGCCAAAGTTCCAACTTCAGTAAGTCAGAACCTGAAGTCCATTCCAGCTCGTGATTTAGGCGACTTAATCGATCAACTTTCAGAGCAGATGCATACCGCTGCAGGTGAGTTACAGTTTGAAGTAGCCGCCCGTTTGCGCGATGAAATAAGTGAGTTAAAGAAAGAATTGCGCCAAATGACTAATGCCGGACACGGCTAGTTAGAATAAAAAAATGGAAGTAACGTCGGCAATTTGGATAATCACAATTGCTTGTTTTTTAGGACTTTTCTTAATTGACTTCCTGCTGGTGGACGCTAGACCACATGTATTTAAGCACAGTGACGCTGTTAAGTGGGTAATCCTTTATGTTGCTCTCGCACTAGTTTTTGCTGCAGCAATTTGGCTGAACTTTGGCAAGGATTACGGTCAACAGTTTTTCGCTGGTTGGATCACTGAGTACAGCCTCTCGGTTGACAACCTGTTTGTATTTATAGTTCTGATGTCTTCCTTCGCCGTGCCGCAACAGCTTAAACACCGCGTTTTACTAATCGGAGTGCTACTCGCAATATTCTTGCGGACCATTCTGATTGTGCTTGGTGCCGCGGCAATTCAAAGATTCGAAGCTACATTTTTTATCTTTGCTGGATTTTTGTTTTACACGGCAATCTCGGTCTGGCGTTCGCAAGGTGAAGAACCGGATCCCGAAGGAAATAGTTTCGTTCGACTGGTAGAGAAAGTTATTCCGACCACCACTGCCTACGATGGGACCAAATACTTCATCAAATTGGATGGAAAGCGTTCAATCACCCCGCTGTTCTTAGTGATCCTTGCGGTGGGCACAACAGACTTATTATTTGCCCTAGATTCCATTCCGGCAGTATTTGGTTTAACCAAGGAGCCATACTTGGTATTCGCAGCGAATGCTTTTGCACTAATGGGGCTACGTCAGTTGTACTTTCTCCTGGATGGCCTTTTGGCCAAGATCGTTTACTTGTCTAAGGGCTTAGCTGTTATTTTGGGATTCATCTCGGTAAAGCTATTTCTTGAGGCACTTGGAGCCACCACCGATGTCTATGTTCCTCATGTGGAAATTGCTGCCAGCTTGATGTTTATTGCGGGCACGTTAGGGGTAACTATATTTGTAAGTTTGTGGGCAGTACGGCGCAATCCAGCACTGGCATCACATTCCCAGATAGCAGAAGCATTAGACGAGTCGGCAGAACACAAGGGTGAGGCACTCGACTACTTGGCTGATTCACTCACGCAGGACCATACTGATGCAGACTCACAAAGTGACAACTAGCATTGGGTTGTGGCTGATCAACTGATTGTTAGAGGTGCGCGCGAGCACAACCTCAAAAATGTCAACATTGACCTGCCCCGCGACGCACTTATTGTTTTCACCGGACTGTCAGGTTCCGGGAAATCATCGCTAGCTTTTGACACCATATTTGCCGAGGGTCAGCGTAGATATGTTGAATCTTTGTCGGCTTATGCACGGCAGTTCCTTGGTCAGATGGACAAGCCAGACGTTGACTTTATCGAAGGACTTTCACCTGCAGTTTCGATTGACCAGAAATCAACTAACCGAAATCCACGTTCAACCGTTGGCACGATAACCGAAGTTTACGATTATCTAAGGCTGTTATTCGCTAGAGCCGGCAGACCACACTGCCCAGACTGTAATCGCCCAATTGCCAAACAATCTCCACAGCAAATAGTTGATCGCATCCTTGAAATCGAAGAAGGAACTAGATTCCAATTGCTGTCGCCCGTTATCCGCGAACGTAAGGGTGAATACACCGAATTGTTCAGAGGTCTTCAGACCCAAGGGTTTGCTCGTGTCCGAGTCGATGGTGTGGTTCATACGCTCGATGATCCACCGAAACTCAAAAAACAAGAGAAACACACAATCGAAGTTGTTGTCGATCGGTTGGCGGTAAATAAAGACGCAGTTCGTCGCCTAACAGACAGTATTGAAACCGCATTGCGCCTTTCCTCTGGGCTAGTCACTCTCGAGTTTGTAGATTTGCCCGAGGGCGATCCAGATCGCGAGCGGATGTTTAGTGAGCACCTGGTGTGTTTGTTTGACGGAAACCAATTCGAAGAGCTCGAACCACGTTCATTTTCTTTCAATTCACCGTTTGGAGCTTGTCCAGAATGTACTGGGCTAGGCATAAAGATGGAAGTTGATCCGGAGCTTGTTATTCCGAATGCAGACTTATCACTCGAAGAGGGTGCTATCGATCCTTGGGCATCGGGACACATATTTGATTACTTCTTTCGGCTAGTGAAAGCACTTTCAAAGGAGTTAGACTTTGCGCTCGACGTACCTTGGAAAAAATTGCCAGCAAAGGTCAAAACTGCGTTGCTTTATGGCCATGACCATGAAGTCCAAGTTAAGTACAAGAATCGCTACGGTCGGCAGCGCACCTACTCAACGGGTTTTGAAGGTGCAATTCAATACATCCTGCGTAAGTATGACGAATCTGAAAGTGACACTAGCCGAGAAAAACTCGAAGGCTACATGCGCGAAGTCCCCTGTCCAGAATGTGATGGAGCTCGGCTTAAGCCACTTTCGCTAGCGGTAACGCTGCAGGATAAAAACATCGCTGAGATTGCAGCCTTGCCAATAGGTGAGTGTGCGGAATTCCTTAAGACCTTAGTTCTTTCGCCACGAGAGAAAGCCATCGCGGATCGGGTATTGAAGGAAGTCAACGAACGTCTTGCGTTTTTGATCGATGTTGGGCTGGATTACCTGTCGCTCGCACGAGCTGCTGGATCTTTAGCTGGTGGGGAAGCACAACGGATTCGCCTAGCAACCCAAATTGGTTCTGGCTTGACGGGTGTGCTTTATGTATTGGATGAACCAAGTATTGGGTTACATCAAAGAGATAACCACCGACTTATTGAAACCCTAATTCGATTACGCGATTTGGGTAACACGTTAATTGTTGTTGAGCACGATGAAGACACGATTAAAACTGCGGACTGGGTGGTTGATATCGGTCCAGGGGCCGGGGAGCACGGCGGTCATGTGGTTTCAAGTGGTTCGCTCGCAGATTTGCTGGCCAACCCGAAGTCGATAACGGGACAATATTTGTCGGGAAAACGTTCAATTGAAGTACCAAGTGAACGTCGCCCAGTAGACAAGGAACGACAACTGACGGTATTCGGGGCAGCGGAACACAATCTGAAGGATGTGACGGTAAGCATTCCGCTGGGAGTCTTTGCGGCGATAACAGGTGTTTCTGGATCAGGGAAATCGACCCTGATTAATGACATCCTTTACAACGTTTTAGCGCGTGACCTGAATAACGCGAGGACTGTGCCCGGCCGCCATAAGAAAGTTACTGGTGTTGAATTACTCGACAAAGTCGTGCACGTTGACCAAAGTCCAATCGGTCGTACTCCAAGGTCAAACCCAGCAACTTACACAGGCGTATTCGATCACGTACGAAAATTGTTTGCTGAGACCCCTGAGGCAAAGATACGTGGGTATCAACAGGGTCGCTTCTCATTCAACGTAAAGGGAGGCCGTTGCGAGTCCTGTTCGGGTGACGGCACGTTAAAGATTGAAATGAATTTCCTACCCGATGTGTATGTGCCTTGCGAAGTTTGCCACGGCGCAAGGTATAACCGTGAAACTTTGGAAGTTCACTATAAAAACAAATCCATTTCGCAAGTACTCAACATGCCGGTTGAAGAGGCACTAAATTTCTTTGAATCCATTCCTGGCATTGCACGTCACTTACGAACTTTAGTAGACGTCGGACTTGGATACGTCCGGCTTGGACAGCCAGCCACCACACTTTCGGGCGGAGAAGCGCAGCGTGTAAAACTTGCTTCCGAACTACAAAAGCGCTCGACTGGACGTACGGTATATGTGCTTGATGAACCAACCACTGGATTACATTTCGAAGATGTACGAAAACTTTTGGTTGTTCTGCATTCGTTAGTTGAAAAGGGCAATACGGTCATTGTGATTGAACATAACTTGGACGTTATTAAAACGGCGGACTGGATTATCGATATGGGTCCGGAGGGTGGCTCTGGCGGTGGCACAATTGTCGCGGCCGGTACGCCTGAACAGATCATAAAGGTTGCGGCAAGTCATACTGGAATGTTTTTAAAGCCGTTGCTGGCTGGCCGAGAGTCGGGAACTTCCACTAAGCCAGCCGCTCCAAATGTTAAGAAGACTGCAGCCAAAAAGACTGGCACTAAGAAAGTAGCTGCCGTCAAGAAACCAGTTAAGTAGTCCCAATGCAGGCGTCAGATAAGCCCAGCGAGATTCCAACTCTGCCAGGAGTTTATCGATGGTGGGACGCTGATTCCAAGGTAATTTATGTTGGAAAAGCGAAGAACTTAAAGAATCGAGTTTCCACATACTTTGGCAAGAACCTTCACTTTCGAACACAGGTAATGGTCAATCGGGCAGTTCGGATTGATTGGGTTACTGTCAGGAATGAAACCGAAGCCTTACAACTCGAGTATTCCTGGATCAAAGAATTTGATCCAATGTTCAATGTTCGGTACCGCGACGATAAGTCCTACCCATACCTTGCGCTCAGCACATCTGAAGAATTTCCCCGAGCCTTTGTATATCGCGGCGATAGACGAAAAGGTGTGACGTACTTCGGGCCGTATGTGCAAGTTTGGGCAATCCGAGACACACTTGATCATCTTTTGCGAGTTTTCCCGGTACGAAGTTGTACCGCAGGAGTATTTCGAAACGCAAAATCGGCTGGTAGACCGTGCCTCTTGGCACACATAGATCGCTGCTCAGCTCCATGTGTCGGAAACATCACAGCGGAGAATCACCTGAAATTGGTAAATGATTTCAAGACATTTCTAACTGGAAACTCAAATGAAATCATTGTGGATGTCGAAAATCGCATGAAGGCAGCATCTGAAGCGCAGGATTACGAACGAGCATCAGTACTCCGTGACGATCTATCTGCGCTCCAGCGAGTCCAGCAAAAGAGTGCCGTGGTATTGCCAATGGATTCGAATGCTGATCTCATAGCTATTTCCCACGACGATCTGCAGTCAGCGGCGCAAGTATTCACGGTTCGGCATGGTCGCGTCACTGGTCAACGTGGTTTCATAATGGAAAATTCGGTAGAAGCTACGAGCCGGAGCCTGATGACCGATGCGTTGATGCACTTGTATGCGAATGCACCAAGTGAAGATATCCCGGTGGAAGTACTGACGAACTTTGAGCCCGAGAGTTCTGCGAGTCTTTCTGAATTGTTAAGCGCAATTCGAGGATCGTATGTGGATGTTCGAGTTCCCATGCGTGGAGACAAGCGAGCGCTGATGGAGACTGTAAAAAGTAACGCAGATCAGGCTCTGATGTTACATAAGTCGAAACGTTCTGCAGATTTGGTTACGCGCTCACAGGCGCTTGCTGAGATCCAACAAGCTTTAGATTTACCCGACGCTCCATTACGAATCGAATGCATTGACGTGTCTCACATCTCAGGAACAAATGTAGTTGCCTCGCTTGTTGTCTTTGAGGATGGTATTCCGCGCAAGAAGGATTATCGACACTTCATAATCGAAGATCCAAGAGATGACACGGCTTCGATTGCGCAAGTAGTGGATCGCAGGTTTAAGCAACACGATGAGGCCCGTCCCTATCGGCCGAATCTATTGGTAATAGATGGTGGGCTGCCACAAGTGAATGCTGCTGCGAAGGCGCTTGAAATCAACGGGGTGAGCAACATGCATGTTGTTGGATTAGCGAAGCGCATGGAAGAGATTTGGCGCCCAGGAGCCGAATATCCAATCATCATGCCTAGAGGTAGTGAGGCATTGTTCATGCTGCAGCGAGTGCGGGACGAAGCACACCGCTTTGCAATCACATTCCATAGAGAACGTCGTTCAAAGTCGATGGTTGCAAGCCCGTTGGATGCAATTCCAGGATTGGGTCCGGTGAAGAAGAAAGCTCTATTAGCTGCATTTGGCTCGTTAAAGAAGATCCAGTTGGCGACCGAGCAGGAGCTTATGACTGTTTCTGGCATAGGTGAGGTGCAGGCACACGAAATCCGCATCGCATTAGCTAGCAATATTCCGCAAGTAGGCGCCGTGAATCTGGCTACAGGCGAGATAATTGACTTGTGACTTCACAAACTCCGATTGACGTAATCCTGGTTACTGGAATGTCTGGTGCGGGGCGCTCTACGGCTACCCGAGCTTTAGAGGACATGGGGTGGTTCGTGGTTGACAACCTGCCTCCGACTCTGATGATAGATGTGGTCGACTACGTTGCGCAGCGAACTGGCTCGAGCAAGGTAGCAGTTGTGGCAGATGTTCGTGGTGGTCAGTTATTCGATGAGCTGCAGGACTCGCTTCGCATTGTTCGGGAATCTGGACATGATTTGCGAGTGTTGTTTTTAGAGGCTGGTGACGAGGCGCTCGTAAGGCGGTTCGAATCTGCCAGACGTCCACATCCGTTGCAGCGAGATGACAGCTTGCTCGGAGCCGTACAACGTGAACGAAATCTACTTGGAGACATGCGTGCAGACGCTGATCTCGTTATAGACACAAGCGCGCTCAATGTGCATGAACTGCGCAGAGCTGTCGAGGCAGCTTTCGAAAGCGATAATCATGTTGCATTGCGTGCGACCATAATGTCATTCGGATTTAAGTACGGCATTCCAGTGGATGCCGACATGGTTGCAGACATTCGCTTCTTGCCAAATCCCTATTGGAACGAAGAAATGAAAGAGCTTACGGGCCTAGATTCGTTGGTTAGTGATTATGTCCTGCAGCAGCCAGAGGCGAAAGAATTTCTGAAACATTACTCAGACATTGTGCGGTTAGTGCAATCCGGCTACGTGCGGGAGGGTAAAAGATTTGTGACAATCGCATTGGGTTGCACAGGTGGCAAACATCGAAGTGTCGCTATGGTGGAGCAACTCGCACGCGAACTATTGATGGATGGCATTGATGTGCGCGTCGTACATCGTGATCTAGGGCGCGAGTAATGACCGCTACTCCTAAACGTCCACTTGACGTGGTGGCTTTAGGCGGTGGACATGGCTTAGCCGCAAGCCTTAAAGCATTGCGGAAAGTAACACCGCACCTAACGGCAGTCGTTGGTGTCAGTGATGATGGTGGCAGCAGTGGACGCATTCGGGAACAGTTCGGAGTGTTGCCACCTGGCGACTTACGAATGGCTCTCGCAGCTCTCTGCGGAGACGACACTTGGGGATCAACCTGGGCTCGCGTGTTGCAGCATCGATTTACTTCAGCGGGAGACCTTGATGGCCATTCGCTAGGCAACCTCTTGATTACAGCACTCTGGGAAGAAACTGAAGATATCGTAACTGGATTGGAATGGGTAGCTAGGTTATTGGATGCTCGGGGTCGGGTACTGCCGCTAAGTATCGAACCGCTGGAAATAATCGCAAACGTTGTTACGCAATCAGGGAAGCACGAAAGGGTTCATGGTCAAGTTGAAGTAGCAACTACGGAACACGAAATTCAGAGCATCGAATTGCAGCCCAGTGATCCAAAAGTTTGTGCCCAGGCTGTAACCGCAGTAATGGAATGTGATGCCGTAGTACTTGGACCAGGTTCTTGGTACACCAGCGTCCTGACTCACTTTCAAGTTCCAGAAATGGCTGCCGCGCTCCATGCAACGACAGCTGCACGCGTGCTGGTGCTAAATCTAAAGGCACAGTCAGGGGAGACTGCGGGCTATTTGCCTACTAAGTATCTGGAAGTTTTAGCCACCTCTCACCCAGATTTTCGCTTGGATTACGTGATAGCTGACCCAGGTCACGTTGGTGATACAGAATCCCTTATTGCAATGGCAGCCGAGGTTGGAGCCAAGGTTCATTTCGCAAAGGTTGGAACTGAGCCCGGACCCTCTGACCAGCATGATTCAGTTCTATTAGCCTCGGCGTTCAACTCAATATTGACTCATGGCAGGATTAGCCCATGG
>CANGDR010000013.1 GCA_947452765.1 Actinomycetota bacterium | reverse complement strand
ATCGTGTAGAAAGTTGCCACCGCAGCAACTTCGGCAGTGGTTAAGGCAAGTTCATCCGCGCAAAGTGCAATCCCGTCGGCACTTACATAGCCTTCTTCGGCCTGTACCAGATGCAACATTGGCAACAATGCGGAACGCGCTTGTGGGTAACGCGCCATGATTTCTCTAGCTTGAACCCGAGTATTTTCAGTAAGAGGCATTAGCGATCTACGCCTCCCATTACCGGATCAATTGAAGCAACGGCTGCAATAACGTCAGCGATCTGGCCACCTTCACACATTGCGGCAACAGCTTGAAGATTTGTGAACGATGGATCGCGGTAATGCACGCGATAAGGCTTAGTGCTGCCGTCGGAAACCATGTGAACACCAAGTTCACCGCGTGGTGATTCAACAGCGCTGTAAACCTGTCCAGCTGGAACCTGGAAACCTTCGGTTACAAGTTTGAAGTGGTGAATCAAAGCTTCCATCGATTCACCCATGATGTGCCGAATGTGATCCAGCGAATTTCCTTGACCGTCGGAACCAATAGATAGTTGTGCTGGCCAGGCAATCTTTTTGTCTTCAACCATGACGGCACCTGGCTGCAGGCGATCGAGGCATTGTTCGACAATGTTTAGCGACTGTTCCATTTCACCTAGGCGAATTAGGAATCGACCATAAGCATCAGAAGTGTCTTTGGTTATGACATCAAATTCATAACTTTCATAACCGCTATACGGCATGGTCTTACGCAAGTCTTCTGGCAAACCAGTTGCCCGAAGTACTGGGCCAGTAACGCCTAGTGCCATACATCCAGCAAGATCAAGCTTTCCGATGTTTGAAGTACGAGCCATCCAAACTGAGTTGCCAACCAACATGTCGGCCGTATCTTTGAAGCGACGCGGTAAAGCCATGATGGTGTCGCGAATTTGCTTTTCGGCCCCGGCAGGCAAATCTTGAGCCACACCACCAGGTCGAATGTAGGCGCTATTCATTCGAAGACCCGTAACTAATTCGAACAGGTCAAGAATGGATTCGCGCTCTCGGAACCCAAAGATCATGGCAGTCAATGCGCCAAGTTCCATGCCGCCAGTTGCAAGTGCTACCAAGTGAGACGAAACGCGATTTAGTTCCATCATCATTACGCGAATTACTTTTGCACGTTCTGGAATTTGATCAGTGATACCAAGTAGCTTTTCTACGCCAAGGCAGTATGCAGTTTCGTTAAAGAATGGTGACAAGTAGTCCATTCGCGTTACGAAAGTAACGCCTTGGGTCCAAGTGCGGTATTCCAAATTCTTTTCAATGCCCGTGTGTAAATATCCAATGCCGCAGCGAGCTTCAGTCACTGTCTCGCCATCTAATTCAAGAATTAGGCGCAGGACACCATGGGTCGAGGGATGCTGTGGACCCATATTTATCACGACGCGTTCGTGCTCGCCCTCTGCTGCCCCAAGCACCGAATCCCAGTCTTGGCCCATAACAGTGTGAACTCGACCTTCGGTCGTTTCATAAGTTGGTGCGTAAGTATCAGACATTACTTGTAAGACCTCCGCGTATCAGGTGGTGGAATTGATGCACCTTTGTATTCCACCGGCACGCCGCCAAGTGGGTAATCTTTACGCTGCGGATGTCCCTGCCAATCATCTGGCATTAAGACGCGAGTTAGGTGCGGGTGACCATCAAATATGATTCCAAAGAAATCGTAGGTTTCACGTTCGTGCCAATCAGTAGTTGGATAAACCGACATGATCGAAGGCACATGTGGATTACTGTCAGGCATTGAAACTTCTAACCGAATCCGACGAGCATGAGTTACCGAACGGAAATGGTAAACCGCATGTAATTCCCGTCCTTCGTAAGTTGGGTAATGCACTCCACTGACACCAAGGCAGAGTTCAAAACGTAAGCCGGGTTCGTCCCGAAGTGTTTGCGCTACTGCCACCAATTCACTTGACCGAATATGCAAAGTCAATTCGTCGCGATCAACAACTACTTTTTCTACCGCCTTGTCCCACGAGGTGCCAAAGTCAGGCAGTGAAGCAGCGAGTTCGTCAGCAATGACGTCGAAGTAGCTTCCAAATGGACGAACTGCTGGTGTCGAGACTGGAACAGCAGTGACTAAGCCACCAAAGCCAGAAGTATCCCCGGAGTCAGTTGAGCCAAACATGCCTTCTCGAACTTGGGTAACTTCAAGCAATTTTTGCCCTGCCGGCACCACTACGTCACTCAACGTAATAACCCCTTCTGTAAGGAAGTTGGGGTTGCCATAAGTGCAGCCTGCTCAAGTTCAACAATTTCCCGGGCGCGATTTGAACCCAGTTTGGTATCACCAATTTGTTCGTGAAGCTTTAGCAATGCATCAATTAGCATTTCTGGGCGTGGTGGGCAGCCAGGTAGATAAATATCAACCGGTACCACGTGGTCAACACCCTGCACGATTGCATAGTTGTTGAACATACCGCCGGATGATGCACAAGCACCCATCGCAAGAACCCATTTCGGCTCCGGCATTTGATCATATATTTGGCGAAGTACCGGTGCCATCTTTTGGCTTACCCGCCCAGCCACGATCATCAAGTCGGCCTGACGCGGCGAAGCGCGAAATACTTCCATTCCGAAACGAGCCAAGTCATAACGTCCGGCTCCTGAAGCCATCATTTCAATCGCACAGCAGGCAAGGCCGAATGTTGCTGGCCACAAGGAGTTCTTGCGTGCGTAACCAGCTAAGCCTTCAACCGTAGTGAGCAGTACACCACTCGGTAGCTTTTCTTCCAGACCCATGTTTTCCTCTAACTCGTTTTGCTAAAAATTTCTTAATCCCACTCAAGTCCACCGCGACGCCAAACAAATGCATACGCGACGAGAACTGTGAGAATAAAAATGATCATTTCAATCAGTCCAAATAACCCAAGAGAATCGAAAGCGATTGCCCATGGGTACAAGAAAACTATTTCTATATCAAAAACAATAAAAAGCATTGCTGTGATGTAGTACTTAACAGGAAACCGTCCGCCACCAATTTGAATCTGGGATGGCTGAATGCCGCATTCATATGCGTCGTATTTTGCTTTGTTGTAACGCTTTGGTCCAGTTATGGAAGCAATCGCTACCGAGAAGGCCGCGAAACCAAAAGCGAGAAGTCCGAGGAAGAAAATGGGTAGGTAGACATTGCCCTGTCCCATGTCGGTAGCCACCTCTCGTTGAGTTACTAACTCTTAAGCGCAATTAATCCTAGAGCCGAAAAGCCCTTTGAAAATACAGGCTTTGTGCGATTGTGAAAAAATTCACTAATCGCGCTTGTGGTTATTTAGTTGCCCGGTGCAGCGCAACTATGCCACCGGTGAGATTCCTAAATTCGCAGGTTTTCCAGCCTGCCTTAAGAATCAGGTCGCTCAATTCACTCTGAGTCGGCCACGCCCTAATGGATTCAGCCAAATAAACGTAAGCATCTGGATTGCTTGAAACTTTGGTTGCTACGGCTGGCAATGCCTTCATAAGGTATTCGATATATACAGTTCTAAACGGCGCCCAGGTTGGATGGCTAAATTCGCAAACAACTAATCGTCCACCCGGCTTAGTTACGCGGGCCATTTCAGAAAGTGCCTTAGCTGGGTCCTGGACATTTCGTAGCCCAAAGGAAATTGTGACCGCATCGAACGTGTTATCCGAGAATGGCAAGTTCATAGCGTCGCCTTGGACAAATTCCAAATGTGGCAATCGCTCTTTACCAACTGCGATCATACCGGCGCTGAAATCACAAGCTATTGGATTCGCGCCTGCTTCATAGAACGGTTGAGTGCTCGTACCAGTGCCTGCAGCTAAATCCAATATTGCCTCGCCAGCCTTTGGTGCTACTGCGGCAACGACTGCCTTACGCCAAGATCGGGTCTGTCCCAAAGACAGCAAATCATTTGTTACGTCGTATTTCTTTGCCACAGCGTCAAACATGGCTGCGACTTCATGTGGTTCTTTGTTCAAATTAGCTCGCGACATACCTCTAGTCTGCCACTGCTCAAGGCAACTGCACGCCGAGCCTAAAGTTCCAGCAGGTTATCCACGTTGTACCAAATTGCAAGAACAGATGGCAACAGCTCTTCGATCGCATCTCTATTTAATCTAGCAATTGCATCTCTAAATTGGACAGTGGCAGTAGTTGGTGACTTCGCTATTTCTCCAGCGAATAACTCTCGCCAAATTAATTCTTCGCATTTCTTGATCTCCACAAGCACATCAACTTCTGCTCGCAGTTTCGAAACCGAGCCTTCAAATACTTCCCGATTTTCGCGCACAGCCACTAGAGCACCGCTGGTAAATGTTGCCAGGTTCGCATAAATAAATACTGAAATTGAATTTGTTGCAGAGATTCCATAAGTAGTTGAATCGTCACCTGCGTAATAGCCAAGCAGCGCCAGCCAGAAAAAAATAAATGGCACAAGTGAAAGTTCATAAATCACAAATCGAGTGACGGGTTTACACCTGCGCATAGTTGGAACCAGAAATTTGGCAAAGAGCGAATAAACGATGTAGCCGTAAATCCCTAAATAAGCCGCCCACTGCAAAGCTGTCCATCGGTCAATGAAATAGCTAAGCCAGCCCGAAAGCGCAATGAACGACAAGCTACCCATGAGTCGAGGTGCGTACGGAGTCGAGTAAGTTCCGGCGCTAAGCACCCTAGCGGCTGAAAGTTTTACCTGATTCGATATCTGCGGAGTGGAGGTTCGATTTGGAAATGCGCGCTCTAGCTTACGAAGTTTTAAAACCACCGATTTCGTTACCGCATTAAGTTGATCCATAAATTTTTGGGTTTGCAATTCTGCCGCAATTTTAATTGGTACTGATTCTAAGGCCGAAGTTATCGCCCCTACTTCTAACATTAATTCACGGGATCCAAAAGTGCGAGCCTCTGAAATTTCTTGTGCTAGAGCATAAAAATTTTTTATTAACTCATCTAATTCCGATCTTTTTACGGATAACTCAGAAAAGTTCTCAAATATAAAATCACTAAACCAAGCCAGCACTAAGTAAAGAATTGTTAAGAAAACTACATTGGAATATAACCGAAACGCTAACTTAGATTCTGATTCAAGGCCCCATTTAACCAATAGCAGGTCAAGCAAAATGGATCGGATTACGTTGACCAAAATAAATGCTGCAATAACAACAGCTACTCGGTTGGCATTGGATTGGATTCGCTTTGCCAATGGAGCAATAATAAATATTGGTGCGAGCGCTCCTAGTTGAGACAATCCTAGGATTGCAAAAATTTCTAGAAACTTAGTTGGGTTCTTGCCAGCATAAAGTGAAAGCGTGCCAATCGTGGCAATTACGGAAACTAAAACCAGCGAATAGGTATTGAAAGCCTGATCTCCAGCAATTCTTAACCAGGCTGACTTGCTTGGCATAAGGCGGTTTTCGCTCACAGATGAAGTCTAAGGACTGCACGCCCATGTGCCTGTTACTTGAATGCATCGTAGGCTTGAACGGTTATGACCTCAGTACTTGACACCTCCCGCAAACTCCATGTGCGCACTGCCCCGCTACCTGAAATCACAAATCTATTGTCCTTATTGCCGGCTGACGGCGGCTTAGCTTGGGTCAAGGGGTCACCAAATGATCAATACGGAATTGTGGGTTGGGGGCAGGTAGAACGAGTTCAGTTTGCTGGCCCAGAACGCTTCAGCCGAGCACAGCGCTGGTGGAGTTCAGAGTGTGCGCTAGCCGAAGGTAGCGATCCAATAGCATTCGCATCATTTGCATTTGAGCGAACTCCTGGTGACTCTGTTGTAGTGATTCCAGAAATCGCAATCCGTCGCAACGACTCAGGTACCGCGTTAATCATCACGAGTGAGCAACCTATTTCTGATGAGGCATTTGCGCGCATTGTGTCTGAAATAACTGCCCCACACTCTTTGCAGCATGGCTATCAAAATGTGGTTTGGTCAGAGGGCTCCCTCCCGCTTGCGAAATGGCAGGCAAATGTAGAGCAAGCAGTGGCTCGAATTAATTCTGGTGAGCTAGACAAGGTTGTACTGGCTAGAGACTTATTTGCAACGCTCGATGAGCCGTTACATGTTGGTGCACTGTTGATGCGGCTTAATGAATCTTTTCCAGAATGTTGGACTTTCAGCGTTGAAGGCTTAGTTGGGGCGACTCCAGAGTTGCTGGTTCGCCGCGAGGGTGAGCAAGTAACCAGTCGAGTGCTCGCAGGAACTATGCGTCGTAGTCGAGATTCCAATCGTGATGGTCAACTTGCCGCAGAACTTTTAGATTCGGACAAAGATCAAGAAGAACATGTTTACGCCGTTGAATCAGTAGCGGCTGCACTTGCAAGCCATTGCACGGATTTGAATGTGCCTAAGAAACCATTTATCCTCAGACTCGCTAACGTCCAGCACCTAGCTACTGATGTGACGGGTCAGTTAGTTGATTCCGCCCCAGCTCTAGCGCTAGCCGCATCATTGCATCCAACGGCTGCAGTCTGTGGCACGCCAACCGAACGGGCGATTCAACTTATTCGAGAAATCGAAGGAATGGATCGCGGTAGATACGCGGGTCCGGTTGGATGGATCGGCGCTAATGGAGACGGCGAATTTGGAATCGCGCTGCGCTGTGCATCCATTGAAAATTCGGAACGAACGAAATTACGTCTTTTCGCTGGGTGTGGAATTGTTGCGGGTTCCACTAGCGAATCAGAAGTAGCAGAATCCGAAGCTAAATTTGCTGCAATGCGTAACGCACTTAGCTAATTTGCGGGAATCGATTCCCAGCCACGCAATACGAATGTAGGACGCTGCACCGGATCCCCCGCAAGCGAGAGATTTGGGAAACGTTCAAACAACATTGGCAATGAGTTCTGCATTTCTAGCCGGGCTAACGGAGCTCCAATACAAAAGTGAATCCCCGCACCAAAAGCAATATGTGGATTGTGGCTTCGAGTGATATCAAAAACATCAACATTTTCGAAGGCGGCTTCGTCGCGATTTGCGGAACCCAACATGGCGCCAACTTTCTGACCTGCCAGCACCGTGGTATTACCGATTACGGTGTCGGTGGTAGCGGTCCGCTCAAACATATGAAGTGGCGAATCAAAGCGCATCATCTCTTCTAATGCCGTGGCTGCAAGTTCCCGGGGATTTTTAGCAAGTAACGCTAATTGTGTTGGGTTTTGAAATAACGAAACCATGCCATTGCCAAAGCCATTCACTGATGCCTCATGTCCGGCATTTAGTAAGAGAACGCACATCGCGATCAGTTCATGTTCGTTGAGCTTTTCACCGTGCTCTTCAACTTCAACCAGCGCCGTAATGAGGTCAGGCGCTGGCATAGCTTTGCGCTCCTTAGCAAGTGCTGAGATATATTCACTGAACTCTCGACCTGATTTCTGCGCAGCTAACTCTTGCTCACGGGTTCGCCCGTATTCATACATCTTTACGATGTCTTGTGACCAACGTCGAAGATCATTTGCCTTCTCTCGGGGCACACCAAGTAGATCTGCGATTACTAATACCGGAAGTGGTTCGGCGTAATCTGACAAAATATCGAAGGTTCCGGTTTCGTTTAGTTTTTCCTGCGCTGCATCCAGTAGCTGTTCACAAATTTCAATAATATTTGGCGCTAAGGCAGCGATCCGACCTGGCGTAAATGCTTTCTGAACCAGGGCGCGAAGTCGAGTGTGTTTAGGTGGCTCGCTATCAAGGATTGAATCTGAATGTAACCAGTTAAAAATTTCCCATTCATCGGCTGGCTGCGCAGGATCATAGATTCTGCCTAAGCTCTTCGTGCGTAGCGTTGCATTAGCAGTTTCGAGCGTAGGCGCTAGCCACAGATTTAACCGATCGCTCCAGATTAATTCGCGGCTAGCACGTAACTCTCGATAAATATCGTAAGGATTAGCGACGATGGCCGGATCTTGCATATCTAATTTGTCGGCTACATTCATGAATTAGATATTTCGCCTTCCTTGTACCCAATCGATTTAATCGGAAGCGTAATTAAATAAAGAAGTGCAAATAGGACACCCGAAATAACGACGACCCAGCGACCAGAGGTGAATCTACCCGGTGCGGAATAAGTAAGTGCCACTATCGCAATTTCAAATAACACCATGAAAAGCGCCGTGCGCCGAAACGGTTTATCAGCCGCTTGCCGAGATGTGGTTCCCATGTGGACGGCAAACGCCAACGCAATTACCCCAGCAGTTCGAAATGCCCAAAGGATGTTTACATCAGAACTTAGCCCAAGGTAACTAACTGCATCATCAGGATTTGCAGTCATTATTAAGCCCGCGATTGCCCACCCCACTGAACCAACAATCATGACCAGTCGGGAATATCGGTACCGAGAATTTCGCATAGGGAAAGTGTAGAACTTTAGTGCCCAGAATCCTCATCGCTCCCGCTTACTGAGGGGAACTTCACTAACATGAATTCATGAGATCTGACGATGTTTCCGCCCTGCTAAAAGAACATTTCGGGATAAGTGGAACTATTTCGCAATTGGTTGGAGAGCGGGACCTAAATTTCAAAGTCGAATCTGACTCTGGTTCTTTTGTTTTTAAAACCCACTCAGGATCCGAGAAAGAGCTAATCCAAATTCAAGAAGTAGCGCTCGGTCTGATCTCAGAAAATTCAAAAGTGGCAGTGCCACAAACGGTTTTCACAACACACGGTGAGAGCTTGATCCAAGTGTCACCCGAGCACATTGGTCGACTCTTGACTTGGGTAGACGGAGAGTTATGGGCGGCCGAACAAATTTCTACTCAGCGACTCCATACTTTGGGACAAACTGTTGGCCAGATCGATGCAACGCTTGCTGCAATACCAGAATCCTCAAGTGACTTGCTTAATCGAACATTTGGTTGGAACATACTGCAACTCGAAAATTTAATGAGCTCAATTGATCTGATTCCGAATGAATTAAGTCGCAAGCTTGTCGAAACTTCATTAGAGAATGCAATTCAATCTGTACTTCCAAAATTGACTAAGCTTCCAGCTCAAGCAATTCACAATGATGCGAATGAAAATAACATTGTTGTTTCAGGTGATTCTGTTGTCGGGTTAATCGACTTCGGCGACATGATTTATGCCCCGAGGATTGCCGGTTTAGCAGTTGCATGT
Organism: Actinomycetota bacterium; assembly: GCA_947452765.1. GTDB lineage: Bacteria > Actinomycetota > Actinomycetes > S36-B12 > UBA5976 > UBA5976. The sequence goes on along the minus strand of CANGDR010000013.1, from coordinate 36,983 downwards.
GCCTACGCCATGACAGACCTAGAAGATCCTGTGCTCCAGATTCTGCCGCTAGTTCGTGGCTATCACCAGGTAGCACCACTAGCACCAGGTGAGTTAGAGCTGCTCTTCTCGCTAATTAAAATTCGGATTGCAACCAGTATCACGATGGCTGCAATTCAAAGTACTGCACAGCCAGAAAATGAATACCTCTTGGTGAGCCAAGACCACTTCGAAAAACTATTTGCAAAGCTTTGTAATACCGACTCCGACTTAAGCCATTTCCGCTTCCGAAGTGCATGTGGCTACGACGCTAATCCGACCAGCCGGGCAGTTCGGCAATGGTTGTTGAGTGGAAAAGCCCCTACAGCTGATGTTGTCATGCCACCACTTTCCGAAGTAACAAAGGTTTGGCTCGACTGGTCTAGCGAAAACGACAACGTTCCGCGGACTACAGAACAAATTGAAGATTTGATGACTGAAACTGGGGCCAAGTTAGCAATTGGGCATTACTGCGAAGATCGCTTGGTCTATGAAGGCGAAGCATATGCAATTGACAACCCAAATCGTCGAACGGTTCACCTTGGGGTAGATCTTGGTGCTCCCGCAGGCACTCCGGTTTATGCCGGGCATGACGGAACTGTGGAATATTTCAACGACAACAATGTCCATCTGGATTACGGACCCGTAATCATTCTGCGACACGAGACTGGTGACGGAATTCCATTCTGGACTTTGTATGGTCACTTATCTCGACCAAGTTTGGAACCGCTGTTCACTGGCAAGCCAATTAAAGCCGGTGACCAAATTGCAACCATGGGTGAAGAATTTGAAAATGTGGGTTGGCCACCACATACGCACTTCCAACTTTTGACCAGCCTGTGCGGCATGGGACTTGATGTATATGGCGTGGCACCAAAAACTGAAGTCCCGATGTGGCGCAGTATCTCCCCAAACCCAAACTTAATTTTGAAAATGGCAGAAGGCACCGACGCACACACGCACCTGTCAACTAAAAATCTGTTAGATGAGCGTCAGGTTGTAATGTCTCGTGCACTCAGCCTCAACTTTGACCAGCCGATCGAAATCGTCCGCGGTCAAGGCGCCTACCTGTTTGATCGTGATGGCAAGCCATACCTTGACCTGGTAAACAATGTGGCACATGTTGGTCATGGTCATCCTCGCGTAGTAGCAGCAGGTGCAGCTCAGATGGCTCGCCTAAATACCAACACTCGTTACGTAAATCAAAATGCAATTGAATATGCGCGCGCGTTAGCTGCTACTTTTCCAGATCCACTTAGCGTGGTGTTTTTTGTAAATAGTGGTAGTGAAGCAAATGACCTTGCACTTCGATTAGCACAAGCACACACAGGTAATCGAGGAATCCTTACGCTTGAGCACGCTTACCACGGACACATATCGAGCATTATTGATATCAGTCCCTATAAATTTGCGGGCAAGGGTGGCCGTGGTCGCCCGGACCATGTTCGCGTAGTTCCGCTTCCTGATAGCTATAAAGGAATTCATCGAGGTTCTGGTGCGGGTGAAAAGTACGCAGCTGAATTTGCATCTCAGCTTTCTGACTTGCCACTTGACCTTTGTGCATTTATTAGTGAGTCCATAGTTAGTACGGCTGGACAAGTGACACTGGCCGATGGGTTTTTAAAGAGCGCTTATGAACTAACTAGGGCCGCTGGCGGAGTGTGTATTGCAGATGAAGTCCAGATCGGGATGGGCCGAGTTGGCGAAGGTTTCTGGGGATTTGAATTGCATGGAGTTGTTCCAGATATCGTGACTATCGGTAAGCCAATTGGAAATGGCCATCCATTAGCTGCCGTAGTAACCACACCAGATATTGCCCATTCATTTATGACGGGCATGGAGTACTTCAATACATTTGGTGGAAATCCAGTTTCAGCAGCGATTGGTCAAGCGGTTCTTGATGTAATTGCTGATCAAGATTTACAAGCGAACGCGATTCGAATGGGTAACCGAATTATGGAAGGCTTCCGCGACCTCAGTCATAAGAGTGAATTTATTGGTGACGTAAGAGGCAGTGGATTATTCATCGGAGTAGAGCTTGTCCTTAACAAGGACTCCCAGCGACCAGCTACTGAGGTAACCAGTCAGTTAATTGAATTCGCTAAAAACCGCGGAGTCTTTCTTTCATCGGATGGGCCGGCCAACAACGTATTAAAGATCAAGCCACCAATGGTTATTAACGATGCAGATGTTGATTTGTTCTTAACCGTTGTAGCTGATGGTCTATTTGTGAAGTAGTCCAGCCTCTGATAATTGGGTGTCGCAGAGCGTTGAACCTGGTTGCGGTGCATCAGGATTGCGCGCTGGGCAGACTTTTTGAAAGGCACAGTAATCGCAAAGTCGACTCACTCGAGCGTCCCACGCAGATTCCGCAACATCACGCTCAGAATTCGCACGCATAGTTGCAAGCTGTTCTCCCATACTTGTTACCAACCCAATATCAGCTGGACGCCTAACAACTTCTTGGGCATTTAAGAAAATCAGTTCGACTTCATCAACATCAATGTCATACTGTGTTTTGAACCCCAAGGCATATAGATACGGTTGCGCTAGCTTGTCGTCGATGAATCTGCCTGGACTTTTTCCAGTTTTATAGTCTGTAACTCGATTAACGCCATCCACGGTGAAGCGATCGACTTTACCGAAAAAATTCACACCATTTATGACAACATTTAGTTCCATTTCAAGATGCTCAGGTTGCACTACAACTTCTGGTGGATTTTCTACCTTAAATAAATTTTCAACTGCTTCGCGAACCGAGTGCTTCATTTTGATGTCGTCTACGAAGGGAAGATATTCGGTTTGCTTTAACATTCGGGGGCCGTGTTCACGCAGCAATGCAAGAGCATTTTCTACGGTGCGCTCGGCTGGCTCTAAGCGGTAAAGGTATTCAACTACTTCATGAGTTATGGAACCTCCGGCAAGTGCCGAAGTAGGTGGTTCTCGCCAACTATCAATATAAGAAAAGAAATACTTCAAGCCACATTGTTGATATAGCGACATTTGGGAATAGGAAACGCGCTTAGGTAAGGCTGGTTTTGCTGGTTGTTCTACTTCAACCCGTAACTGCTTTTCGGCCACTGACTTCCCCTTTTGATATAGTTACACCGTACTTCCAAGGTGTGACAAATGCAGGATTTCAGCGATTAATGCGGGCCATGACTTGCTCATGTGGCAACGCATAAGAAATGTTCCCATCTCGCCCAACCATAGTTTCGTTATTTACCAGGGCGTTAAGTACTGCCTCTTCTACGGCTTGCACAACCGCGGTATAAAACGCGTCCATATAGTTCCAGGGAATAAATTCCAAACTTCGCAATTTCGCAACGTTGCGAGATTCAATTGGGAACCCACTAGATAGCGGACCTGGCTGCGCGGTAGAAAAAGCTAAGAAAATGTCACCGCTGAAGTGTCCACCAGCAGTGCCAGTTCGCGCTAGCCCTAGTGGCACTCGACGCGCTAGCGCTTCGCATTGTGCAGGTAGTAACGGTGCGTTAGTTGCCACCACGGCTATTACCGAGCCGGCGCCACCTGGTACAGCTCGCTTACGATCGCGATCAACCCAGGTGTCGTCATCCATTGGATTTGGTACATCTAAATCACCCATTGGTACACCTGCGATGCGAAGTTCTTTGCGATCTCCGAAGTTTGCTTGCAGGAAAACTCCAACTATGTAATCGGTGCCACCAAATGGAACTATCCGGGATGCAGTGCCATTGCCACCTTTAAATCCATAACAATTCATCCCAGTGCCGCCACCGTAGGAACCCTCGGATACTTCTCCACTAGCAGCTGCTTCAATTGCGGCAACTGCATGCTCAGTTTTCACATGAGGACCATTTATGTCGTTTAAATATCCATCCCAAGTTTCGGCAACGACTGGAAGTAGCCACTCATTTGCTGCTGCTGGATGGTATTTTTTGGTCCATTCAATTACGCCGCGATGTATGGTTCCGACGGCATGCGTATTTGTAATCATGACTGGGCCAGACAGTCCACCAGTTTCCTTAATCCAGTGCGAGCCAGTCATTTCGCCATTGCCGTTAAGCGAATAGATAGCAGCTGGAATTGCTTCGTAGGCACGAGTTGAACCGACTGGGAGGATCGCTGTTACTCCAGTGCGAATTGGACCTTGATCAGTTACTAATTCTCCTTCACCAGAATTCAAGGTAACCATTCCGACTGCTAAGCCAGGTACATCGGTAATCGCATTTAGCCGACCGGTGGTGCCGTCGAATGGAATTCCTAAATCGCGAGCTCTCATAATGATTCTCCAACCTTGGTTGCAATCGATTTAATTAGTTCAAATTCAACATTACGAGATCCAGTAGTGCAGACAATTACATTTAATCCTGGGAAATTTGCAGAATTCTTTAACGCAAATGCTAATTCAGTTTTAGTTGTTACCCGCTTGGCTGGAATACCCAGGGCTTCGGCAATTACCCACAAGTCTTTGCCGTGTGGGGTTCCGAATACTTTTTCGTAATGTTCTTGGTATTCGGTCGCACCTTGCTCTAGTTGACTAAATATCCCGCTGCCATCGTTATCTAAAACAACAATCGTTAATGGCGGTTGGGTCTCTGCCTCAGGAATATTTAGGCCACCGATATCATGCAAGAAAGCGATGTCACCAATTAGTAGATATGTGCGCTTCGATTCCACACTTGCGATTCCATATGCAGTCGAAATTAGGCCATCGATTCCATTTGCACCGCGGTTACCAAACACCTGAAGTCCCGCCCGGTTACCCGCATAAGCCTCGAGATGTCGAACTGCCCAGGAAGCAGCCACGAACAAGTTCTCGTCCTCGGCTGCATGGCGCCAAACCTCTACTGCAGCGCTTAACCCCGAAAGTGTTTGCGGCGAAAGTTCTCTTTCAACAATTTCTTGAGCGACCTCATCTGCATTTTGCCAAAGCGTATACCAATCAGCGTTTGGCTTAACTTGCGAGGTTGGTACGTAATTCAAAACTTGGGCTGCAGATCTAACAGGATTAGGAGGCTCGGGACCGTCTGACAAAGTTTGAATTGCGATGTGCAGTGGAGTTTGTTTCAGCAAGTTCAAAACAGCTCGGGATAGACCGACCGCGCCAACAGTAATTACGGCTTCGGGAACTGGAAGTTGCTTGGACTGAATAACTAAAACACCATGCGAAAGTGCATTAGGTAGTGAGTGGGCATTTCCAGTCGGCTCCCAAATAATCGGCCAACCCAAGTTTCGAGACAATTCATCAACTTGCGCGATTGCCGTTGAATCACAAGTATCACCAACAATGACTACGCCGGTTGTAGGTAGGACAATTTCCGCACGAGTCGCACTTAACTCCGGTCGCACAGTTTGAGTAACGTTCGGTACCCAGGTTAAATCTGTTACATCGGGCATAAGTGGTAAATCAAATTGCACATTAATTTGAATCGGCCCTTGCCGCGTAGCAGTTGCAACTTCTAGCGCCTGATCTAATTCAGGTGCGTTGGCTTTACCGATTTCAATATCTAGATTGGCAATCGCAAAGGTTCCGAAAAGACCCGCCTGATTAATAGTTTGTGGTGACCGAGTTCCGCGGGCAGTCGACGGGCGATCGGCACTTAGGACAACTACCGGAATTGCACTTTCATAAGCCTCAACCATCGCCGGAAATAAATTTGCGACTGCTGAACCAGATGTCACAACAACTGGGACTGGAGTACGTGAGGCTTTTGCCAAACCGAGAGCTAAAAATCCAGCATCTCGTTCATCTATCCGGACATGAATTTTTATCGCCCCAGCCTTTTCAGCCTGCGCGAAAGCCCACGAAAGTGGCGCTGATCTCGAACCCGGCGCAATCACCACATGTTTAGCGCCGTAAGCCAAGCAGCGCTCAACCACGAGTCGGGCAGCTTGGGTTGAAGCATTCATCAGATTTCAACTGCCTCTCGGATTTCAGGGCTAACTAAATCACACGCACTGGCATGCCAAGCCTCGATAATTCTGGTGCGCCACCATTCTCTCTCGGTCTCGGTTACCCCCGCACCTGCTTGCGAAAGTAGCGTTGCATCCGGAGAACTTCGACGGACCGGGATCAACCCGGCGACCGGTGTTGTGGTTTCAGTAACTAGGTCTCGAGCGAACAATAATCCGGTGCCGAGTCCGCAGGCTCCATACAAATTGGGAACGCTGGCTGCCAAGGAAATTCCACTAGATAAGCCAACTGAACTATCAAGGGAGCCACTAACTACTACGGGTAAGTCAATTGCCAATGCAAGTTCTAACGCTTTTGCAACTCCACCGAGTGGAATTGCTTTAAGAATTACTACATCTGCTACTTCTCGAATTGCTGAAATATCCAGAGATTGATTTAGGCGAATAGATTCGTCGACCGCGATTTTTATCGGCGCGGACCACGCGTTCATTAGCTTTTTTAGTTCGAGCAATTCAGCGATCGTCGCACAAGGTTGTTCCACAAAGTCCAAACCTCCGGCAGCCTCATTAAGGGAAGAAAGGCTTTCACTGGCTTCGGCCGGACGCCAAGTGCCATTTACATCTATTCGAATTTTTCCTTCAACGCCCATTGCATCGAGGGTTTCTCGCACTGCCTTAATTCGGTCAATGTCGTTGCCAAGTGATGCTGCTGTGCCATCGTTAACTTTCACCTTGATCGTCGACATGCCATAGTTTGCTACTGCGTTAGTTACGGCAGCTCGAGTCCCTGCTAAGTCAAGAATGGGAATTATTGCGTTGACTGGAATTTCAGTGCGAAGTTTTGTTGGAAAATTTCCAAAGGCTGCTTCTAAGGCGCCCGCTAACCACTTTCCAGAAACTTCTGCATCGTATTCCGGGAACGGCGCAAACTCGCCCCAACCTGATGAACCTGCAATCACAACACCAGTGCGCATGGTCGTTTGACGAAATTGACTAGTGAGCGGCAAAGCGAACGGCGAAGCTGACTGCGCAATTTCGACGATCGACATTTAGTTAAGCAACTAGCTCTATGGGCGCTTTGGGAACTTGCTGAAATCAGGACGACGCTTTTCCTTGTAAGCGTTGCGTCCTTCTTGACCCTCTTCGCTCATGTAGAACAAAAGGGTTGCGTCTCCAGCCAGTTGTTGAATTCCAGCCAAGCCATCGTCAGCTGCATTGTGACTTGCTTTAAGCATGCGAAGTGCAAGTGGTGAAAGCGCAAGCATTTCATCACACCAAGTAACCGTCTCTTTTTCTAAATCAACAAGTGGCACAACTGAATTAACCAAACCCCAGTCATACGCTTGCTCGGCACCATACTGGCGACACGTGAACCAAATTTCGCGAGCGCGTTTCTGTCCAATGTGTCTTGCTAACAAGCCTGAACCGTAACCGCCATCGAAGGAACCTACGATTGGCCCAGTTTGTCCGAAGCGAGCATTATCAGCAGCAATAGTTAAATCGCAGACAACATGAAGTACATGTCCACCACCTATTGAGTAGCCCGCAACCATCGCAACTACTGGTTTTGGAATTCGGCGAATTGCAATCTGCAAATCAAGAACGTTCAACCGTCCGATGCCAGCTTGTGCTACGGCATCACTTCCGATGTAACCATCATCGCCACGAATCATTTGATCGCCGCCACTGCAGAATGCCCAGTCACCCTGACCCGTCAGAATTACTACGCCAATCGTTTGATCATCGCGTGCGATATCAAGGGCATGAATCATTTCTTGCACAGTCTGTGGTCGAAACGCATTTCGCTTTTCGGGACGGTTAATTGTGATCTTTGCGATTCCTGCTGATTCGCCGGTTGAGGTTTCAAAAATTATGTCGGTGTAGTCACCATGCCGAACCCAATCGCAGGCAGGCTCTATTGAAGAGAAACTTGGGTCATCCTTAGCCGGGCTGTCGTCGGCCACGACTGGCGGAAGAACATACTTTGTGCGGGTATCCATAGCAAACCTTAGGAAAAATCTTGCGGAACAGTACTTCGCTCTAGGCTAGTCTCGATGACGCAATCTGACACATTCAGTGATTTGCCGAAACCGCGAAAACTAAAGGCGGTAACGGTTCCCCCAGGTATGGGCGGAGTCCTAAACCTCGCCGCAGCCATCGGTCCAGCCCTGGATGGATCCGGCCCAGCCATAGTTCCCATCCCAACAGGTCCGCCTGCTGTGGTGGATCAGATCTTGGCGGCCCTGAAACCGGATCAGCCCGAATTCCCAATCGAAAGCAACGAAATCGCAATTGTCTGCGCCACATCCGGATCAACCGGAGCGCCACGTGGTGTCCTGCTGACACAAGATGCCCTAATTAAATCAGCTGCAGCCTTTGGCAATCGGTTTGGAACTGATAATCGTTGGGTTATTTCCATGCCAGCCCATCGCATTGCTGGAATTATGGTGTTAGTTCGCTCTTGGCTAAACGGCAGCCCATTTGAAATTGATCCTTCGGTCGGTGGAGCCCGACCATTCGAAGCTGCTGCATTTGCGGCCACAACAATGCGCGCTAAGCGATTATCAAATGCCGATGGGCGAGCCTTAATGGTTTCACTCGTGCCAACGCAAATAGCTCGCCTGCTTGATGCTGGAAAAGTTGGACTAGAAACATTACAAACCTATGACTTGATTCTCAGCGGTGCGGCAGCAACGCCACAGCCACTGCTGAAACGACTGCGCGACGAAGGCGTTAATGTTGCCGTCTCATATGGCATGAGTGAAACCTGTGGTGGTTGTGTATTTGACGGACAGCCGATTGATGGAGTTTCAATTTCAATTGGTACGCAAGACGATGTTGAGCCAGGCCGTATCTCAATCTCTGGTCCCGTAATCGCCAGTGGATACCGCCTACGTCCTGATTTAGATTCGCTGAGTTTCATTGATCAACGACTTGTTACCCAAGATGTTGGCAAGTTGGACAGTCACGGCCTGCTTCATGTTTTGGGAAGACTCGATGACGTGGTTATTGTTGGCGGCGTTAACGTGGCACTTTCGGCGATCGAATCAATTATTAGACATCATCCGATGATTTCCGACGTAGCGATCATTGACATTGCTGATGAACTTTGGGGTTCACTTCCAGTTGCTTATGTAGTCACAAGATCACATGATCAGAACACCGACGAGCTAGAGCAGGAGATCAGACAAGTTGTTAGCAATCAAATTGGACGAGCGGCAACACCTCGCCGAATCAGGTTTGTAAATCAACTACCCATGCTCGACTCTGGGAAGATAGATCGGATAAGTTTGCGGTTGCAAGCTGCAACTGACATTACCGAAGGCCGAATGACTCACCCCGGCTCTGTTAACTAAAGGACATCATGGCAACTAGGCAACAATGGATTGACGGAGCTCGCCCACATACCCTCCCTGCCGCAATCGCGCCGGTTGCCGTGGGAACCTCGATTGCGATTTACGAACAATCATTCAAGCCAGTCTTGGCTCTTTTAGCCCTTATCGTTTCGGTCTCATTGCAAGTCGGCGTGAACTACGCAAATGACTACAGCGATGGCATCCGCGGAACTGATGAAAACCGAGTTGGACCAATCCGACTAGTGGGCCAAAAGTTAGCCACACCAGCCCAGGTCAGAAGGGCAGCATTCCTTAGCTTTGGTGTGAGTGCCCTAGCCGGTCTTCTGATGGTCTTAATTAGTCTCGTCTGGATTCTTATTCCAGTTGGAATTGCGGCGATAGCTGCAGCTTGGTTCTATACCGGTGGATCAAAACCATATGGCTATTCCGGTTTCGGGGAGCTTTTTGTTTTTGTCTTTTTCGGATTAGTGGCAGTTTCTGGAACCAGTGCCAGCCAAACTGGCGCAATTACCACCTTGTCATTACTCGGTGGAATTGGATGCGGAGCCTTATCAAGCGCAATTTTGGTTGCAAATAATTTACGTGATATTCCAGGAGACAAAATTTCTGGAAAGAAAACTCTTGCAGTCCGTCTGGGTGATGCCAGGACGCGCGAACTTTACCGAGCATTTATCGTCTTGGGTTTTATAACTCCAGTCATCATGAGCTTTCCTGGTGATGGACCTAAGAGCGCGTACATTGGACTTTTCGCAATTTTGACTGCACGACGCCCATTGCGAATAGTTCGAGCCGGTGCTGTTGGACCAGATTTAATTCCAGTGCTGCAAGACACTGCACGACTACTGCTCTTGTTCGCAGGCTTGCTTTCCGTATCGATTGCTCTTTCACCGCACAATTAATATTTAGTCAATATCTTCTTTGCGAGTATTGGCGTCAATTTTGGCATTGATGCCTGAGAAGTACTTTCCCAGTGCTCCGCCCATTAGCGTGCGTTGGTTATCTAAAACAACAAGTGAGATTATGCCCGAACCCAGAAATGCCAGGATGTACAGCCACATGCCGCGTAAACCTGCCAAGTAACCAATACCAAAGGTAAGAGCCAAAAGGCCGAAACGGGCAAATGTGTAAGTTAGGAAATGTTTCACGCTTCTAAGTTTAGGCAGGTTACCGAAAAAGCTAAACCTGACTTACTCTTGAGCTATGCCTCGTTTTTTATCAGTTGTTATTTCGATCGGGCTATCGGTCTACGCAGTTATCGATTGCGTGCAGACGCTAAATCCAAAGGCGCTTCCCAAAGCGATTTGGCTGGCGATAATAATTCTTTGTCCAGTAATCGGTCCGATTTTATGGCTACTTTTTGGCCGAACTAATGGACGTGGCTGGGGCCGTGACGATGATGCAGTTCTTGGCCCTGATGATGATCCAAGTTTTATGCGCGATTTAGACAGGTCCCGCTAATTTAAGCCAGAGTATGAATGTAATCCGTTTACATACATGTTTACGATGAAGTAATTAAACATAATGGCGCCGTAGCCAGCAAGCGCAACGAAGGCTGCTTTGCGGCCACGCCAACCAACAGTTGCTCGGGCGTGCAGGTAGGCCGCATAAATTACCCAAGTAATAAATGCCCAAGTTTCTTTTGGATCCCAACCCCAGTAACGACCCCAAGCAGCTTCCGCCCAGATGGCTCCAGCGATTACGGCAAAGGTCCAAATCGGAAACATAAAAGCATGAATTCGATACGCCATTAGATCTAGGCGATCAGCAGATGGTACGCGACTTGCTAAGCCACCAAGTTTCCCAGGTTCAAGGCCTGCTGCGACGCGATCCTCAACATGTTGCGCAACGAGATACAGGGCGGACATCGCAGCACCAACTGTGAATGCACCCATGCAAACAATCGCAGCGGTTACGTGGATTGCTAGCCAATACGAATTAAGTGCTGGAACCAATGGTGCGCTTTCGGTATAAAGCACCGTAATTGCAAGACCCAAATCCAACAGGACTGGAATCGTAATGAAAAGTCCTAGCCAACGTAGGTCACGAGTTAATGAGAGGAAGCAATACGCAAGAGAGACTGCAAAGCCAGCGGCTAGCGAAAATTCATACATGTTGCCCCATGGCAACCGATGCGCGGACAAACCTCGAAGCACCATACCTGCCCCAAGTAAAATCATGCCGAGCCAAGTCAGTGACATACCGATGTTGCCAGCGCGGCGACCTTCGCCTCGATCACCCTCATCACTTAGCGAAGTTGAAACAGCTGGCTTATCAAGTGTCACGGTGGAACCCATTCGCAATTGATGGGATGCGGCGGTATTGCGAGATGCCGAAGCTTCTAAAGATTCCAGGCGTCGCCCTTTTGCTAGCGAAATACTGAAGGCGGCCATTGCACCAGTGAAGGCGGTGATTGAGCCATAGACCATGAAATTACTTCCCTGGGCAAGCGTTTCATTAATCGACATGCGATACCTCCGGTGCGTGATTCTTAACTAGTAGTGCGAGCTTGGCTATTTCTGCAGGTAGTCCTGGTGCTTCGGTTTTGGACAAACCTGCCACTTCACAAAGGCTACCGCCACCTGACAATGCTGACATCCGCAGCCAAACTCGGCGACGCGGAATTAGCAGTGAAAGCGACAAACCGACAATTGCGGAGATGGCTGAGCCTAGAGCCCAGCCTTTACCCGGATCCTTAGTAATTGAAAATGATGCCCATTCTTTGTAGCCGGTGAACTCAAGAGTTCCAGCGCCTTGCGGAAGGGTCCAAGATTTGCCGGGCTTAAGTTCCTCGATACCAATTCGTTTCATTTTTGTTGTATCAAGGCGATATACGCTTTGTGGCAAACCGGAGTCGAGTCCTAAGTCACCTGACCAAGCACTCAAATAAACCGCGGGATCTTCGGCTGCTGGGAAAGTTGATTTTGGACCACGGCTAAAGTCAGTTGTGACAGTCGGCAAAAAGAAACCCTGAATGCCTAACTGAGGAACAGTGTCGGGAACTTTAACTACTCCGATTGAGGTGAAATTACCATCCTGCGGCAAGAACACTGCCGCATCCTGCCAAACAATATTTCCCTTTGCATCCTTGATCGTGAATTCAGGTGAATAGCCATGGCCAACTAAATAAACAGTTACACCTTGAGTGCGAAGTGGTTCATTTACTTGGACTCTTCGAGCTTGCGGACTGGAGTCCGGTGTTGCTTTCAAATCAACATCAGCAGTGAACGACCTGGCAGCACCATTTTGTTGCCCACCGCGCTGATAAGTAGCCCTGAAATCTTTTAGGGCAAATGAAAATGGCGGCATCTTGGCTTCGCTGTAGAGGCGGCCAGCGGTAAATGTGTCGTACTGCGTAACGTTGTTAGCAAATCCAGAACCTTCGCGCACGATCACCGTGCCACGAAAGCCAAGTCCACTGCCTAAGCCAACTGCAAGCAATAACACAAGTAGCGCTAAGTGGAAAAGTAGATTTCCTGATTCGCGCGAATAACCCTTTTCAGCAGAAACCCAATCTTCGCCAACTCGCACTCGCCAGCCTTTGGATTTCCATTGGGTCTGTGTGGAGGAAATCGTTTGCGATACATCGGTAGCCGTTTCCCATTGCACATGCACAGGTAGTCGGCTCAAGTTACGAGGTGCTTCAGGAGGCAAACCGCGAAGTTCTTTAAGGTGCACAAATGCGCGAGGTAGTACGCAACCTGTTAGCGAAATAAAAAGCAATAAATAAATGGCAGCAAACCATGGCGAAGCAAACACATCGAACAAATGGATTCGATCTAGGATCGGTCCGCTAGTTGGATGGTCTCGTAGGTATTGACTTACCTTTAATGGCGAAGTTCCTCGTTGTGGAAATAGTGAGCCAGGAATACTTGCCAGTGCAAGCAGAAACAAGAGAATCAGGGCCGTGCGCATGCTGGTGAGCTGGCGCCATAGCCAACGTAGCCATGCCATCAGCAACTCCCTCGATTAAGCACTAGAACGGAACTCCCCATTGTGCTGCCCAAACTCGCAGTGTGATTGTCAGGTCATTCCAATATCCAGTGACAAGGAGTAACCCAATCACGATAAGCATGACTCCCCCGAAATGCATAATCCAGCGCGAGTGTCTGCGCAGGAATCCGATGGTGCGAACGCCACGTTCCAGTAGCAGCGCCAGGACCACGAACGGCAATCCCAAGCCAAGGCAGTAAGCGCCGCTAAGGATTGCGCCACGGGTTGCGCTGGCTTCAGATAGTGCCATACCTTGCACTGCAGCCAAAGTTGGGCCAATACATGGTGACCAACCAATCGCAAAAATAGCACCGAGTAGAAATGCCCCAAAGAGTGTCCCGGACGGAATTCGATGCATGCGTACTTCGCGTTGCAACGCTGGGATAACTCCTAAGAACCCAAGTCCCATGATTACTACGACAACGCCCATAATCATTTGAATCATGCGTTGGTGTTCCAGCAGCACCTGCCCGATGCCACCAAACAATGCGCCATACGAAACGAATACAACCGAGAAGCCAGCCACGAAAATTAAAGTTCCCCAAACAGCTCTGCTGCGCGAAACTGTGGTCTTCTTGGCGGTTGCGCGTGCTCCTGCTACTCCAGTTATGTAAGAGATATATCCGGGTACTAATGGAAGGACACAGGGAGAAAGAAATGAAAGCAGGCCTGCGGCGAAGGCAAGTGGGATAGCAAGTACTAGTGATCCTGAAGTAACTGTTTGAACCACATCAGTTGCGAACATTACTTGTTACTTTCAATGACTGCAGTGAGCACTGAACGAAGTTCGGATTCAGTTACTGGTCCGAGGATTCGCGCTGCTACTCGACCCTGGCTATCGAGAATTATTGTTGACGGAGTCGCTGCTGGACCTAAGTTCCCAAATGCCAAAGTTAGCTGGCCGTCTTGATCTTGGATTGATGGGTATCCGGTGTCGAATCTCTTTGCAAACGCTTTGGCGGCTTCTAAGCCATCACGGGTATTTAACCCGAGAAACTTCACATTTTGATTTGCGAATTCTTTATTCACAGCTTCGAGGGCCCGTGCCTCCGAGCGGCATGGCCCACACCAAGATGCCCAGAAATTTACGACAATCGTGGATCCGCGCCATTTGGAAATATCTAATTGCGTGCCGTCAAGTGCGGTGCCCGAGAGCTTAACTGCAGTCTTGCGATCGCCACTTGCGATTAATACGGTCTGACCATTTCCAGAAACGTATCCAGTGTCTGCTCCAGTAGAACTAGTCGACTTAGAACTACAACCGGCTACTGACACAACCGCACAAAGCACCAGTGCTAATCCCAGACGTTTACGCACCGGAAACTTTGCTCGCTTTCGCTAAGAGATCTGCCGATGGTTCGGTATAGACAACCGCTGTCAACTGATCGCCATCAAAAGTTAACGAAGTTAGCGATGCCAGGGTGCATTGTCTGCGCCGTGGATCGTGTGGGAAGCGGCGATCTTCGAAGTCAAGTCGGCTAATCCAAATTGGAAGTTGGTGGCTCACCAGCACTGCTTCATGGCCAAGTGCTGCATCACGAGCTCGAGCAACGGCAGAACGCATGCGATCAGCGACTACTACGTACGGCTCGCCCCAGGATGGCCGAATTGGATTGTAGAGATGTTTCCAAGCGCGTGGCTGGCGAAGAACTCCATCTCCAACCGAGACTCGCTCCCCTTCGAATACGTTGTCCGCTTCGATTAGATCGTCGTCGGTTCCAATCGTTAAGCCATGTACGCCAGCAATCGGAGCTGCAGTTTGCTGCGCCCGCTCTAATGGCGAAGCGGTAACAACTGTGATATCCCGATGTGCGAGAGCCTCGGCAGCTCGCTGCGCCATTTCGTGACCTAGCTCAGAAAGTCGATATCCCGGCAGTCGGCCATAGAGCACTTTGTCAGGGTTATGAACTTCGCCATGACGAAGTAAATGAACCGTGGTGCGTGGAGTGCTCATGACTCAATCAGATCAGGTTGCGCGACGACGTGCAGCGGAACGCTTGCGTGATGGCCGCCAACCAACCGAACCAGATTGGGCTGCTTCATCGCGTAGTGAGCCACCGTGTAACGCAAGTGCATGTGAAAGGGCCGCAATGCTGGCATCCTCTGGCAATACATCCACCCGCAAACCATGTTCCTGAGCAGTCTTGGCAGTTGCCGGACCGATGCAGGCGATGATCGTGGTTGGGTGTGGCTTGCCGGCAATACCTACCAAGTTGCGAACTGTGCTGCTCGAAGTAAACACCACTGCGTCAAAGCCGCCACTCTTGATCGCTTCGCGAGTTTCAACAGGTGGCGGTGAGGCTCGTACCGTGCGGAATGCAGTTACATCTTCAACTTCCCAACCAAGTGCAGTCAGTCCCGCCACCAAAGTGTCAGTAGCAATGTCTGCGCGCGGTAAGAAGATCCGATTAATTGGATCGTTTATCGAATCAAACTCTGGCCATTCTTCAAGCAGGCTGGTAGTTGTCTGCTCTTCTTCTGGAATTAAATCTGGCCGAACTCCCATGGCGATAAGTGCGTCAACCGCGTCTTCGCCAATAGCGGCAATTCGAATGCCAGATAGGGAACGTGCATCCAAACCATATTCTTGGAAGCGCTCGCGGATTGCGCGCACTGCATTCAGGCTGGTGAAAATTACCCATTCGTATCGACCGGAAACTAGTCCATGAATTGCGCGTTCCATCTGTTGTGGTGTGCGCGGTGGCTCCACCGACATCGTTGGAACTTCAAATGGCACGCCACCGAATGAAATCAAACGTTCGCGCAAATCTTCGGTTGAGTCCTTAGTCTTTGGAACCAAGATTCGCCAGCCGTGCAACGGGCGGTTTTCATACCACGGGGTGCGATCTCCAGCAGTTTCGCCAATGATCACGATTCCGACGCCGGACTGTTTTGCAAGTTTTACTGCACTTGGAAGTTCTTCGAGGGTTGAATGTAACGAACGTTGTTCGACTGTCGCCCCGTCGCGCACGATTGCGATCGGGGTTGCACCATCGCGACCTGCCTTGATGAGTGCTTTGGAAACTTCAGTAGCACGATCTGCCGCGTTATGAACAACCAGGGTTACCAGCGGGTCAGCGTGAGTTGCCCAATCAATTGCCGGTGCGTCAGCATCAACGATGCGAACTTCACGAGTTCGGCCACCGGTTAGGGGCAAGCCGACGTGGGCTGCGACAGCCGTAAGAGTTGAAACGCCCGCAGCGACCTCAAATGGATGACCAGCCTTGGCAACTGATTCGGTTTCCATGGCCAAACGACCATCTAGAACTGGGTCGCCGGAAAGCAAGCGAACTATTTGCTTGCCAGCTTTTAGCGCATCAACCAAAACTTTGGTTCTAGCAGCTAGCGAAAGTGGAGCGCCTTGGTTGTCGTTGGCGACAAGTACCTGGCCGGCTGAAACGATCTCAGCTAAGCGCGTTACTTCTTCGTCAACTAGGACAACGTCAGCGGCTGATAACAACCGATGCGCGCGAACTGTTAGTAGATCAGGATCACCTGGACCGGCAATCACAAAAGATACCCCGACAGCAGCAGTGAACTGCGAGCTTGCCATTTATACACCTACCTTGTTTGTGTACTTGCAGCTAAGGGAAGTCATTTATCCTGCATTCGCTTCAGTCATCGCAATTTGTGATTTGCGTTGTTCGTGGAATGCAAGAATCTGTAATTCGGTCGCTAGGTCTACGCGACGCATGTCAACACCGTGGGGAACTTCAAGCAGGGTCGGTGCAAAGTTCAAAATACTTGAGATGCCATTACGCACCATCAAGTCACAAACATCTTGGGCAGCATTTTCTGGAGTTGCGATAACCCCAATTGATGCTCCGGTACTCATGACAACTTGCGGCAGTTTTGTTAGGTCCTGAACCACGATTGATTTCCCAGCCACGACGACTGTCTCTCCGACTCGATTAACGTCAGTATCAAATAGACCAACAACAGAAAATCCGCGCGAAGCAAAACCTGGGTAGCCAGCAAGGGCATGTCCCAGGTTTCCAATGCCGACGATCACTACTGGCCATTCTTGAGTGAGTCCCAGCGCTCGTGCAATTTGGTAGAGCAGGAATTCAACTTCGTATCCAACGCCTCTAGTTCCGTAGGAACCGAGGAAGGAAAGGTCCTTGCGAAGTTTTGCGCTAGAGACACCGCTTGCTTCGGCTAACTCTTCGGATGAAACCAGGAGCACGCCGCGAGCCGACATTGTGACTAAGCAACGGTGATACATCGGGAGACGACCGACAGTGGCGTCAGGGATAGCACCGCGCGCATTAACGCGAGACTTTGGTGCTGGAGATACCGACATCAAAACCATCCCTCTTTGGTCCGTATGGCGATCAGATTATGCGCTTTCTGACAACTGTCAAAATTCGCATTGCGAGATACTTAGTGCTATAAGAATCTGGAAAATTCGATGTTATGGATGTGACTCGTGTGACTGGCCAATTTTGCCAAAAATTTCTGCGATTTAGCTAAGTGCAGCGCGCAATCGGTTCTCATCAACGCGCCACTTATCGTGCACCTTGCCATCGATCAATGTGACAGGGATCGATTCAAAATATTGATCAGCCAACTGCGCATCATCCAGGATCGAGAGTTCACCCCAAGTTATACCAAGGTCATCGCACACTTTAGCGATCGTTAACCGAGCGTTTTCACACAAATGGCAGTCTGGTTTTCCGATGAGTACTACACGCGGTGCCACGATTTATTCACCAACTCCACTGTTACCAACCCTTTGTAGACAGTGTGGCACATTCCATTTGGGGCAACGCAAAGGTGTCGCTGAGCATTCTGGATACCCTAGAACTATGAACGATGTTGCGAATTCTGGTTTCGGTGAAACTGCAACTAACTCACAAAATATTGCTGCCTTCTTCGATATCGATAACACAATCATGCGCGGTGCCAGCATCTACCATTTGGCTCGCGGCTTATTCGCACGAAAGATTTTGAGTGCTTCTGATCTGGCAAACTTTGCGATTACGCAAGGTAAGTTTCTCGCCTCAGGTTCCGAGAATTTAAACGACATGGCCAAAGTCACCGAGAGTGCTTTGGCATTCGTTAAGGGTCGCACTGAGGAGCAAGTGAAGGCCCTGAGCGAAGAGATCTACGACGAGATCATGGCCGACAAGGTCTGGCCTGGCACGGTCCAGCTTGCACACACACATCGTGCAGCGGGACACCAAGTCTGGTTAGTCTCTGCAGCACCAATCGAACTTGCAAACGTCATAGCCGAGAAACTTGGATTAACAGGCGCAGTTGCGACCGTCAGTGAAATTGTGCACGGCAAGTACACCGGAAAACTAAAGAGTGCTCCGATGCACGGACCACAAAAAGCCCAAGCCGTTTTGGATTTAGCGCAACAAAATAACATCGACTTGAAACATAGTTTTGCTTACTCGGATTCCAGTAATGACATTCCACTTTTGAGCACAGTTGGAAATCCAACTGCTGTGAATCCAGATTCGGCGCTTCGTCAACATGCGAGTTTAAATAAATGGCCGATTCATGATTTCCGTAGGCAACATATGGTTAAGCGCTACGGCCTACCGGCAGGAGCCACTGCCATTGCATTAGTAGGCGCGGGTGCCGGATTAGCAATCGCTGCTACCCGACGCTCCCGCGCCTAAAAGTTCTTATTTGGTTATCAGGCTATAAAGGTTTTACTTACCCTTATTGCGACGCTGTGAACGCGTCTTCTTAAGCATCTTGCGATGCTTCTTCTTAGCCATGCGCTTGCGGCGCTTCTTGATAACCGAGCCCATAAGGACCACCTTTACGTCTGTAGTTGTTGCACTTGCGAGTCTACGCAGTCACAATCTTGGTCTTGCTTGCGCACTAGATATACGCGGACTTACTCGCCTAACGGTGGAATTAACCAGCTTCGACGAATGATTCCTGGAGGTAGGTATGAACTGCCTGTTCTGGAATCCGGAATGAGCGACCAACCTGAACTGCTGGAAGTTCTCCGTTATGGACTAACCGGTAGACAGTCATTTTCGAAACGCGCATTGCAGCAGCAACTTCAGCGACAGTTAAGAAGCGGACTTCTCCGAGCGGACGTTCGTTAGATGCACCCATAGGTCACCACAACCATTCTGTGTGGGTTAAGCACCGGCTTCCCCTCCGGGCTGAACTTCACACTTGTTCGTAGATCCTCACATTAGTGGCGAATGTGGCTTAAGTGAAAGTCGGTTCAGAAAGTAACTTAAATTACACCTGTGTAACTTAAGTACTTATGCATGGCTCACGCGTTACAGATAACTTTGCCTAATGACACGTGTGCTTTGGTTTAGGCGGGATTTGCGCATTCATGACAACCCGGCACTCGTGGCAGCTACCCAAGGTGCATACGACGATGGCGACGGAAGTGTTACTCCAGTCGTCTTAATTGATCCTGCGCTCTGGCCTACCTGGGGAACTGCCAAGCAGGCTTACTTAATTGATTCGCTTCGAAGTTTGGATGCATCACTCGGTGACAACTTGTTGATCAGACACGGCAAAGCTCAGGATGTAATTCCGGCACTAGCGAAAGAATTCGGCGTGAAGGCAGTTCATTGCGCCGCCGATTATTCAGGTTACGGAATCCAGCGCGATGATGAGATCGCCAAATCCCTTGCCAGCCAAGGTGTCGAATTTATTAAGACTGGTTCAGGTTATGCAGTTGCTCCTGGTCGGGTGACTAAAGATGATGGAACTTTTTATAAGGTCTACACCCCGTTCTACAAGCGCTGGCTGGTTCACGGATGGCGTGCGCCAGCAGCAGACCCAGAAAAGTGGCCGACTTGGGCGGCACCAGAAAACTGTGATGGCTACCCAGATCGACCGGACACCGGTTCAGTTGTGGTTCCAGTTGCAGGGGAAGCCGCTGCGCTTGAACTTTTTGAAAAATTCTTAGCAGGTCCGATTGAAAATTACGCAGACGATCGAAACCGCGCTGATCTTGCAGGTACTTCCAAACTCAGCATTGCCCTGAAGTGGGGCGAGATTCATCCACGCACTTTGCTGGCTCGACTTGGTGATAGCAACGGGCAGGAAGTTTTTAGAAAAGAAATTGCGTGGCGGGAATTTTATGCGGACATTGCCTTCCAGCGTCCTGACACAATCACAGATTATTTCAATCCGGTCTACTCACAAATGAAATACGACACTGGCACGCAGGCAGATGAAAAATTTACGGCATGGTGTGAAGGCCGAACCGGATATCCATTTGTGGATGCTGGAATGCGACAACTTCGAACTGAGGGTTGGATGCATAATCGAGTGCGTATGGTGGTCGCTTCGTTCTTGCTAAAAGATTTACATGTTGAATGGCAGCGAGGTGCGAACTATTTCTTCGACTGGTTACTCGATGGCGACTTGGCAAGTAATAGTCACGGTTGGCAGTGGACTGCCGGTTGCGGCACTGACGCATCGCCGTATTACCGAGTATTCAATCCAATCGGCCAAGGCATCCGGTTCGACCCCAATGGCGATTATGTTCGCAAGTACATTCCAGAGCTTCGGCACATTCCTGATGGGTCAATTCACGAACCGTGGAAGGTCCTGGGTGGACTCGATCACGGGTACCCAGAACCAATAGTCGATCACGCTGCCGAGCGCTTAGAGGCCTTGGCTCGCCTAGAGGCGCTACCCAAAGGGGCCCAGAAACCCCTTTATCCAAAGGCCGATTAAGCACCCAGCAAGTGTTGCTAATTCGCTAGCCTATTAACCATGAGCAAAAATCAAGCAGTAATTGACGAACGACCAGCCAACGGTTGGACTCCAATGATCTTTATCAGCCTTGGTGTTGCCCTGATCATCATGGATGCAACGATCGTAAATGTAATCCTGCCAAGCATCATTCGTGACCTAGGAATTAGTTCTATTGATGCCGAATGGATTAACGCGGTTTATTCACTAACTTTTGCAGCGCTGCTTATTGTCATGGGTCGACTTGGTGATCGTTACGGTCGTCGCTTGATATTCATGTTGGGCACACTTGTTTTTGCGGGCTCTTCAATAATGGCCGCGACTTCCACGACAGCTGCGGTTTTGATTACGGCGCGTGCAATCCAAGGTATGGGTGGCGCGATGATGTCGCCTACTTCGCTTTCGATTGTGAACTCACTTTATAAAGGTAAGTCGCGTGGCATCGCATTCGCGTTTTACGGGGCAACCATCGGAGGTATGGCTGCAGTCGGCCCACTTCTTGGTGGCTGGCTAACTCAAACTTTCAGTTGGCATTGGTCATTCTGGATTAATGTGCCGATCGCACTTTTCATTTTCTTTGGCCTTTGGAAATTTGTTCCAGAAGCTAAAGCTGAGGGCGACGTTGGTAAGCCAGACTTTGTCGGTGCAGTTCTTAGCACCCTTGGAATTGCAACCTTAATCTTTTCGCTTATCGAAGGTCGCAACTACGGCTGGTGGAAAGCGATTGAAGACGTTAGCTTCCTCGGCCGGCCATGGCCCGCTGGTGGTCTCTCCCCAGTTGCCTACTCATTCATAATTGCGGCGATTTCCTTAATCGGACTTTATGTTTTTGAAACTCGTCGCACATCTGCTGGAAAGTCTGCCCTAATTGATTTCAAACTCTTCCTGATTCCAACCTTTGGGTTTGGTTCCTTTGCTGGGTTGATCGTCAGTCTTGGTGAATTCGGAATTCTGTTTTCCCTTCCGCTATTTATGCAAAGCGTTTTAGGCTGGTCTGCGCTTGGTGCCGGCGGACTACTTGCCTCGCTTGCAGTTGGTGCGTTCTTCGCAGCTCCTACTGCCGCAAAGATTGCAAATTCCCGTAATCCAAGGTTCGTAGCACGACTTGGTTTAGTTTTGGAAATCATTGCGATCTTAGGAATTTCGATATTCGTCTCGCCATCCGTAAGTGGTTGGGTGCTGGGAATATGGTTATTCATCTACGGTGTTGGTGTTGGATACGCAACGGCACAGCTAACAAGTTTGATCATGTCGGATGTACCCGCGCAAAAGAGCGGGCAAGCATCCGGTACCCAAAGCACTGCGCGCCAAATTGGTTCAGCCATGGGAACCGCAGTGCTCGGAACCATTTTATTCGTAAGTTTGCATGGTCACACTTATGACAATGTTTCGGCGCCGCCATCAAATCTGCCAGTGGCACAGGCAACAGTTATCGCAGACATTGTTGAGAAGTCTGCTGGTACCGCAATTCCAACTTTGGCAGACCCGCCCGGATCTCCAGACATTCAAGTTGCAGCATCACAAGCTTTCGCTGATTCACTTTCAAGTACTGGATTTGCAGCAGCAGGATTCTTGGCACTTGGCTTACTTGCAACTTTGAAGCTACCCAAAGGACAGTCCTACGGCCGGCGCGAGGAAACTCCCGAAGCCGAAATGATCCACGACTTCGAATAGGTTACGGAACCGGGTTTCGCGAGTCGAACTTCATAAATGGCTTATGCCATTTAAGTAATGCATAGGTCAAAACTATGCACGCTATTCCGCCCGAAATTACCGAGAATTGTTCGCCCGCCAAGGCCGCAACTGTGCCAGCTTCGAAGTCACCAAGACGTGGTCCGCCTGCAACCACGACAGTAAACAAGCCTTGCAATCGTCCGCGATAAGCATCAGGAACTGCGGTTTGCAGAATCGTGGTTCGGTACAGCGCGCTGACGTTATCGGCGGCACCCGCAAGGGCCAAGAAAAGTAACGCGAGTGCAAAATTTTTGCTCATGCCAAAGGCGGTGATGGCGCAACCCCATCCCACAATTGACCAAGCGATTGCTACACCTTGTTTATAAATTCGATTAAGTGGCGCACTAAATAGTGCAGAGATAGCAGCACCGAAAGCTGGTGCTGCACTTAGTAGGCCAACTCGAAATGCAGCGGTTCCAACTGAGTCGCCATACCAATGCAATGCGATGGCTGGAAACAACGCGCGAGGTAATCCAAAGACCATCGCAACAATGTCTAAATAGAACGTCATCTGAATATTGCGTTTGCCTTTTAGGAAAACTAAGCCTTCTTTGACAGAAGCTAGACCTGGGCGTTTAGGCGCACCTTCCAAAGGTGGTAGCGCAGGTAAAGCCCACATTGCCCACATCATCACCATGAATGCGATGACATCAACCCCATAGGCGACAGCCACACTGCCCGTTGTTCCAATTAACACACCTGCTAGAAGTGGGCCAAGTGTGAAACCAATATTCCAAGACATCATGGAAAGTGAATTGGCTTGATGCAATCTTTCTTTCGGCACAATACGTGGAATGATCGATTGCCTAGCCGGGTTACCAACAGCAAAAAATGCAGATGACATTGCGACGAATAAGTACAACGGCCAGACATGCGTTGAACCAAGCATGGCTTGAGTGAACAGCAATGCACTAGCCGTAGCCATACCGACTGCAGATATAAATCCAATTTTTCTGCGGTCATAGGAATCGGACATTGCGCCACCGAATAACCCGAGGCTCAGCAGTGGAATCAACTGACACAGCCCAACCAAGCCAACTGCAAATGACGAGTGGGTTAGGAAATAAACCTGGATACCTACTGCTACCGAGGTCATTTGTTGCCCAATATTGCTAATTGATACGGCCGTAAAAATCCGTCGATAAGCAGGGATTTCCCGAAGCGGCGAAATGTCAATCAGGAGCTTGGGCACCTTCAAACTCTGGCACATCCGAGAGTTCAACGTGTAGCGCTTTCACATTCTGGATAGTTGGACAGCAAGCGGGTACAGAATGCGAGAAACTATAGGTATGAGTATCGATACGCCCAAGCCAGCTGACATGCGCATCTCGTACGACAAGGACCAATTACTTGAATCTGAGTTAGCCGATACTCCACTCGCACAATTCACCAAGTGGTTATCAGAGGCAGTTGCCTTAGGTCCGGATACTTTGATCGAACCTAATGCCATGGTGATTGGTACTTCGGATGAGCACGGCCAAGTCCATACCCGTTCCGTGTTACTTAAAGGTATCGACGAGCGCGGCTTAACTTTCTTCACCAACTACGGATCCCGCAAAGCGCAAGACATGCAATCACATCCTGGCATCAGCGTTACGTTTCCTTGGTATCCACTACATCGCCAAGTAAACGTAGTTGGCCACGTTACTAAAGTCTCCCGAGAGGAATCCGAAGCATACTTTCGGACTCGTCCGCATGGCTCACAACTCGGCGCGATTGTTAGCGCGCAGTCCTCGATTATTGATTCGCGCGAAATCCTCGAAACCAAAATGGCAGAGTTGCAAGCTCAGTATCCCGAAGGATCGCAAATTCCGATGCCAGACTTTTGGGGCGGCTACTTAATCACTGTCGAATCGATGGAATTTTGGCAAGGTCGTCGCTCACGGCTGCATGATCGCTTGCGATTCATCAAATCAGGCGAAAGTTCAAATCTGGGTGAGGCTAGCGCCTGGAATGTTGTTCGCGTTTCTCCTTAACCACTCTTGCAAATCCTTGGCAGCGCGGTAAATCTAGATTCACTTAAACTTGGAACATGGCCGAACTTCCCCTAATAACTATTCCTGCCGACCTACTGCCGATTGATGGCCGCTTTGGTGCAGGTCCATCAAAAATTCGTGGTGAACAAATTCAGGCCTTGGTGGCTAAGTCGCTTAATGTCTTGGGTACCAGTCACCGTCAAAAGCCAGTCAAGAATGAAGTTGCAGCACTGCGGGCGGGACTTGCGAAATTTTTTTCCCTGCCAGCTGGCTATGAAGTTGTCATCGGAAATGGTGGCACTACTGCATTCTGGGAAATCGCGACTTTTGGTTTAATCCGAGAGCGCGCTCAGTTCCTAACTTTCGGGGAATTTGGAGCAAAGTTTGCAAGCAGCGCCAAGGCGGCGCCGTTTTTGGGTGAACAATCCGTAATAGATAGCGAGCCCGGCAACGCGCCAGAGTTTTTGGCTTCGACTGAAATTGACGCGTATTGCACGCCACATAACGAAACTTCAACTGGCGTTGCTATTCCTCCGCATAGGCCCAGTGGTATCGATGGCGATGCCCTAGTTCTAATCGATGCAACATCCGGTGCCGGTGGCTTGCCAGTAAACATCTCGGACGTTGATGTTTACTACTTCAGCCCACAGAAATGCTTTGCATCTGATGGTGGATTGTTCGTAGCGATCATGTCGCCGAAAGCAATTGCGCGAGCTGAAGAAATTAAGGCATCCGGCCGCTACATCCCAGCCTTCTTGGATTTAATTACCGCAATTGAAAACTCACGGTTAGACCAGACTTACAACACACCTGCAGTTGCCACGATTGTGATGATGAACGAGCAAATCAGATGGTTCAACGAAAACGGTGGATTAGATTGGTGCGTTGCGCGAACTAAAGAATCTTCCGACGCTATCTATGAATGGGCAATGGCAAGCGACCATGCAACGCCTTTCGTTGCTGATCCAGCCAAGCGTTCGGCAGTCGTTGCAACCATAGATTTCGATGAATCAATTGATGCAGAAGTTGTGGCAAAAGTGCTTCGCGCTAATGGAATCGTTGACACCGAGCCGTACCGCAAACTTGGACGCAACCAACTTCG
The DNA here is from genome assembly GCA_947452765.1 of Actinomycetota bacterium. Taxonomy (GTDB): domain Bacteria; phylum Actinomycetota; class Actinomycetes; order S36-B12; family UBA5976; genus UBA5976. Next base: position 11,217 of record CANGDR010000013.1, on the reverse strand, counting down.
GATTTCGGTATTTCCAGCTGTTGAGCCATCAGATGTTCGCCAATTATTAAAGTGCATCGATTTCGTGGTTTCGCAACTGTCTTAATTTGGTTCTGTACAGTTGTTAGGTGATTAACCGTCGGCCAGTCCGAGATAAAACCACCTGGATTTCCTATTTGCAAGCAACCTGTTTTGGTTGGTTTATTTTTGGCTTCGGCGGCACACTGCAGTTTCTACGGGAAGATTTAGGCCTATCTCGAACCGTAGTTTCATTTCACTCTCTTGCCATGTCAGTTGGCTCGGTAACTGCGGGTCTTGCAACAAGTGCGATTATCAAGCGAGTTGGGCGCGGCTTGATGCTTCGATACGCCTCGCTGTTGCTAGCAACCGGAATCCTATTTTTCACATTAGGTAAATCGCTTCCATTCACTTTGATTGGTGTTGCGTTCACAACTTGCGCCGGATCGTTAATTATTCAGGGCACTGCCTCTTACTTGGCATACCAACAAAAACAAGCAGCACCGGCAGCAATCAGTGAACTACATGCGGTTGCTTCATCAGTTGGTTTACTCGCTCCAGTCATGGTTGGGATTGGAGTGACTGTTGGTTGGGGTTGGCGGCCAGGAATTCAAGTCGCAGCAGCTGGGGTCATAATCATTGAACTGATTCGCGGAAGGAACACTGACCTATATGGCCCTCGCGCAGTAGAAGATGAAGTTTCTGATCACCATGATTTGCCAGGTGCGTTGCCACGTATTTTTTGGTGGTCTTGGCTAGCCCTAGTTTGTACGGCAAGTGTTGAGTTTTCCATGTTGCTTTGGGCACCGGAAGTTCTAACAGCTCAAGGCGGACTCACCAAGGGCGCCAGTGCTGCTGCGCTGGCCACAATTGTTGGTGGCATGTCGGTTGGTCGGTTGATTGGCGCTAGATTAACTTCGCGATTTGATTCCGAGTTTTTGTACCGCGGCGCACTAATCCTGTCGTTTTTTGGCTTCTTAGGATTTTGGTTATCGACTTCAGCAATAGTTATGTTGGTTTCGTTGACAATTACTGGGCTAGGAATGTCGCTACATTTCCCCTTTGGATTTGAACGCGCCCTACGCGCAAGTAGTGGTCGAGCAGATCGTGGTGGTGGCAAACTTTCGATTGGTACCGGCATTGCCAGCGGAGTTGCACCATTTGCTCTCGGAGCAATGTCAGACCACATCGGAGTTCACAATGCTTACGGCATTGTTCCAATTAGTTTGGTACTTGCGATTGCAATCGCTTCGCTGCGACCTATCAAACTTGTTGGCTGATTTTCTTAAAGGTAAGGAATGATTGCCGCAGCTACGACGGCGATAAAAAATCCAACCAACACGACGATTGTCACGATACGACGAGTTCGCGAAGTCATATGACTACTTTAACCAATTCGGACATAGCTATGGGGCGCACCCGCAATGGATGCGCCCCATAGTTTGTGTCTAGTTACAGACCGAACAGTTCCTTCAATGGATGCACGGCGAAGTAGATCATGAATGCAATGGAAATAACCCACATCATTCCTGAAATTTCCTTCGACTTACGCTCAGCTACCTTAATTAGTACGTAGGTAACAACGCCTGCGCCAATACCGTTAGTGATTGAGTAAGTAAACGGCATCAAAACGATCGTCAAGAACGATGGGATCGCAATTGAGTAATCGTCAAATGGGATATGGCGAATCTGGGTCATCATTAAGAAGCCCACGATTACCAACGCTGGCGCTGCTGCTTCGTAAGGAACGATCTTTGTTAGCGGAGCAATGAACATTGCTAACAAGAACAGACCACCAGTTACCAAGCTGGCAATACCGGTGCGGGCACCGTCACCAATACCTGATGCAGATTCGATGTAAGCGGTGTTGGATGAAGTTCCAGCCAAACCACCAGCAATAGCAGCAACTGAGTCAACGGTGAGAATCTCACCCAAGTGCTCAACTTCGCCGTCAGCCGTCATCAAGTCTGCTTCAGCAGCAAGACCAGTCACTGTTCCGATGGTGTCGAAGAAGTCGCTAAGCAGCAATGAGAACACTGCAAGGCCGGCTGCTAAAACGCCAATGGAAGAGAATGCGCCAAATAGATCGAGCTTGAAGAGCGGACTCGGATTCACAAAACCAAACAAGGTTTTCGGAATGGCTGGAACGTTCAGGCCCCACCCAGTTGGGTTTTCTAAACCAGGGACAGATGGATCAGTATTTGCGGCACCAATCTTCATGGTTGTTTCGAGCACAACCGCAAGTACCGTCGTGGTGATCAATCCGATCAAGATGGCAGCCCGTTTATGAAGTGCAACTAATACCACCATGAGGAGAAGCCCAAACACGAAGGTAAATGTTGGCCAGCCAGCAAGTTCGCCGAATACTGCGAATGTGATTAGGGGTACGCCTGGTCGAACTATTCCGGCATCAACCAAACCGATCAATGCGATGAACAATCCAATGCCGGCTCCGATGGAGTACTTAAGTGCATCCGGCACCGCGTGGAATACGGCCTTGCGGAAACCTGTAAGTACTAGCAGGAGCACTATAAGGCCTTCGATAACTACTAAGCCAAACGCCTGCGCCCACGTCATGTGTGGTGCAAGTCCGAATGCCAAGAAGCCGTTAAGACCTAGTCCAGCTGCGAGTGCGATAGGGAAACGTCCGTACACACCCATAAAGATGGTCATCAAACCTGCAACCAAAGCGGTAGCTGCTGCTACTAGCGCGATTGACTGGCCTATGTCCTGACCGCCACCTGGGAAATTCCCATTGACGTCCTTGGCTGTGCCGACGATTAGTGGGTTCAAAACCACGATGTACGCCATTGTTACGAAAGTAACGATGCCGCCTCGGATTTCAGTACCCAGAGTTGAACCACGTTCGGTCATGTGGAAATAACCATCCCATGCCGACGTGCCTGGTGTTTTTGTAGTTGTTGCCATAACCAGACACTAGTGTCGTACCTGTGAGTAACAACGCAGACTCTCCAAGCAACGGGGCCATAAACCCGAAACAAGTTTCTGGCAACGGTGAACTCAAGCCACTTGAGGTTAGTGGAATCACAGCAGTCACATTTGGCACACTGGTTTTTCTTATGGCAACCATGCTTATGGTGGTTTTTCGCAGCAAACTAGTAGCTGCCGGTCATGAGAATTGGATTGCAATCGGAGCCAGTGGCGTAGCCCTGGGTCTGCTTGGCCAGCGTTATGCCCGTCGAAGATTAGTGCGAATGGTTAAGCGGAATAGAAATTAACTAGCAGCAACTCGATTTGAAAAATTATTCAGAATCCTCGTCGTCATCATAGAAATCTGCCATCGCTTGGGCACTTTCATCTGCCTCTAAGTTTTGGGTTTCAAGAATTTCGAGTGCCGACTCAATTTGATCAACCATGGCAAGGTCTTCAAATTCAGCCTCAGCTGAAGTGTTAGCAAGCTCAACATCGTCATTGTGATCAAAAGTATCGTGGTCTGGTTTTGGCTCATCCGCTACATAATCTGGAAGGTCACTACCATCTGTTAATTCATCAGCACGATCATCAATTACCAAGTCAACAACTGGAATCGGTGCACCTTGCGCCTCTTTAACTGATGAATGTGCGCCGCAACCAAATGTGGTGGCAACAATCTGACCATCTGCAGCGCCGAATTCATTTCCGCAAACTCCGAATACTTGACCGATAGATCCACCAATTGGAACTAGGAATCCACAGGAACCACAATGCGCAGGTGCAGACTTCGCCATGGCAGCGCGCGGTCCGTTTAATTTTTCAAACCAACGATCTACCGCGCGTTCCATGCCTAGCGGGCTCAGAATTTGTTCACGACCAAGTCCCATCTCCCACTGTTGTGGATGCAATGGTTCTAAGTCATCACGAAATTCATCAAGTCCAGTTAATCCAGCAGTTAAGCGCTCATCATTTTCTGGAGTCGGTAATAAGTCGCCAACGCCAAGGTCTCCGGCCTCAATTCGATCTGCCCATGGCTTCCAAGCAGATGGGACTAATGCAGCAGTGCCTGGCAGCAAATTAATTTCGCTTACCGTTAAATTTTCTTGCCCTGCTATTCCAATAACGCTGACTTCCCAATACCAGCCCGGGTAAGCCGGTGAAGTGCATTCAAAAGTGTGTGTGGCAATCGCAACTGCTGAGTCATCAGATGGTTGGTCGACAGAATCCATCGCCTTGCCAACATGGTTGGCAGGAATTGATTCTAGAAGAGCCCGGCGAGCTAGGTCGCTGGCTGCTGTTGTCGTTGCGCTTAAAGTCACTTAGTTATTCTCCCCTATATAGAGATGACTTAGTCCCACTGCTGATTTAGCCTAAAAAGCCCGCATCCTTGGGATGTGTCCGTACGTGGCAGTTAAGTACTAGACGTCGATCTGATCGGCTACGCCACGAAGCACTGCGACCAGCTTTTCGCTGTGCTTATCATCTGGGTAACGACCACGTCGCAGGTTGGCTGCGTATCCGTCCAGCAGTTTGATGACATCTTCCAGGACTATTGCCATATCTTCAGCATCTTTGCGGCCACCCTTGGAAATACTTGGTGGTGCTTCGAGGACGCGCACTGACAGTGCCTGCATTCCGCGCTTACCATCGGCAACGCCGAATTCGCATCGGGTGCCATTTTTCAGGGTTAAAGTTCCAGCTGGGAGTGCGGAGGCATGCAAAAAGACTTCTTCGCCTTCATCGGTCTGAAGAAAGCCGAAGCCCTTTTCAGAGTCGTACCACTTAACTTTGCCTGTAGGCATAGCCGCTCTCCTTGCACTGGTTACTTTCTGCGACATTCGCTAAACGAATGACTTACTCAAGGTTAGATGAAAAGTCCGTTTCCACCCAAACCTGCCATTTCAAAGGTCTCGCCACCGCTTGAAATCGACAATTCTCAAGTAGCGCCCAGAGCCCATTAGCGCGTAACGTGTAAAGATGGGCACTTCCAAAAACACAGAAACCGTCAGCCGACCTAGGTCATTAGCTGATGATCTTCGCGCCCGTACCGATTCGCAACTTGAAGTTCTATTTTCTACACGTCCAGACTTGCTGCATCCAGTTCCAACTGACTTAGGTCAACTGGCAGTACGTGCTACGACGTCACCAAGCGTGGGTGCTGCGCTAGATGCCCTGAATCACATTGAGTTGAGTGTTTGTGAAGCACTAGCTGGTTTACCGGATCCATCTTCTGTTGAAGATGTGCACGCAGGACTTAAGGGTGCGAATGGATATGAATCAGGCGCAATCGATGCTGCAATTGATCGACTTCTAGCCTCCGCCGTTGTTTGGGGAGATCATGACGAACTCCACCTAGTTCGAGTTGCTCGCGAATCCTTTGGTGCTTATCCATGTGGCTTAGCAGCATCGTTTGCCGACTCTCGCAGACAAGTTAGAGAGTATGCGACAAAGAAAACTTTGGCCGCTAAAACTTTGGCCACTGGCCCACAGGACGTTCGCGAAATCATGGATCAACTCCTTTGGGGGACACCTGCAGGCTCAATGCGCCAAGCAAATCGATCGGTGCGAATTGAAGATGCCAAGTCTCCACTTGAATGGTTGCTTGCACATGAATTGCTAGTTCCAACTGGCGAATCAACTGTTGTCGTCCCGCGTGAGGTTTCACTTGCGCTACGCAATGGACTGCTTCTAAAGGAAATCAAGACTGACGTTGGTGAACCAATTTTAGGGTCGGTTGATTTCGCGCGGGTTAATGATACTGGCGCACATGCTGCGCTGGATTTTGTGCGACTCGTTGAAACTCTGCTTGAAGCCTGGTCGATCGAGCCACCTTCTCAACTCCGCGGTGGTGGCCTTGCGATTCGAGACCTCTCTGCTGCAAAAGATTTATTAAGAGTTTCGGATCACTTAACTGCAATGGTCATCGAGATTGCGTTTGCATCTGGACTTTTAGGCTCAGATTCTTCTGAGGGTTGGCTACCAACTACGGGATATGACCGTTGGCTAAGTATCGATGATGCAACGCGCTGGACATTACTGGCCGAAACTTGGCGTGACATGGCCCGAGCTCCACACGTAGTTGGTGGTGATGGCGGCGATCGAATCAACGCCTTGACGTCATCAGTTGAGCGCGGGTTTATAAATCCATTACGGATCTCATTACTTGATATTTTTCGCGGACTTGGCGATGGCACGACCACGAGCGCGGAAATCCTTACTGATCACCTTGACTGGCATCGTCCGCGTCGCTCATCAATGGTGCGTGCGGTTGCGGTTTCAGCAGTTTTAGCTGAAGCTGCTGCACTTGGTATCACTGCACTTGGCGCACTTACGTCATTCGGTCGAGCCGTTGCTCAAGGTGATAATCCGATAAAAGTCCTAGGCTCCTTGTTGCCCGATCCAGTGGATCACATAATTGTGCAAGCAGATTTAACTGCGCTGGCTCCTGGGCGTTTACCGGCAAACCAACGCCGAACTATGGGTGTGTTGGCAGATGTGGAATCAACCGGTGTTGCAACAACATACCGATTCACCGAAACCTCAATTCGACGAGCGCTCGATCAAGGGCAATCGGCACACGACATCATCGACTTCTTGGCTGCGCTTTCCCGCACTCCACTGCCCCAGCCTTTGACGTACATGGTCGAAGACGTGGCCCGCAAACATGGTGTGCTTCGGGTTGGTGTTGCCTCTATCTATTTACGTTGCGATGATGAGCAGTTGATCGCGACTGTGCAAGCAGATCGACGACTAGCTTCACTTAAGTTCCGTCAGTTAGCCCCAGGCATCGTCGTTAGTTCGTCGCCAGCCGACATTGTGCTCGACAAACTTCGATCTTGTGGTTATGCCCCAGTCGCCGAAAGTGCTGAGGGCACAGTGCTAATTCATCGTCCTGATACCAAGCGCACATCTGCTAAAGCGCCAGCATCCCCAGTAACTGTTACCGGACCTTCGAGTCGCTTAGTTTCTGCTGCAGTTAAAGCGCTACGTGCTGGTGAACGAGCCGATGCAAATAAACCCGCACCAACAAATGGTCCTCGCACCACAACGTCGCAAACCTTGACTCTCTTAAACGATGCACTTTCGCATGGCAAAGAAGTGTGGATTGGTTATGCCGATAAAGGTGGCATGACTAGTGAACGCATAGTTGAGCCGCTAACTATTAGCGGTGGATTCCTAACTGCCTTTGATGTTAGGACTAATGAAGTTCGAACTTTCACAATTGCTCGAATCACAGGTGCGGATTTCGCCGAGAACGTTAATGACGAAGGAAGTGCCTGATGACTGATGGACCGTTGATTGTTCAGAGTGACAAAACTTTATTACTTGAGATCGATCATGAGTTAAGCGAAGAATGTCGTCATGCTATCGCGCCTTTCGCGGAACTCGAACGTGCACCTGAACACATTCATACTTACCGGATCACGCCACTTGGGTTATGGAATGCCCGAGCTGCGCTGCATGATGCCGAAGCGGTAATCGATGCACTAATTAAGTATTCCCGTTACCCAGTTCCACATGCACTACTTGTAGACATTGCCGAGACCATGGCTCGCTACGGTCGCCTGCAACTTCATATGCACCCAGTTCATGGTTTGATCTTGACTGCAACAGATCGCACTGTGCTGGAAGAAATTCTGCGCTCTAAAAAAGTAACTCCGCTAATTGGTAAGCGCATTGACGAAGACACTGTCGCAGTTCACCCAAGTGAGCGCGGAAACATCAAGCAGATATTGCTCAAACTTGGTTGGCCAGCTGAGGATCTCGCAGGCTACGTTGACGGTGAAGCGCATCCAATTTCGCTAAAGTCTGAGTCGTTTGAATTGCGCCAGTACCAGCGCGAAGCAGCCGAGGGCTTTTGGCATGGTGGCTCTGGTGTAGTTGTACTGCCTTGTGGTGCTGGCAAAACAATCGTAGGTGCTGCTGCAATGTCAATGGCTGGTGCAACTACGTTGATCTTGGTTACGAATACCGTTTCAGCTCGCCAGTGGAAAGCCGAACTTCTAAAGCGCACCAACTTAACCGAGGAAGAAATCGGGGAATACTCCGGAGCTCGTAAAGAGATTCGTCCAGTAACTATTGCGACTTACCAAGTTATGACTACTCGTCGCCAAGGGGTCTATGCGCACTTGGAATTATTCGATGCTCGTGATTGGGGCTTGATCATTTATGACGAGGTGCACTTGCTACCAGCGCCAGTGTTTAGATTCACTGCTGACATTCAAGCCCGTCGTCGCCTCGGACTTACCGCCACGTTAGTTCGCGAAGATGGCATGGAGGGTGAAGTTTTCTCACTCATCGGACCAAAACGCTACGACGCACCCTGGAAAGACATCGAAGCTCAGGGTTACATCGCACCGGCTGACTGTGCTGAAGTGCGCGTGACTTTGCCAGATAACGAACGACTGGCTTATGCAATGGCTGAACCAGAAGAGCGTTATCGAATGGCTGCCACCACTTCTTACAAGAACAAGGTAGTCAAGCACTTAGTTGATATGCATCCGGATGATCACATTCTGGTAATTGGTCAGTATCTAGATCAGCTTGATGAGATTGCCACACATTTAGATGTGCCAACTATTACTGGCGCGACTCCGATTAAGGAACGGGAGCGACTCTTCCAGTCCTTCAGAGATGGTGAAACTCGAGTTCTCGTTGTTTCAAAGGTTGCTAACTTCTCAGTTGACCTGCCGGAAGCCGGCGTGGCAATTCAAATCAGCGGCACATTCGGTTCCCGTCAAGAAGAAGCGCAACGCCTTGGTCGTGTCCTTCGTCCAAAGGGCGACAAGCGTTCTGCGCACTTCTACACAATCGTCACGCGAGACACAGTTGATGCTGACTTTGCTGCACATCGCCAACGTTTCCTTGCCGAGCAGGGCTATGCGTATCGAATCGTGGATGCAGATGACTTACTTTATGGAACGCAACCAAGCGACTAACTTGGGCAAACGATATTGTCTACAACCAACTGATTGTCTTGCTTAATAAGTTTTACGGTTAACTTTAAGTCGCCACTTCCGAATTTTTCAGTCACGATTGCGGTTCCGCTTTTACTTGCAGCTGAATAGTTGCCATCGCCAACAGAATATGACATTGGAAAACTCTGCGCACAAACTATTGGATCTGCGCCTGCTGCCGAAACTCCACCGGCTTCAAGATTTGCTGGAAAGCCTGGACTCTCTTGTGAATTATTGTTTGCGCACCAATTTCCAACTTGACCAGCTGCTTGGCTTGGAGGCGTTGTCATACAACTCATGTATTCGTCGTAAAAAGTTTGGGCAACTTTGGAAACTGCATCGGAGGAAAATGAGATTTCTGGCGGTGAGGCAGTGCCACTCGGAGTTGTTGTGCCACTCGGAATTGCAGAAGGGCTCTGTGCCGCGCACGCAGTCAAAAGTGCGACACCCATTATTAAAACTATCGATCCTCTAAGTCTCATACTTTCAACCTAGTTGGAGATGTGGTTAAAACCAAGAACGGCTCCGAGTAATCTCGGAGCCGTTCTTTTTAGTTCTTGTTGTGCGGTGTTTACTGGAATGGACTTCTTAGAAGTCCCTTGTCTCGCTTGCGCGATCCAAGTCCATTCAACTCCTATCGGAATGGACTTCTTAGAAGTCCATTCCTCCCATGTCGCCGCCGCCAGCCATTGGAGCAGCCTTTTCAGGCCGATCTGCAATAACTGCTTCGGTCGTTAGGAAAAGGGCTGCAATTGATGCTGCGTTCTGAAGTGCGGAACGTGTCACCTTGGCAGGATCGATGATGCCTGCCTTGATTAGATCTACGTATTCGCCAGTTGCAGCATTCAAGCCGAAGCCTGGTGCTAGGTTGCGTACCTTTTCAGCTACGACTCCACCTTCAAGACCAGCATTCATCGCAATCTGCTTTAGCGGAGCTTCAACAGCAACCTTCACAATGTTTGCGCCGACTGCTTCTTCGCCTTCAAGATTTAACTTGGCGAATGCCTTTTCGGAAGCCTGTAGAAGTGCAACACCACCACCGGCGACGATACCTTCTTCGACTGCTGCCTTAGCGTTGCGAACAGCATCTTCGATGCGGTGCTTGCGTTCTTTAAGTTCAACTTCAGTTGCAGCGCCAGCCTTGATAACTGCAACACCACCAGCAAGCTTGGCCAGACGTTCCTGGAGCTTTTCGCGGTCGTAGTCAGAATCAGACTTTTCGATTTCAGCACGGATCTGGTTTACGCGGCCAGCGATCTGGTCAGCGTCTCCGGAACCTTCAACAATTGTGGTCTCGTCCTTGGTTACAACAATCTTGCGGGCCTTGCCAAGGAGTTCGATGTCAGTTGTGTCAAGCTTCAGGCCAACTTCTTCGCTGATGACCTGAGCGCCAGTAAGGATTGCGATGTCCTGCAACATTGCCTTACGACGGTCACCGAAACCTGGAGCCTTAACAGCTACAGAACGGAAGTTGCCACGGATCTTGTTAACTACAAGTGTGGAAAGCGCTTCGCCTTCAACGTCTTCGGCGATGATTGCAAGCGGCTTACCGGACTGCATAACCTTTTCCAAGATTGGGAGTAGATCTTTGATTGCAGAAACCTTTGAGTTAACGATCAAAATGTATGGATCTTCAAGAACAGCTTCCATACGCTCGGCATCAGTTACGAAGTAAGGCGAGATGTAACCCTTGTCGAATCGCATACCTTCAGTCAGTTCTAGTTCAAGACCGAATGTGTTGCTTTCTTCAACAGTGATTACGCCTTCCTTGCCAACTTTGTCCATAGCTTCAGCGATCATTTCGCCAATCTGTGGGTCAGCTGCAGAGATCGATGCAGTTGCTGCGATCTGTTCCTTTGAATCAACCTTCTGTGCCATGGCAAGAAGTTCAGCGCTGATTGCTTCAACAGCTTTTTCGATTCCACGCTTAAGTACCATTGGGTTTGCGCCAGCAGCTACGTTACGTAGTCCTTCGCGAACCAGAGCCTGAGCAAGAACAGTTGCAGTTGTAGTTCCGTCACCAGCGACATCGTCTGTCTTCTTGGCAACTTCCTTGACTAGTTCTGCACCGATCTTTTCGTAAGGATCTTCTAAATCAATTTCCTTGGCGATGGAGACACCGTCATTTGTGATGGTTGGTGCGCCCCACTTCTTTTCAAGAACAACGTTACGACCCTTTGGGCCAAGCGTTACGCGGACTGCGTCTGCGAGTGTGTTCATACCGCGCTCAAGTGCGCGACGGGCTTCCTCATCGAAAGCGATCATCTTCGACATGTGTATTTTCCTTTTGTGCCAAACGTTTGAGGCTGGTGCCTCGGAGTTTTTGGGT
>CANGDR010000012.1 GCA_947452765.1 Actinomycetota bacterium | reverse complement strand
GTGCACAATAACTTTTGAGCCATGCTCGGCAACCAATTCATCCACGAATGCCATGGAACTACGGCTGCGTCCGGCGTAAAGCAGGCGCCAATGGCGCCGGTGTGGCATTGAATCAATCATGGCTTTCATTGGAGTAATTCCAATTCCACCAGCGACAAATAAATACTCTGATGCGTGTTCCAATTCGAAGTGATTATGAGGACCGGAAACTTCGAGGGTCATTCCGGCTTTCAAGTTTTCATGAATCCAACTACTTCCACCGCGTGAATTTGGGGAATTAAGTACGGCAACTGAATAATGAGTTCTATCTGTGGGATCACTACATAGTGAGTACTGTCGCTTCAGACCATTCGGTAGGTGCAGTGTGATGTGGGAGCCTGGAACCCAGGATGGCATAACTTCTTGCATAGGGATTATGAAATCAATTCCCAAGATACCTGTGGCGGCTGAATAAGTTTTTGTGATCGCAAGATTGCGCTTATTTTCAATATTCTGATTTGGTCGTCGTCCTTCGACTGTGGCAGCCAAAGTTTTTGCTGGTTTCGGAAACAAGATTCTTACTATTAGCGCAACTGTTGTAATAAAAATTAGAATGAGAGCAGTAATTCGATAGGTCCAAGCGCGAACGTCAGTACCTGACCAACCGGCATGAAATGAAACCACTAAAACTAATACATAACTTGAGTAGTGAATTGCCTTCCAGAATCTGCGCGGTAATTTCTTCATCATCAAGGATGTGCCTTGGACCGCGATCAAGATGTAAAAACATAAAACACCTAAGGCAACAGGCCAGGGTCCAAGTGAAGCTATTTTTGCATACTTCGAATGAAGCGGAATGAACAGATCTGGAACTGAGAAGTGGGCAAAGTTATCCATGTACAGCGAAAACATGTGCAATCCCACAAACACCACAGACAGCCCAGACATCCACCTGTGTAAATCAAGTAACCAACCAGGGCTGTCTTTTGGCTTCATTACGCGAGTTGATAACAGAATTCCCCATAGAACACTTATGACCATAAGTGCCCAAGCAATGATTGCGCTAGATCTTGTTACGTACCACCAAATAGCTGGATCCATTATGTGTACTTCTTCCATTCTGCGGTTTCATAGCGTTCAAAATTTCGATCAAACAAAAGCGCCTGTGCTCCAGCATCTTCAATTCGTACAATCGCTTCTTTAGGTGGCAACAAGAAACTTACCTTTGTGAGTGCTTCGGCATGAGATGCAGCAAATGCCACAACTGTTGCCTGTAATACTGATGATTGCGCACTTTGCATTGTTTTTGGGTCAATAATGTGTGATTTGCCCGACTTTGAAAGCCAGCCATCAGAGCCAGACGTTGCTAACCCACCAATACTCAGGCGCACGGTGTCTATCACTTCATTCGCATCACTAGGATCTTGAACCCCAATTTGCCAACCTTCTCCAGTTTCAGAAATTCCGCGAACAGACACATCGCCACCTGCAAAAACTGCAATTCCCATTGCACCTAACTCAGTAGCCCTGATGGCTATTAGGTCAGCAGCTAAGCCTTTGCCAATTCCGCCTGCATCCAAGCCAACACCGAGTGGCAAAGTAATCGTTGAGTCTTTTTCATTGACTTCAACATCCAAGATAGTACTTTCGCTATTGGCGCGTGCCGTCCAATTTGTGACATCAGAGGAATCATCTTTACTTATTGCAAAACCCTCAGCTACGACCGCGCCCAAAATGTTTGGATCGTACAACCCGCCAGAAATCTCGTAGGCAGCTTTCATTTCATTGATAAGTCGGATGGTTGTCGCGCTAACTACTACCGGAACTCCAGGCGAATTATTCAATTGCATTAATTCACTGGTGGCCTTGAATCTAGACCACTTTGATTCGAGGTCGACCGCAAAGTTATAAACGTTGTCGAATAATCCAGGTTCCGGTTCAACTGCTATGCAGAAGAAGTCAGTTCCCATCGCATGAAAGTCGATCCGCTGTACAGTGTGCATGATGATTTAACTCGAATGCGCAACTTATATTTTTGTTAACACGTACCCAGCTGGGCATGATTGACCCTTTGGTTTTTTCTGATAACCAGAACTAGGGGAAATACAGGTGTATACGACCGTTGGTGCAGCAACTGGTGCGGTGGTTGGTGCGGCAACTGGCGCAGTAGTGGGTGCTGTCGCTGGTGCGGCAGGGGTCGTTGCCGTAGCAGCTTTGACCTTTTTCTTCGCTGGTGTGGCAGCGGCAACGGTTGCTGCTGGAGCAGTTCCAACGGTTGCTGCTGGAGCAGATGCAACTGTGGCAGCGGGAGCAACTGGAACTGCTGCATTGCCAGGACTTGTTGCGGTAGCAGCAGGAGCCACTGGCGCTTCGGGTGTCACTGGAGTTGAACTCGCGGCTAGTTCAGCAATATGGGTATTCCAAGCGAAACTGGAAATAATTGTAAGAAAAGCAGTTGATGAGATCGTTGCTGCGGCAATGCGAGCACGGCGCGCGGGGTGCGGCTTACGCGTAATCAATTTAGTCATCACTGCCACTTTCATTTGCATCGTCGCCGTAACTTGGTTGGACTGGTGTTGTAGTTGGTGTTGTAGTTGGTGTTGTAGTTGCGGTAGCGGATGCTGTTGAGGAACTCGGGCTTGCAGAAGCTTTCTTTGCGGCTTTCTTAACCGGTGCCGACGCGATTGGTGCTTGAGGTACGTTTGCATCTAATTGGCTAGGAGTAATTGACGGGTCAACCACTACAGGAGCCACAACTGCGAGCGGTACCAAAGCTGTAGTGCCCGCACCAATTGTTGATTGAGCATGCGAATTAAGGGCTTGCGTGTTCACTGCAGCAGCAGCGGTCCCAACAGCAAGTACACCAACAAGTGCAAAGGTCGTCGTCAGTTTTGATTTCATACTTTGAAAGTACCCAATCCAAATCCACAAATAAGCCCTGATAAGTACAAGAATCGTCCAAGAAACCACTGAATGCGGTAAACCCTACAAAAACAAGGGAATATGGAGTCATGGACATTCTCTTGGTTGAAGATGATCCATCTGTGGCAGCCAGCGTCATAGATGGACTTGAGAATGCGAGCATGGTTGTGACCCATGTTTCCAACGGTAAAGATGCGATTTCGCTGGCTATTACCTCCAATCCTGACTTGATTCTGTTGGATTTAGGGTTGCCGGATATGGATGGGCAAGATGTCTGTCGAGCTATTCGCGAGACCTCACTGACTCCAATAATCGTTTTGAGCGCGCGAAGCGAAGAAATCGATCGTGTGCTCGCGCTTGAATTTGGTGCTGACGACTATATGGTGAAGCCATTTGGAATGCGGGAACTGGTAGCTCGCATAAGGGCAGTCGGCCGTCGAGCAAACCAAACAGATTCGCCTGTTGTGGTTCCTACCCAAATTATTGGTCCAGTAAGTATTGATCGGCGTACACAACGAGTTTTGGTAAATGATGTCGATGTTTATCTAACTCCCAAGGAATTTGATTTACTTGCTTACCTCGCAACTGATCCCGGTGCGGTTCATCGGCGCAATGACATTATGAGTGAGGTTTGGGATACGAATTGGTACGGCACGACTAAGACTGTCGATGCCCACGTTGCAGCCCTACGCAAGAAATTGGGTAATCAAGACTGGATTGAAGCCGTTCGTGGAGTTGGCTTCAGGTTAGGTATCCCTGACTCGTGAGATGGCGGCTTGTAGCAGCGTTACTTGGTCTAACCCTGGTTGTTCTTTTAGTACATGACATCCCATTGACTAACTATCTTCGCACTGTTGAGAACGATCGAATCGTTACTGCATTGGAGCGAGACAGTTTTGTAATTGCAGGTCGGTCTGAGGAAGCACTAGAAGCAGGTACCGCAGGTAAATCAACTTATGTCCAAGACGCAATAAAGTCCTACAGCGCCAAGAGTGGGGCGCGAGTCGTAATCACTGACAACAAAGGGATCGCAATTGCAACTTCGGATTCGACCGACACGGTTGGAACTTCGTTTGCAAGTCGGAAGGAAATAGCCGATGCACTAGCTGGCAAAGTAACAACGGGCCGTAGATTTTCTTCAACCTTAAATCATCAGATTCTTTATGTAGCAGTTCCAGTGTTAAATGGCAGTCGCACGTTAGGTGTGGTTCGAATAACTTTTCCTGCATCAGCCGTTGATGATGCAGTAACCGCACGCATTAGAGGAATATCAACAGTCGCGGGAATTACCTTGCTGGTTGCTGCTTTGGTTGCATTAATAATTGCAACTGGAGTGACTAGCCGGTTAACCAAACTTCGCCAAGTTACTGAAGAATTTAGTAATGGTGATTTCTCAGTACGAGCAGAACTTAGTGGTGGCGCACCAGAGATTCAATCACTCGCGCGAAGCTTCAACAAAATGGCTGATCAACTAGAGAAGTTAATTGCTCAACAGCGCGCATTTGCTGCAGATGCATCACATCAACTTAGAACACCATTGACTGCACTGACTCTTCGATTAGAACGAGTTTCTGAATTACTTGCGCTAGACCCAGTCGCTGCTGCGGATCGCCTTGATGCAGCCATGATCGAAACTGACAGACTGCAACGTTTGGTAGAAGGTCTACTTGTATTAAGTCGTTCTGAGGCAAAAGCTATAGACACAACTAAACAAGATGCCAGTGCCTTTGCGAGAGAACGTGCCGAAAATTGGGATGCACTTGCTGCGGAGCAAGGAGTGGCAATAGCTTTAACCATTCCTAAGGTGGCATACGTGCAAGCTATTTCCGGTGCCGTTGAACAGGTAATCGATAACTACATCGACAACGCACTTGAAGTAGCTCCGGAAGGAAGCACTATTACTATTTCGATCTCAGTGGACCCTGACTTCACCAAGATTTCCGTTTTAGATGAAGGTCCAGGCTTGCCACCGGCGGATTTGGCCAGGGCCTTCAATCGTTTTTGGCGAGCACGCAGTGATGCACATGGTTCAGGTATTGGTTTAGCAATCGTTGATCGACTAGTCGACGCAAGTGGTGGCCGAGCCGAATTGGTGAATCGTTCCCCAAGCGGTCTGGAAGCCAGCGCTTACTTTCCTACTGCTTAGGCAGGGCTACCGTTTTGCAAATCGGATCCAGCTGGTGGTTCTTCAATGCGACAAATTCTCTCAAGCCATAATGCAACCAGTACGGTCACGAAGCTCGCAATGGCTGTTATCGCACAAGTTTTTATCCGATCACTAGCAGCCGGCGATTCGGTTCCAACGATGTTAGAAAGCATTACACCAAAATAAAAACCTAAGGCTAATGCGCCTACTCTAGAAGCGGACATCGCGAGCGCAGCCGTGCGCGCAGCCACGAGTGGGTGCATTCGCTTCGCGCTAGATTCAGGATCTAGCCGAGCTCGCGTCATTAAAGTCCACACCAACAAGGTAACTGCTACCAAGATCATCGTTACTGCCGAGCCAATTGGTACAGATAAACCTTGGCTAAACCAAGTGGGCCAGAGTTGCGATAGTGACCAGCCCGTTGCAGCAGACAAGACAGCAAGCGCGGCGAGCAAACTTAATTTGGTTTGTTGCATCATCAAGAAACCACCAGAGTTAAATTTTCACATTTGCGAACACCGCTAAGTTCAACTTGGCCCAATGTCAGGGCTACCGAACCGTGTCCTGGAATCACGTAATCCGGATCTAGTTCTGACCAGGGCATGAGTACAAACCCACGTTCGTGCGCCCGTGGATGTGGCAGGGTAAGCCGCTCGGTTTCAAACTGTTCGTTATCCATGGCCAAAATATCAATGTCTAAAGTTCTTGGTCCCCAGTGTTCACCACGAACTCTATTCGCAGCGATTTCAATTTTTTGGGTAACTTCGAGTAGTTGTTGTGGCGATAAAATTGTTTTTAGCACAACCACCGCATTTAAATAGTCATCTTGCTCTGGTCCACCGACTGGGTCAGTTTCAAAAACCGAAGAAACTGAATGCACTTGGGTTCCAGTAGCCACATTCAAAGCGTCAACAGCACCTTGCAGGTAACTGAGCCGGTCACCTAAGTTCGAACCGATGCTTACTGTGGCCTTCATTACGGAAGCTCTCGCGTAACTGCGACATTTCCAAAGGGAACCTCAATCGGAGCTTGCGGTTTGTGGACTGTCACTTTAATCTTTTTAACCCCTGGGACGGCAAAGCAGTCTCGAGCAATTTGATCAGCTAACTTCTCTATCAAGTTGAAAGGTTCACCAGTTATGGCCGCGTGCGCAATTTCTGCGAGAACTGCGTAATTGACCGTGTCCGACACATCATCGGAATTAACAGCGGCAGTGAAATCTGTGGTTGCCTCGATGTCAACTAAAAAGATTTGGCCATCACGCTTTTCTGAATCAAAAACTCCGTGAAATCCAAAGCCTGAAACGCCAGTCAAAGTAATCTTGTCGCTCATTTAGTTTCTGCCATTCGCTGGACTACTTCAACCGCATCTCGAGATGAGCGAGCATCGTGAACCCTTACACACCAAGTCTTTCGCTGCGCCATTAGTACTGAAATAGCAGTAGTGGCAGCCTCGCGGTCATCCATTTCGCGCGGCTCGCCATTGCGAGCTAGGAGTTCGCCCAAGAATTTCTTTCGAGAAGCTCCCATCAAAATTGGCAATCCTTCAGCTTCCAAGACATCTAAGTGCTTGAGGATCGGCCAGTTTTGATCAACTGTTTTAGCAAAGCCAATTCCTGGGTCAATTGCGATTCTGGAACGATGTACCCCTGCAGCCTCAGCACTTGCTACTTGATCCATGATTTCATTTCGAACGTCCAGCACCACATCGTCATAGTCAGTCAAAGAGTTCATGATGTTTGATGGTCCACGCCAATGCATTAAAATAAACGGGATATCGAGTGTGGCAACGTATGGAAGCATCTGTGGATCTACTTTGCCGCCGCTGATGTCATTAATCATGCGGGCACCTGCGGTGACTGCAGTTTTCGCAACTGATGCTCTCATAGTGTCAATGCTGACCACAATGCCGTCACTAATCAAGGCTTCAATAACTGGCAGGACTCGATCAAGTTCCTCTTGTTCTGAAATTCTTTCTGAACCTGGGCGCGTGGATTCGCCACCAATATCAATAATGTCTGCACCTTGTTCGCTCATCTTGCGACCGTGCGCAATTGCTACGTTGGCATCAATAAATCGACCACCGTCACTGAATGAGTCTGGGGTCACGTTGATAACTCCCATGACGAGAGTGCGGTCTAATGAAGAAAGTGAGACCGGCAAGCCGCTTGGATGCAACATGGAAATTACTTACCGTTTATGAGTGACATTGCTTCAGTGCGCGTGGATGGATCTCGTAACTGGCCACGCACTACCGAAGTTAATGTGGTGGAGCCGGGTTTACGAATCCCACGCATTGACATACATAAATGTTCACACTCAATAACTACGATCACGCCGCGCGCACCCAAAATATCAGTCATCGCATCTGCTATTTGAGTTGTCAGGCGTTCTTGAACTTGGGGCCGGCGCGAATACATATCTACTAGACGAGCAATCTTTGAAAGGCCGGTGATCTTGCCATCTTCACCAGGGATGTAACCAACATGTCCAACCCCGTGAAATGGCAGCAGGTGATGTTCGCAAGTTGAGTAAATCGGAATGTCTCGAACTACAACAAGTTCATCATGTCCTAGGGAGAAAGTAGTTGTCAGAACGTCTTTGGCTGTCATGTGTAGGCCACCAAAGATTTCTGCATATGACTTGGCTACCCGCCCTGGAGTCTTTGCCAAGCCTTCACGATCTGGATCTTCACCGATTCCGATTAGGAGTTCTCGAATCGCAGCCTCAACACGAGCAGCGTCGAAATCTCGAATTGCAGGTGGTTCCTTCAATTCACCGATCGGATCGATGCTCACGCGTGGTCCTCGCCCGACTTCACTACTTCATCTACGGGCTCTGCAACAGCTTCCGTCATAAACCTGGCGGAGGCAAGCGGTGGAACGTCAACCGGAGGGCGCTCACTTGGGGATCGACGTGCCGATCCAGTCCAGGCTGGTCGACCCGGGCGGCGCTTCAACGGTTCGAATATCGTTGCAATCTCTTCCCGGTTCAGAGTTTCCTTTTCAAGTAACTCAACAACAAGGGCATCAAGGACATCCCGGTTTTCGACCAGGATTTCGTAGGCTTCGTGATGCGCTACGTCAATAAATGCGCGCACTTCCTCATCAATTGCAGATGCGATTTG
Organism: Actinomycetota bacterium; assembly: GCA_947452765.1. Lineage (GTDB taxonomy): Bacteria > Actinomycetota > Actinomycetes > S36-B12 > UBA5976 > UBA5976. The sequence continues at coordinate 41,113 of CANGDR010000012.1, read as the reverse complement.
TTCGGAGTATTCCTGTCCCGTGGTAGTGCCGCGGCCCATAAATACTTCGCCACCAGACTCGGTACCGTACTTAATGGCACCAAGACGTTCCGTCATTCCGTACTGCGTAACCATCTTGCGAGCAACTGAGGTTGCCTTCTCGATGTCGTTACTTGCGCCGGTTGTTGGGTCGTGGAAAACCATTTCCTCGGCAGCGCGACCACCGAGCATGTATGCCAACTGATCCTGCATTTCACTGCGGGTCGTTGAGTATTTATCGTTCTCAGGCAAAACCATGGTGTAACCCAAGGCGCGACCGCGAGGCAAAATCGTAATCTTATGAACTGGATCAGTATTTGGAAGCGCGGCAGCAACAAGTGCATGCCCACCTTCGTGGTACGCAGTAATTAGACGTTCGTGTTCGTCCATCACACGTGTGCGCTTTTGTGGTCCACCGATTACGCGATCAATTGCTTCATCAAGTGTTTCGTTGGTAATTAACTTCCGGTTAGTGCGAGCGGTTAGCAACGCAGCCTCGTTTAATACGTTTGCCAAATCGGCTCCAGTGAAACCTGGGGTGCGACGAGCTACTGCTTTTAAGTCAACGTCGTCCGCGATTGGCTTACCCTTTGCGTGAACGGCAAGTACATCGCGACGCCCATTTAGATCTGGCACATCAACAGCAATTTGACGATCAAAGCGACCCGGACGAAGTAACGCAGGATCGAGAATGTCAGGTCGGTTTGTCGCAGCAATCAAGATCACTCCGGTGTTTCCGTCGAAGCCATCCATCTCAACCAACATCTGGTTTAGAGTCTGCTCGCGTTCATCGTGTCCGCCACCCATGCCAGCGCCACGATGGCGACCCACTGCATCAATTTCATCGATAAAAATAATTGCAGGCGCATTAGTTTTAGCCTGCTCGAATAAATCGCGAACCCGGCTTGCACCCACACCGACGAACATTTCTACGAAGTCAGAACCTGAAATCGAAAAGAATGGAACTCCTGCTTCGCCTGCGACGGCGCGTGCGAGCAAAGTCTTACCTGTTCCCGGCGGACCGTAAAGCAATACACCCTTTGGAATTTTTGCACCGAGAGCTTGGAACTTTGCTGGCTCCTGTAGGAAGTCTTTGATTTCTTCAAGTTCTTGCACTGCTTCATCGGCGCCGGCTACATCGGAGAAAGTTGTTTGCGGCATATCTTTAGTAATCATCTTGGCGCGAGATTTACCGAACTGCATTATGCGTCCGCCACCTTGCATTTGTCCCATAAAGTAGAACAGCAAACCAAGTATCAAAATTATGGGAAGTACTGATCCAAGCAAGCTGACAAAGAATGAAGTAGTTGGAACAACGACGTTGTAGCCATCTGGAAGGTTTCCAGCTGCTTTTTCATCTTGCAGAACCTTGATCAGGCCGGCTTCTTGGCCCGTAATGTAACTGGCAGTCTCTTTGGTGTTATTGGTTAGTTTCACACTTATAACTTGGTCTTTATCAATCAAGGCCACCGACTTAGCGCGACCCTGCTGGATGTCATCTATGACCTTCCAGGTGTCTACTTTGGCGGTCGAACCCGCGCCGGAAAGCACATTGCTGCCAATAAGCAACGCAGTTACTGCAAATGCGATCCAGGTAACTGGAGAGCGGAAAATCGACTTTAGTTTCATGGTTAGGTAACCAACACCCTTACTTTTATTCGAATCTTTACGGTACTACCCATTGCCCGCGACCGCTAAACCGTCGGATGAAGTTATGGACCTTGTTCGCTTAAAGCGACATACCAAAGCCCCAAATACCCATTCTTAGCAGGGTTTTCCCTATTGTTAGTGTGTGATCTTTAAGTCGGTACTAGATGAGCGGCCATATGGGCCAGTTTCACTATCTAGCGACGAGTGGGGTACTTTTGCACCTCGACAGATTAGGTTGTCGGACCTCTCAACGATTCGCAGTGTGCTGGATTTAAACGAACTCTTGGCTACCGACTCAACTTTTTTTGGGGATTTATTTGCACACGTTGTGCGCTGGAATGGAAACCTCTATCTAGAGGACGGCTTGCATCGCGCGGTACGTGCAGCTTTACAGGGTAGAACATCACTTCACGCTCGGGTCTATGACTACCCAATGAATTAAAGTCGACCAGCTTCGTGCACGCGTCGTAAGAAATCTTGCGTTTCAACGTGCTGTGGATCTCCAATAACTTGGGAAGCTGGACCTCGTTCCAGAATTTTGCCCGCGTTTAAGAAGCAAACTTCATCTGCTACTTGAGTGGCAAATCCCATTTCGTGAGTCGCGAGCACCATAGTCATGGCATCGCTTTTGAGGTCACGAACGATCGAAAGCACTTCATTAACTAAAACTGGATCAAGGGCAGAAGTCACTTCATCAAGTAAAAGGAGTCGTGGCTTAACAGCAATGGATCTAATAATCGCAACTCGTTGTTGTTGGCCTCCGCTTAAGCGATCCGGGTATTGATCAGCTTTATCGGCAAGATCAAATCGTGCAAGTAATGTTCGAGCTTCTTCGTTTGCTTGGTCATTAGAAAGTCCATGAACTTTAATTGGTGACAGTGTGATGTTTTCTAGAACAGTCATGTGCGGGAATAAATTGAATGACTGGAAAACCATGCCAAGTTTGCGACGCACAGCATCTACATCAACATTGGGATCTGTGATTTCTGAACCGTCAAGATAAATTGATCCATCATCAATATTGTCTAACAAATTAATGCACCGAAGTAGGGTAGATTTTCCCGAGCCCGATGCCCCTATTAATACGGTCGCGGTATGTTCTGGTACATCAAGTGACAAATTATCTAGAACTAAATCAGCGCCAAAACTTTTACGCAGGTCGCGAACTTCTAATACGTTCATGCTGCACCCTGCGCATTCTGGCGCGAAATAGATTTAGCAAGCACTCGATCGGTATAGCGGGTAAGTGGAATCGTGATAAACAAAAACAGGATTGCTGCTGTTACATAAGGCGTGTAATTAAATGTGCGCGAACTCGCGATCTGGGCTGCGCGCACCGCGTCCGTTACTCCAAGAATCGAAACTAAACCGGTGTCCTTAAGCAGCGCAACTAAATCATTTAATAGCGGCGGCACAACCCGCTTGATCGCCTGTGGTAGAACAACAAATCGCATAGTCTGTGGGGCGGTTAAACCAAGTGAGCGAGCCGCGGCACGCTGACTTGGGTGTACCGAAAGAATTCCGCTGCGCAGAACTTCGGCCACATAGGCCGAATATGTTAGGACGACTGCAGTGGTACCAAGTATGAGAACGCTGTTGGTTAAACCCTTAATACCTAGAGCTGGTACCCCAAATCCAACCAGCAAGATAACCAATAGCAATGGAACGCCTCGGAAAATGTCCACGTAGGCAGTAGCAAGAATTCGAAACGGAGTGAGGGCTGCAGAACGCGATGTCCGCAGAAGTGCCAAAGTCATTGCAAAGATACCGATTAGAACGGATGCAACCAGGGTGAGCTTTAAGTTGACTAAAAGTCCCTTAGCGACCACTCCAAGCACTTGCCCGCCATAAGACCAATCAAAGAAAGTTGTTTTAACAACTTCCCAGCCTGGTGAAGTTACTACGAATGTAATTAAAGTTCCCAGCACAATTGCCGAGGAAATAACCGCTATCGTGGCCTTCTTGCGCGCTATCGCTTTACGTGCAGCTTGCCTTTGTATTTCTCGATCGCTTGGTACCCACGACAAAGCCCGACTCGAACTATCTCGAGCCGGGCTGTCGTTACTCATGGGAATACTTAACCAGTGTTACTTGAGTACTGGCGCGCCAGCGTCCGTTGCTAGCCACTTTGTGGTGATGGCGTCCAGAGTGCCATCAGCCTTTAGTGCATCAACAGCCTGTGAAACACACGTTGTAATTGGGCTGCTCTTAGCCAGCAATAATCCGAAGTTGTCACCATCGCCAGTTGAAGGCAATTGACCAACGATCAGACCATTTGTAACTTCAACGCCTGAGAGATAGAACGCAGTTGGTAGGTCAACGACGATGCCGTCAATCTGACCGTTCTTAAGCGCAGCTACAGCGGCAGCGTTGTCATTGAACACCTGTGGCTCGGTTCCAAAAACGGTCTTGATTGCATCGAGCGAAGTTGTTCCAACTCCTGCTCCAAGCTTTGCCTTCTTTAGATCAGCAATGGAAGTTGCGCCAGCAATGGCACTTCCCTTGTAAGAAACAATTGCTTGTGGCGCGGTGTAGTAAGGGCTGGAGAAATCAACCGCTGCTTTACGGGCTTCAGTGATTGAGAACTGCTGCAAGTTGAAATCGAATTGCTTTGCACCCGGTGCGATTGCTCCGTCGAATGTAGTGCGAACCCAGGAAACATCTGTCTTAGCAAAGCCGAGCTTTTCTGCAACTGCATATGCGACTGCAGATTCAAAACCTTGCCCAGATTCTGGTTTGTCATCAATGACCCATGGGAAGTAAGCAGGTTCGCCAGTTGCGATTACAAGCTTTCCAGTGGTTAGGGTTTGCAACGAACTTGCTGAGCACGCAGCAGCGGATGTTGCGGCTGTCGGTGAGGTGGATGATGCGGTGTTTGATGACGATGAGCACGCAGCTAAGAGCATTGCCGATACTGCAATGATTGCTGCGCCAAATCGACGTGATGATGCGTTATTCACGCTGTCTCCTTGATACTTCAGGTGTCATAGGCAAACGGTTGTTAACCCATGTTGGGCCCGTGTGGACCCGCGCTTGCTACTTTCGTAGCCAGGTCTTCATCCGGGGCACCCCATCGCGGTCTGCAAGGGTTGTCGGATAGCAAGCCGGGACTTAGTGCTATCACTCTTAACCTGATGTCAGACTATCAATCAATTCGTTTGTGTCGAAATTGGGTTTTAGCGTGAAACAATTAAGGGGTGACTACCCCTGTGTTTATTGAAGCAATGCGCGAGGCCCTAGAGCTAGCGAAAAAAGCGGCCAGTCAAGGTGATGTTCCGGTGGGTGCGATTGTGTTAAATCCGGCTGGCGAGATCGTTGGTCGTGGATCTAATACTCGAGAAATAGATAACGATCCCATGAATCATGCCGAGGTGGTCGCGCTTCGTCAGGCGGCGAAGGCCAACGAGTCATGGCGATTGGACGATCACACTTTGGTTGTGACTTTGGAACCTTGCACGATGTGCGCTGGAGCTGCTGTCCAGTCTCGTGTCGCAAAGATAGTTTTTGGTGCCTTCGACGATAAAGCTGGCGCTGTTGGTTCGCTTTGGGATGTTGTTCGAGATCGACGCTTGCCACACCGCCCTGAGGTGGTTTCTGGAGTCTTAGCTGATGAATCTGCTCTGCTGCTTAGTGAGTTTTTCAAAGCCCAGCGTTAACACACGATTTCAGATGTGTTCGAATTACAAGTAATCTTGATCTCGGTATCGTGTCCGAGTGGCCGAAGGTGCAACTCTCGAAAAGTTGTGTGCGTGCAAGCGCACCGTGGGTTCAAATCCCACCGATACCGCCATGAAAAATCCCTTGACCTTCAGGTCAAAGGATTTTTTATTTTGTATTGCCGGGATTTGGGAGGAGCTTGCGCCAGCAAGCGACGGTTCCCACCGATACCGCCACACAAAATCTGGCCATGTTCGGGCAGATTTTTGTGTGAAGGGTAAATCAACTGGCGGGATTTGGGAGCCGATTGCGTGATTCGAAAGAATCGCTGCAATCGGAATGGCGATCAGCGGTTCCCACCTATACCTACAAGGATTTAAGTGCGCTTACAACCTTGGTCAGGGAATCCTTAGCATCACCAAACAAAAGTGAAGTCTTTGGATCGAACAAGACTTCATTTTCGATCCCTGCGAAACCTGGTCGCATCGAACGCTTCAAGAACACAACCTGTTGGGCTTGATCTACGTTCAGGATTGGCATCCCATAGATAGGTGCGGTCTTGTCGTCGCGGGCCGCTGGGTTAACAACGTCATTTGCGCCAACAACTAGGGCTACATCAGTTGCTGGGAACTCTGGATTGATTTCATCCATTTCCTTTAGTTGGTCATAAGGCACGTTAGCTTCTGCGAGAAGTACGTTCATGTGACCAGGCATACGACCGGCAACTGGATGAATTGCGTAATCTACTTCGATTCCCTTGGCGACGAGCAATTCAACAAGTTCCCGAATTGTGTTTTGGGCCTGGGCAACGGCAAGGCCGTAACCCGGAACGATGATCACCTTGCGCGCGTAAGCCAACATGATTGCTACGTCATCAGGTGATGCTGACTTAACCGGACGATCTTCAGCTGAAGCAGTTGCAGTTGTTGCCTTTGCGGTAAACGCACCAAACAAAGTATTTGTAAGTGGTCGGCCCATAGCTTGCGCCATCATGCGAGTTAGCAAAGTTCCGGATGCACCAACGAGAGTTCCAGCAACGATAAGCAAGACGTTACCAAGTACGTAACCTGATGCAGCAACGGATAGTCCAGTGAAGGCGTTAAGTAGCGAGATGACGATTGGAACATCCGCGCCGCCAACCGGAAGCACAAGCAAAATTCCCAGAGTTAACGAAAGACCGAGTAGTAACCAAAGCAGTGTGTTGCTCGGATTCATCACAAGTGCGACTGCAGTAACTACCGTTCCCACCGCAACGCCGATTGTGATGAAGCGCCCAAGTGGAATTACAACTGGACGAGAAGTCATAAGTTCTTGCAACTTGGCGAACGTTAGTAGCGAACCAGTGAATGAAACCGAACCAACAACAACTGTGAAAATCGTTGCAGTCAGCATTGCAACGGTTTCTTCGTTACCTGCACTCAAGAATTCAATTACTGAAATAACAGCAGCAGCGCCACCGCCAACACCATTGAAGAGCGCAACCATCTGTGGCATCTGGGTCATCTGGACTCGCTTGGCGGCGATCCAACCAATGATCGAACCAATGATGATTGCAACCAAAATTTCCGGCAAGTGCTGAATTGGTCCACCGAAGAATGTTTCGCCATAAAAGAACGCAACGAAGGTCGCGATAGTTGCACCTAATGCGCCAAGTAAGTTTCCACGACGAGCTGACTTTGGTGACGACAGTCCCTTAAGTGCCAGGATAAATAAAACGGAAGCGGCTAGTTCAGCAGCGCGTACCCAGGTTGGTGTCATTTGGACACCTCTTCCTTTTCAGTCTTCTTGGGTTTAAACATTTCCAGCATTCGGTCAGTAACTACAAAGCCACCAACCATGTTGATTGACGCCAAAACAATGGCAGTTAAGCCTAGGTAAAGCTGGACATTGTCAGTTGCTTTGCCGGTAACCAAGATTGCGCCAACTAAGACAACGCCGTGGATAGCGTTAGCACCTGACATTAACGGCGTATGCAGGATTGCCGAAACTTTAGAAACAACTTCGATACCAACAAAGATGCTGAGTACAAAGATTGTGAGCAGAGCAATTGCATCCATGACTATTCACCCTCTCCTGTTACTAGTGCGGGCAACTTCAAAGTGTCGCGTGCCATGGCATTTCGGATTTCACCATTAAATACAATCGCAGAGCCTTGTACAACTTCATCAGTTTCATCAGGTGTGACAACACCTTCCTTGGTCATCAAGGTAAGTAGTGAGACAACATTCTGGGCAAATAACTTGCTGGCATGCACGGAAAGCTGGCTGGCTAAGTCTTTGCAACCAATCAAAATGATGTGGCCGCCAGGAACATTAAGTTCAACATCTTTGCCAGCGACTGAACCTTCAACGTTGCCACCACTTTCGGCAGCAAGGTCAACGATGATTGCACCTGGCTTCATGGCATTCATCATGTCGGCCGTAATTAAAGTTGGAGCCTTGCGACCCGGAACGGCAGCAGTTGTAATCACAACATCGGATTCAGAAATAAATTTCTTTAATGCATCTTGTTGTGCTTTAGCGCGTTCCGGTGTCATTTCGCGGGCGTAACCGCCAGCGCCTTCGACTTCATCCAAACCTAAATCAAGGAAGGTTGCACCCATCGACTTAACTTCGTCCGCGCTTGATGCGCGAACATCGTACGCGCTAACAATTGCACCAAGGCGACGAGCGGTTGCCATAGCTTGGAGACCTGCGACGCCTGCACCAAGTACTAAAACTTTTGCCGGTGGGATTGTGCCCGCAGCTGTCATTAGCATTGGGAAAAACTTTGGTGCACGTTCGGCTGCAATAAGGACGGTGCGATAACCGGCACATAGGGCCTGCGAAGTGAGTGCATCCATTGATTGTGCGCGTGAGATACGCGGCAAGACATCGAAAGAAAGTGACGTAACTTTTTGGGCAGCTAGTGCAGAAATGCGATCTGAGTCATTTGTTGGAGAAAGGAAGGAAACTGTTACTGCGCTAGCTTTAAGTTTTGCAATGCTGTCGGTTTCAAGCGGGCGAACCGTAGCAATCACATCAGCGCTGGCTAGGGCGCCAGCAATTCCAGTCGTGGCAACTATGTCTGCGCCAACGGCCTTGTATTCGTCATCATGGTGTCCGGATTTATTACCGGCAGCAGCCTCAACCGAGACGGAAAGTCCAAGTTTGATTAGTTTTTGGGCTGCCTCAGGTGTGATGGCAACTCGGCGTTCACCCTCACGAGTTTCCGCTGGAACAAAGACCTGCATGTCGTTTCCGCCTTAAATGCGTTATTGATTAGAGACAGCCTAGAGGTCTTTCTAGTGCTGCGCCTGTCCATTAATTACCTTACGCACCTGCTGTATGGCGATGGACAGAAGGATGAAGCTAAACAAAATCACCGAGATCCGCTCTGGGAGCGAGTGGCTTAAATACACGCCAAGAAATACGGCCGGGATACCTGCGATGCCCGAAAGCAAGGCAAACGGTACTTCAATATTCCCTTTGCGGTAATTCGCCCAAGTGCCCGAAATCCCGGATCCCACAATGACCGCAAGGCTGGTGCCGCGAGCCTGGATCGCGTCGACGCCGGATGCGATTATCAGCGCCGGAACCATAATGATTCCTCCGCCGACTCCGAACAGTCCAGACATCACGCCGGCGAAGAAGCCGACTCCTATTAATAGGACAATCCCAGGCAGGCCTTCGAGCAGCAAATGGGGCTGGGACGACCAGATCAAACGGACGGCAGAAGCAAATAATAGGGTGGCAAATCCGAGTTGTAGGAACTTAAGGGAAACTTGGCCCAAAAGTTTGACGCCATACAAGGCTCCGAAAATGGACCCAGCAAGTAATGCAAAAGCTGCGTGCCAAACAACGTCGCCAGTAGTCGCGTAACCGATTGCTCCGGCGACTGCGATTGGAACAACAGCAGCTAATGATGTGGCATGTGATTTTCGTTGATCTAAACCAACCCACATGACATAAAGGGGCACCATGATGAAGCCGCCGCCAACGCCAAACAACCCAGCCAAGACTCCGGCAACAACTCCCACTGCAAGTGACTCCAGGATTTGCTTTCGAGAAAGTGTGGCGAACACTGTTAGGCGTCACGCTTAAAGAAGGAAAGTGTTGCTATTAAATATGCGCCAACAATCCAAGCGGCAAAAATCAATCCTGCATTTGGCGAATCAGGGGCCTTGCCAAGCCATGCGTTGCCGTTAACAAATGGCAACGCATTTACCAGCCAATCTAGTTTTCCATTTGAAAGGCTTGAAAAACCCTGAATTAAGCCTTCAATTAATGTTGCTGTTAGTAGGGGCAACACAACACCCATTGCTAAATTCCTAGTGATCATAGTTATTGACATTGCAAGCACACAGTAAGCGAAGCCAAATACTAAAACCTGCCACATATCTGAAGGCTGGCCACCACTTATATTTAAACCCACTCCTGAAGTGCTGATGCTTCCTTTGGGTGCAAGTGCGCCAACCATGCCAAGTACCGACCAGCCAACAAAAGTCATAAGTGCTACATAAGCCGCGAGGACAGAAGTTTTCGCAACTAACACTCGCTCTCGTGCTGGGAATTCCGAAAGTGTTAGGCGTATTAGTCCGTATCTATATTCATGACCGAAAAATTGTGATGCAACTACACTCAGCATCACCAAGCACAATACGTTGCCATTTGTGCTGTACAAACCTTTCCAAGTCTGGACTCCCATTCTTGTGTCACCCAAATAAAGTGGACCACCACCCAGCAAGGCAGTTACGCCTAGGTAAACAACTGACATGACCCAGGTAGCACGCACTGACCAAAGTCGGCGCCATTCATACACAACAGCAGTCATCATTTGGCTTCACCTCCCAAACGATATTCCTGACCTGAGTCGGTTAGCTCTAAGAAGACCGTTTCCAAACTAGCGGTTTGGGAGGATAGCTCAGATAACTTAATTCCATTTGCATATGCAACTTCACCAATGCGATCTGTCGTTTGGTTTGGAATTGTCAATGTGTTTAGTCCATTAGCGCTCGATTCAATTCCCATGTTGTGCAGCAATTCACCCAAGCGAGTCGCTTCGGCCGCGCGCACAACAACGGCTGAGCCTGAAGCCCGAGCTAAGAATTTCGACATGGATTCTGCAGCAATCAATTTTCCTCGGGCTATGACAACAACGTCGTCCGCAAGCAATTGCATTTCACTCAGTAGGTGGCTGCTTACTAAAACCGATTTACCTGTTGAGGCATAGAACTTTAAGAAATCACGTAGCCACTGGATTGATTGCGGATCGAGGCCATTTGCTGGCTCATCCAACATCAAAACTTGTGGTTCAGCCAATATCGCTCCGGCTAATCCAAGTCGCTGACCCATGCCTAGCGAAAATCCGCCTGGCCGTTTCTTCGCAACTGATTCAAGTCCAACGAGTTGCAAAACCTCATTCACTCGGGCTTTGCTAATTCCGGCTTCGGCGCCGAGCATTCTTAGGTGCGAATACGCAGTCCTTTTTGGGTGGAAAAATTTCGCATCCAAATGGGCACCGACCGTGCGAGTCACCGGCGAGTGTGCCGTGAGTTTTTTACCGTCAAAGAGGGTTTGACCGCTTCCGTTGTCTAGACCAAGCATCAACCTCATGGTTGTCGACTTGCCCGAGCCGTTAGGACCTAAGAAACCTGTAACTCTCCCGGGTTCAACTGTGAAGGACAGGTCTTGGACCGCATGGACATTCTTGAAATGTTTATCAAGGCCTAAAACTTCAATGCGCATATTGCCAGACTACTGCAACATGCGCAGTTGGAGACGAAGTTGAATTAGTCTTCGTCAGCCTTACTGTTGGTGCTTATGTCGCCAGCCACACTCTTGAAGGTGTCATCCAACTTTGCGCGGCTATCCGACACTTTCGACACAACGTCACTAACGGCAAGTTCGGCTTCAGTGAACTTTTGTCCCACCTGATTGGAAGCGTGGGTCATTGCTGCCTGAGCATCAAACCACTGAGTGCGAAGATCCGAGATTTCTTTGTTCAGGCCATTCACGATACCGCGGTGTGCGTCAGCGGCGGCGACAGCTTCGTCACGATACTTTAATGCTGCAGCTCTAACTTTATTTGCATCCCTCGTCGAAGTTTCATTTGCAACTCGAACCACCTGCTCGGCTGCACTTTTTGCTTCGGAAGCAATGCGGGCGGCATCAGCTTGTGCGGCAGTAAGTTTTGCCTGGGCCTCAGCTATTGTTGCCGCACTATTGCGACTTGCCTCTTCAGCAATAGCACGTGCGTCTGCACTCACACTTGCAAGTAAGGTCTGGGTTGAGTTAACGGCCTCAGTCTGTAAGCGCTTGGCCTCAGCTTGTGCGGCTGCAATCTGGTCAGCGGAATTCTTATTTGCAGAAGCAAGAAGTTGAGCAATTTCATTATCCGTTGAAGTGCGAAGATTTTGAATTTCTTTGTCGACATTTGAACGAAGTGCTTCGACTTCTTTGTCGACACGTGATTTAAGTTGTTCTGCTTCGTTAACAACATCGTTTGAACGACGAGTTGCATCATCAAGTAACTTTGCAATCAACTTTTGATTTTCAGCAGACTGTGAATCAGCATCATTTTGAGTTGCCTCTAAAAGCTGTGCGGCCTGATCGCGAGCAGTTTCTAAAGTTGCAGTTGCTTCGGCGCGAAGTTTGCGGGCGTCAACGTTTGCTGCTTCGCGAGTTTGACGAGCATCAAGTTCACTGCTGGCACGAATTTGTTCGCGTTCTGATTCTGCTTGCTGCAATGTTGCCGTGGCTTGTTCAATAAGTTTTCCAGCGCGCAACCGAGCTGCACGAATGATTACTGCGGCATCTTCGGCAGCTATTTGAGTTAACTGATCCTCGTCAAGGTCGATCAAGCTATTACGCCCAGATGAACCTTCAAGTTCAGTAATGCGCGCTTGCAACTCAGCAATGGTCTTTTCAGACTCATTTTTGCTGCCTGAATTAGACGAAGTGGAGTCGCCCATGTCATCACCCTTGAAAAATCGGCCTAAGCCCTTGTTGTCACTCATTTATATTCCTCTTTCCCCGTAGGAAAATCATAGAGTCAAAATTGGACATCGAAATACCAGTTTCGCTAACTGTTCACGGGGCAAACCCGCTCAATTCTCCGAACTTTTAGACTTTTGTTAGCCACGGGAGCTACGCGAGGAGCCCCCGCGGGAACCAGCGCCGCCACGTGATCCGGAACCGCTTCGAGCTCCACCACCCGAGCGTGCGCCACCAGAACGACTGCTGCCACCGGAACGCCCACCGCCAGGGCGACCGCCACCACGTTTTGCAGGCTCCGCCGGAGGTTTCCAAGCAATACCCGATGGTTTTTTGGCACCGGTGATTGAAATTAATTCCTTCGACATTGGCTTAACCTTCACCACTTCTGGCTCAACACCAGCACGGTTTGTCATGGCTGTAACAGTTCGCTGTTGACGTGGGCCGACCATGGTTACCACTTTGCCCGTTTCGCCGGCGCGCGCAGTGCGACCTGCGCGGTGCAAATAATCCTTATGGTCATTCGGCGGATCGATATGAACTACAAGGGTCACACCGTCAACGTGAATTCCTCGAGCCGCAACATCGGTGGCTACTAGGACGTTAGTTAAGCCTTCCTTGAATGCAGCAAGCGTACGAGTACGAACTGCTTGAGTTTTACCACCATGTAATGCGCCAGCTGGAACGCCCTGTTTGGCTAAGTCATTAGCAATTCGATCGACACCAGCTTGGGTGCGAGCGAAGAACATAGTCTTTCCTTCGCGCGAACCAATCTCGGCAAGAATCGAGGGTTTGTCCTCACTATATGTAATGAACAAGTAGTGAGTCATCGTTGTTACTGACGCCTTACCTGAGTTTGTGGCATGTTCAATTGGGTTCTTTAGGTACTTCTTCACAATCTTGTCGACGTCAGCATCAAGCGTTGCACTGAATAACAAACGCTGGGAGCCAGGCTTTGTCATATCTAATACTTCAACAATTTGCGGCATGAATCCCATGTCACACATCTGATCAGCTTCATCGAGAACTGTGATTTCGATCTTGCTTAAGTTGATGTGACCTTGTTCAACAAGATCGTTCAATCGACCTGGGGTGGCAACCACGATGGGCACGCCACGCTTTAACGCATCAATCTGTTTCGCATATGGCATTCCACCTGCGATCAAACGAATGTCAAGGTCTACGGATTGTGCGTAAGGCATCAATGCATCAGTTACCTGCATAGCAAGTTCTCGCGTTGGAACCAGCACAATTCCAAGTGGGTGCTTAGCTGTACCCTTGCGATACGCCAAGCGAGTGATCATCGCTAATCCAAATGCAAGAGTTTTTCCAGAACCAGTTTGTCCGCGACCAAGTACATCGCGACCACCGATTGCATCCGGCAAAGTCTTTGCCTGAATCGGGAATGGCGTTTCAATTCCTTGACGCTTCAACGTTGAAAGTAAACCTTCGTGAACACCTAGTTCAGCCCATGTCGATGAATTGGCATCTAACTCGACTTCAATGGTGTCTTCTGACATCGCATGCTTACTTGATACGCGTTCTGTAGAAACTTTTTCGCGAGGTAAGCGAGACTTTGGTGCGTAAACTTCGTCGCGCTTAGTACGAGGTGCACGAGTTGGTGCTTCCTCTTCACGGCGAGCACGAGACACGGGAGCGTCATCGCGACGTGCACGTACTGGCCGGTCATCCGAGTAACGATCACGCGTTGGACGTGAAGTAGGCGCATCATCACGACGTGCGCGCGACATAGGAGCGTCGTCGCGGCGTGCAAGCGACACAGGTGCGTCGTCGCGGCGTGCGCGACTTACGGGCGCGTCATCCCGACGACGTGACGGTGGACGGGAATCAAAATCTTCACGGCGAGCACGCGGTGCGCGAGCTGGACGATCTTCTTCGTAGCGATCTCGAGATCCGCGGGTACCGGATGGCTTTTCGCCACCCTTACGTTGTGGTTTACCGGATGGGTTCCATACATCAGTTCCGCGCGTGGCAGCACGTGGAGCCTCAGCGCGTTTCTTTGACACTGGTGCGTCTTCGTAGGACACGGTTCGGGAAGCGCGCGACTTAGGCGCTGCTTCATCGCGAGCTCGGACTTTAGTTTTTACAACACCTTTGCCCTTAGGCTTTGCGCGCTTTTTAGCGGCTGCGTCTTTTGCAGCGGCATGACGTGGAGAACCGGCTTTGCCAGTAGTCTCCTTGTTTGCGGCGCGGTCACGTTCAAGCTTTCGGGCGCGCGGCTTCTTAGGACTTTTAGGTGTGGACATTAAAACCTTCTATGGGGAATTACTCCACGGTAGGCGAGAAACGCCCAAAAACCTAATCGTGACGGCACTTTTCAATGTTTTGTCACCGTTCAATGGAAGACTTACTCCATGGACGTAATTTCGATTGTTGTCATTGTGTTGCTTACCGCGCTTACGACTGCCGGCATCGTTGCGATTGTTGTTGGTCGCGTGGTTAAAGATAAGAGTGGTTTAACACCTGCTGAAATCAGGCAACAAGTTGCTGATGCTTCCCGCGAACAATATATGGCAGCTGCTCAAATGCTCGAGACCTCAACTGAAAAACGACTGCAAACAACTACGACTTCAGTAGAAGCACAAAACCGAGCGGCTTCCGCATCTATGCAGGAAATCATTAAACCGCTTAGCGAAAGTCTGAAAGCGCTTGATGCAAAAGTTGGTGATTTGGAAACGAAGCGCGCCGATGCTTATGCACGTCTTAATGAACAAGTTACAAACACTTCTGGACTGTTGGATACCTTACGTTTAGAAACCACCACACTTTCTAGCGCACTTCGGCGCAGCGATACTCGAGGTCGCTGGGGTGAGCTTGCGCTACAACGCATCATTGAAATGATCGGTATGGTCGAACACGTTTCATTCAACGAACAGAAGCAACAAGTAGGCGAAGGCACTGGCCGGCCGGACTACACAATTCATCTTCCAGGTGAGCGAGTTTTGTATGTCGATAGCAAAGCTCCAATGACCGCATACATGGATGCAGTTAACGAGACGGATCCTGAGCGTCGCTTGGCTGCGTTAACTGCTCACGCAGCTGCACTTAAGTCACACGTTCGCGCTTTAGCAAGTCGTAAGTATTCTGATGATGAAGCTGCACTCGATTACGTCATTATGTTTATTCCAACTGAATCATCACTTGCTGCAGCATTTGAAATTAACCCGTCTCTAATTGAAGAAGCTGCACAACTTGGAGTAGTGCTAACTTCACCAACTTCTTTTGTCGCGGTCCTTAGCAATATCGCAATGTTGTGGCAACAGGAAGCCCAGAACAAGAATGCCCAAGAAATTGTGCGCGAATCTCGTGAACTACATTCCCGCCTCGGAACTTTCATCGGACACTTTGGCAAAATTGGTGACAGTCTCAAAAAATCTGTTGAGAACTACAACAGTGCAATCGGATCGTTTGATACCAAGGTCATGCCTAAAGCTAGGTCAATCGAAGAACTTGGACAATTTTCTGATGAAATACCAAGTATTGCGAAATTGGAGATTGAACCGAGGGTTTCAAAGTACGAGCAAGCTGGCCAACTTGGCCTAGTCGCTGATACTGACGAAGCATCTGCCTAAACCTTTATATATGTGTGATTTTTGACTGTATTAATACAGTCCTATTAGGCAGTTGCTTGACTAGAATTTCGACCCATTAGATTTTTACCTATGGAAACGAAAACTCCGAAAGATCCAGCTGAACGCACTGAGGATTACCAAGTCCAAACCAGTCGGCTGAATAAGTTCTTTGGCAGAAAAGAAACTTTGTTTTTCACGATTGCCTCAGTGGTCGGGATAGACACTATTGGCGTG
This sequence comes from Actinomycetota bacterium, assembly GCA_947452765.1. GTDB lineage: Bacteria > Actinomycetota > Actinomycetes > S36-B12 > UBA5976 > UBA5976. The sequence goes on along the minus strand of CANGDR010000012.1, from coordinate 24,987 downwards.
GTTTCTGCAGCTGGCCCGGTTGCATTCTCGTGGATGGTCATACTTACGATCATTTTTGTAATTCCTTCTGCCATGGTGTTCGCTGAACTTTCTGCCGCCTTCCCAAGCCAAGGTGCACCATATATGTGGGTTCGCCTAGCGTTTGGACGCTTGGCTGGATCGGTTTCTAATGTTTTTTATTGGATTCGTAACCCAATTTGGTTCGGCGGCGTTCTTACTATCGTCGCAGTCATAGCCGCCGAGACTTTCTTTATGTCCGGGGAACAAATGTCAGAATTTTCGTTTTATCGATTTAGCTTTGCGTTTATTTGGATTGGAATCGTTTCTTCTAACTATAAATACAAAGTCGGTAAGTGGGTTCCTGCTATAGGAACTCTCACTCGTCTTTTGTTGCTGACTTTATTCACAATCACACTGGTTGCCTACGGCTTTAAGAACGGGCTTCGTGGGGTAGCTTTTGTTGACTTTGGGCTAAGTTTCCCTGGCTTACTTGTAATTATTGGCGTGGTGCTATTTAGCTTCCTCGGTATTGAAAGCCAAAGTAACGCCATCGAAGAAATGGTAGATCACAAGCGTGATGGAATTTACGCCATTTTCCGCGGCACCGGTTTTGCGATCGCGATGTTTTTAATTCCGATCTTTGCTGTGCTCCTGGTATTACCGGTTGATCAAGTCACTGGACTGACTGGATTTATTGACGCTTGCAAGACTGCATTCACGGTTTATGGTGGTTCGATAGCTGAGGACAACACCGTAACTTTAAGCGGTGCCGGTATTTATCTCGGTGGATTAGCCGGCCTACTGATTATTATTACCGTCTTCTCGTCTGGGGTCTCCTGGATCATGGCTTCAAGCCGAGCACTTGCTGTTTCTAGTCAAGATTTCACTGCACCAAAATTTCTCGGCGTGATTAATCCGCGCTATGGCACACCGGTGCGTGTAAATAATCTTTCTGGCGTAGTTGCAAGCATTGCAATGGTGCTTGCCTACAAAATCACCGACGGAAACTCAGCTAAATACTTCGGAGTTGCCTTAAGCGTTGTAATCACCACAACCTTGATCACATACGTGCTGATCTTTCCCGCATTCTTGCGCCTTCGAACATTGTTCCCAGATGTGAAGCGCCCATACTTTGTTCCAGCCTCGCGGACTGTTTCAATATGGTTGACGTTAGTTGTTGCTTTTGGAATCATTCAAATTTTGCTTCCAGGCATTGGTGAATCTTGGTTCAGTGACACTTTCCGCCCTGCGGGTTGGCAGCGATCCGAAGGTACCCTCTACTTCATAACAGCCTTGGTTCCATTGTTGGTAATTAAGTTGATCGGTATTTTGTTCTGGGCTATTGGACGCACTAATTTGAAACGAGTTAATCGGGGCGAATCAGTAACTTTAGACGATGCCCCAGACCAGTCAGACCAAATCTCCGAAAATGTTGGAGACGAATCAAATAACGAGGACATTAACTAAACAATTTCGGCCAATGTGCCGTACGGTGGCAACATGATCACTTCACTTGAGGACATTTCGGCTGCCGAACTATTAGTTGCAAAGTTTGTCAAGAACTTGAGCGATGATCAGATATCTGAAGATTCACTGCTCCCGGATTGGTCGCGCGGGCATGTACTAACGCACTTGGCAAACAATGCTCGCGGCTTGTCAAACTTGATTGAATGGGCGCTAAGTGGCGTGAGAACCGATATGTATGTCTCGGTTGAGCAGCGAGGCATTGATATTGAAACTGGTGCCAAGCGACCTGGATCCGAAATAGTTGCCGACTTCTTGGAGCAATCGAAGTTGCTGGAACAAAACCTCGGTCGACTAATAGCCGGTCCCTTGGTTACGGAAGAAGTCGTTTCAGGGAATGGTTCCCAGATTCACCCGTATGAAATTCTTACCTTACGCGAGCGAGAGTCACTGGTTCACTTGGTTGATTTAGGACTTGATTACAAGGCTTCGGACTGGAGTTTGGATTTTGCTATCAAGACTTTGAAGAGCGTTAGCAACGGGAAGCGTAAGGAATCAATTCGATTCCGTTTGCTGATCGCAGGTGACCACACTTGGACTTGTGACCAAAACGGAATGGTTGACGTTCATGGTGCGCCTAAGGATTTAGCCGCCTGGCTTATGGGACGTACTCCTGACAACGAACTCAAAACTTCCGATGGATCACTACTTGGAAATCCGCCACTGTGGCTTTAAGGTCTAATCAAAACTAAGGAAAGTGAGACATCATGTCTGAAGAAAAACCAACGATTACAGTACGAGCCAATGGATCGCTACGCGTAAATGGTGCACCTCTTATCGGTGCCGACGGAAATGTCATTACCGACAAAGACACGTTCTCGTTATGCCGATGTGGACATTCAAAAGATAAGCCGTTTTGTGATGGTTCTCATCGTGAAGCTGGCTTTGAAGATTCCGGCGAACACGCTCCAGTTGAATAATGGATCTGATTGAACTAAAGGGGCGTTGGAACGAAGTTCTTGATGAACTCGAGGCGACTGACAGAGTTGCCTGGCTAGCGTTTTTTGATGCTCGGCTTGCCGACCTAACCGATGGCGTGCTGACTCTAGATTTTTCGGATGCTACCAAATTCCAAGACGGTCACAATTTAATGAAGACCTTGCCAACTAGTAGCCACGCTTCACTCTTGACCGCGATCCAAAAGATCCTCGGACTAAAACTAGAACTTAAATTCAAGCAGTTACTAATAGGGTTTTGATATGCGGTTTTTGATTTCAGTAATTGATGTGGCTTCCAGCACCGGTACACCCGAAGAGATGGCAGCGATTGATATTTTCAATGGCAGTCTGCAAGAGAGTGGCTATTGGATAATTGCAGTTGGGATCGCTGCACCTAGCCAAGCAACTTCATTCGATAATCGCTCTGGCCTAGCAATTGTGGAGCAAGGTTCGAAGCTTTATGGAACCGAATACATGAGCGGCTTTTGGGTTGTTGATGTTCCAAACCACGAGATTGCAACTCAGCTTGCAGCTGAAGGCTCAAGGGCTTGTAACAGAAAAGTTGAGCTTCGCTCACTACTTAGCTGAAATGAGAAATGGCCCAAGTCTGCGGGCCAAATTGCCTTGTGCTCGAAAGGATTCTAACTACGCGCCATCTAAAGTTTCTAACATATGGATGTACCAAGCCCTATAATAAATTCCGAAATAGGCAAATATTGCTGGATCAAACGGGGTAAGTATGAAGAATAATTTCTTAAAAGCATTCGTGACATTGTTGACTTTAGTCTCAATGCAATTATGGGCTGAGGGGCCCGTCCAGGCGAGCACATCATCGACATCAATAAGCGTTAGTGGCTTTAAGACAATGGGTTCAATGCTTACCCATGCTCAAAAGATTGCGATCCAAAACTTTGTCTCAGCAAATAATGGGATTGCTACAGTCAGCTGCGTGGGATACACCGGGTACAACTATCTAGGCGTATCAGAACACAGAATTAAAGCGCTTGCTAAGGATCGAGCTAGGAAAGCATGCAACTTTGCAGCTAAGAGCGCAGGTGCAAAAATTGGCACACTTAGTACGAAAATCTCTCACAGCCAAGATTCATCTATTCGCAAGGTCGTTCTAAAGTTCACATACGCACCATTGCCAGCACCTGGTCGTTACCGCTACAGCATGAGTAACCTAGATGAAGGATCAGTGGTACACGATGGTCCGGTGTCTGGTTTCTTCCACGAAGGCGACTTGGTCTCCTCTTCCTTTGCAGACTCTCAATATTCGCTAGATTCGAATGCCTATATGGGAACCATCGATGGCGGAAGCGCGGCCTACTTCGATCATTGGAACACCAGCGCTGATGACTCGGGTACTAGTTACAATCTTGGTGATCAATTAGGACATATTCCTGATGGCACCACAGTAACTCTTTATGCGATTCCGGCCACTGGCTAGAGAGTGATAGAAGTCGAACTTAATGCGCGCTCGAAGGGATTCGAACCCCTAACCTTCTGATCCGTAGTCAGATGCTCTATCCGTTGAGCTACGAGCGCGTGCGCACCGAAATCCGCTCCGCCAGTCTAGCCGAAATTTGAGCCCGCTTAAAATCGCGGAATGTTAAGGCTTGCAGCCTAGATGTCGGCTAATGCCGAATGAATTTCAATTACTTGATCTAAACCAGTGATTGCAAAAACCTTCAGGACTCGATCATTGGTAATTACAAGATCAAGATCAATGTCTGCTTCGCGGGATCGTTTTAGGCCACGAACAACTACACCCAACCCCGAGGAATCCATAAACGAAACATCAGTCAGGTCGATCGTGATGTGCTTGGCACCTTCGCCAACTGCAGTAATTACAGCGGAGTCCAAGGCAGGGGAAGTTGCAATATCTACTTCGCCAGAAACCGCGATAACTGTGCGATCGTTGGTATTTGTGGCAGATACCTGCATGAGCATCCCCTTTCTGATACCTATCTAATCTATTGCATCATGTCCCGCGCGCAACTGTCACATCCAGCAGGCAGAATCAATACGTGCAGCCTGATTGGATTACTTCAATAACTTCGCGATTTGGTGAGGATTTAAACCTGCATCATGTGCCCACCAGAACAGCTCAGACTGCTGAACTTCCCGAGTGGCTTTCTGACGAAACCAGGGCCGCACTGACGAGGCAAGGTATAGCTTCGCTTTGGCAACATCAAAGAGAAGCTATCGACTTAGTTAGCTCGGGCACCAACATAGCCGTATCAACAGGAACTGCCAGTGGTAAATCACTGTGTTATCAAATTCCTATTTTGCACAGGATCGATTCGGGCAAGAAATCTAAGGCGCTTTATTTGGCGCCAACGAAAGCTTTGGCACACGACCAAGAACGATCGCTAATTGATTTTCAACATCCTAAAATCCACACTGCAACTTACGATGGTGATGCTGACCATCTGCTTAAGAAATACGCGCGCGATCATGCCAATGTGGTGATTGCAAATCCTGACATGATTCACCATGGCATGCTTGCAACGCATAATGCCTGGGGTCACTTCTTGCGAAATCTTGAGGTAATCGCAGTAGACGAATGTCACCTATATAGAGGTATGTTTGGCGCGCATGTTTCAAACGTGATGAAGCGTCTGCTACGAATCTGTGAACTGTACGGCTCTCAGCCGCAAATCATCATGACGTCGGCAACTGTCGCTCAACCTGCCGAACATGCCCAGATGCTGACAGGTTTAAGTTTTGTTGAGATCACTCAGGACACATCGCCGCATGGACCATTAACTGTTGGGATGACTTTGCCTCGCATCACCCTTGGTACAGATGTTGAAGGTAATGCGCTACGTAGATCCGCAGTTGCTGAAGCGGCCGATGCCTTAACTGACCTGGTAGTCGCCGGGATACGGTCTTTAGTCTTTGTCCGATCTCGCAAGGCCGCAGAAACCGTCGCAACCATAACTCGCGAAAAGTTGAGTGAAGTATCAGATTCGCTAGTTTCAAAAGTAACTTCGTACCGAGCAGGATATTTGCCTGAGGAGCGCAGGGCCATTGAAAAGCAGCTGCGTGATGGAGATCTATTAGGAGTTGCTTCAACCAGCGCGCTCGAACTTGGCGTAGATATCTCGGGGCTTGATGCAGTAGTTATGACTGGTTGGCCCGGAACGCGCGCAAGTTTTTGGCAACAGGCCGGGCGTGCTGGGCGTGAAAACCAAGAAGCTTTAGCGCTAATGGTTGCAACCGATAATCCGCTCGATCACTACTTGGTTAAGCATCCCGAAACCGTATTCGGAAAGACCGTCGAAGCCGCCGTCTGCGATCCGACAAACGAAAACATTCTCTATGGTCATTTGGCAGTTGCTGCTGCAGAGCAGCATCTCAAGGAATCGGAACTAGCTCGCTTCGGTCCAAAAGAAAAGGTCTTAGGTTTGCTCGAAGCCCTTACCAACAACGGGACTTTAAAGCACCGTTCCCAAGGTTGGTTCTGGGCTGGCGAAGGTCGCGCTCAAAAACTTGTTGACATACGTGGCAGCGGAGTCCCACCCTTTCAGATTGTTGAAACCGGTACCGGTCGCCTGCTTGGTTCGGTAGATGCGTCGAGCGCTTTCATGCAGGTTCATGCTGGCGCTATCTACGTTCATCTTGGTGAAACATATCTAGTTGATGAGCTTAACCATATTGATTCGGTCGCATTTGTTTCTGCGACGGATGTGGAATACACAACCTATGCTCGAGACATCACGACAGTTGATTTGATTGAAGCTAAGGAGACTCAGCACTTGGGACGATTTGATGTTGCATTCGGTGATGTTGAAGTGACTGAACAAGTTATCTCGTTCCAAAAGCGCAGGTTAATAACGGGTCAAGTTCTAGGTGAAGAGACCTTGAATTTGCCCGCACAAACTTTGCGCACGCAAGCAGTTTGGTGGACTGCACCACTTGATGTTTTTAAGAAATTAGAAATTCAAGATATTGCAGGAACTGCGCACGCTGCCGAGCATGCGGCTATTGGACTGCTTCCGCTATTTACGCTCTGTGATCGTTGGGACATCGGCGGCGTTTCAGTAGCTGAACATCCGGATAACGGAATGTGCACCGTAGTGATTTATGATGGTCACGCTGGTGGTGCCGGATTTGCAAAACATGGTTTCTCGGTTGCGCGAGAATGGCTCACGGCAACCCGAGACGCTATCCGCGATTGCGAATGCTCCGAAGGCTGTCCTGGTTGCATACAGTCGCCGAAGTGTGGAAATAACAATCATCCGCTTAACAAAGCAGGTTCGATTACATTTCTTACGGAGTTACTTAATTCGTGACATCTGTGCTAATTCCAGCTCTAGAAATTCCAGTTAGTTCTGGAATTAATCGTCGAACTGCAACATTTGATACAGGCTGTTTTAGGCGAACATATATTTGTGCATTTTCTACTTCGCAATACGCATTAGCTTTACTTTGTGATTGAACAAAGTTTCGGGCTACATCACATGCTGACTCTGGGGCAAACTCCAACTCCTGCCCACCTGCGAGTGCAGCAAAATCAGCCAAGTTATTTAAGCGATGTTGAGCAATAGCCACTTCTGCGATACTTCCAACTATGGGCACCAAGCTGAGAATTGAAAGCGTAATAGCTAGCACAAGAATTGTGACTTGGCCCGAATCTTTGTCCTTAGTTGAATTCACTAAAATTCTGTTCTAGGCGGGCGGTACTAGTTGCTTTCAACGTGACCTCATGAACGAATGGACTCTTGCCAAAAGCTTGGTTGGATTGCAGTTCCACGCTCACCAAATCGCCGTTTGGAGTAACGATTACTTTGGTTTCTTTAGGCAGGCTACTTAAGTAGGAATCAGGTAACGGATCCCCACGGCCGACAATGCGGGCTCCAAGTGCAGCATTGCTTTCTAGGACAAGTTGGGTGGACGCTAAACCCAGCAGTGCCGTTACCAAAAACCCACAAAGCACGAGAGCTGGGATTGTCAATGCAAACTCAACCACTGCATAACCGGCTTGATTGGTTAGTTGGGTTGGCCAATTCTTGACCAACCCAACCCGCCTTACTTTCTTATGCATTACGCCCCAAACAGAAAGCCAAATGCATGCTGAATTATTTTCCAAATTAGGTCTTGAACCTGCGAACTGGAAAGTAACTTCAACAACACACCACCTAGACCGGCGGCGGCCACTGTTCCTACTGCGTATTCAGCAGTTGTCATGCCTACTTCGCTCTTAATACGAGCGATGACTAGATTCTTCAAGATTTCCCCCAAATACTTCTTGATGCGCGAGTGCGCAATAAAATTATTTGTTTTTCTCGTTTTAATTGCTAGGACAACTCTGATTCTGTGACCAGCTAATGGTTGTGGATTAGAAAGTTGGTGATGTGAACAGTCCAGCTACCAGTGGCACGATTGCCAACAAGAGAAATGCTGGTAGAAAACAAATCCCAAGTGGTGCTGATGCCTTCACAGCTACCGATCGAATTCGTTTCAATGTCTCAAAGTGTGAATTGGAATTAACCGCAAAGATTAAGTCATCTAGATGCGAGCGAATTGATCCACCAGTCATTATTGCCCCGATCAAAGCTTCACAAATTGGACGCCATCTTGCTTTCTGGTTACCGAGACTCCGTAAGCAAACGTTAAGTGGCGCTCCGAGTTTGTATTGGGCCAAAACTGGCTCGAGGTCACGCCGGGCATCAGCGGGCAACGAATCCAATATGAAATCCAACGAATCTCCAACATTCATCCCAGCTGACATACAAAGTGAAAGCTTTTCGACTGTAGTTGCGATCGATTTATTCAAAACATCATGCTCTCGTTCGTTGTCACGCTGCTCGAGTCTTGGGACAACACCAAAAAGGACGATCGCCGCAACTAACAAGGCTGGGAAACGAAACGGGCTTGGACTGGCTAAAAATATTGGAATGAGAGCAAGGGGTCGTACTTGTTTTCTCGAAGGCATCATTTGATTTCCAATACTGCTTTCGAGACCAACACCTTAATCCAAACTAATCCCAAACCTTCGAGTACTAACCCAGAAAGTAAGCAAACAAGTCCTAATTTTGAGTGCATGTACCAGGTAATAGCATTCGTGCCAAGGAGCGACGAGAGAATTATTCCGATTACTGGCAATGCGGCAAGGATGGAGATTGTTGCCTTAACGCTTGCTAATTCGGTGGCAATTAACTGCTTATCGCTTCGTTGGTTAATCAATTTATGAATAATGCGATCAAGCGAAATTCCCAACGGTGCGCCCGTTCTATCACTAACTTCAATAACTAAGGAAATTTCTTCAAATGTCACTAAATCAAAGAATTCACATTCATCTCGCATAATTCTGGAGAATGAGGTTCCAGTGGCAAGTGCTTGTCTGGTATTTGGCAGGCATTCGGAAGGCAGGACTTCCAAGGCTCGCTGCAATGCAGTTGCGTTTGATTGCCCTCCGAGGATTTGTGACTTGAATAGATATAAAGCATCAAGTTGTTCTTCGAAAGAGATTTTTCTATTTCGCGATAATCGTAAATTTATAGAATCAAATTTGGGTAGTGATGGCATTACCCATTTGGGAATTGGACCCAAACTCATATAGGCCGCTACAACTAGCAACATGACGATCATGAGATTTATCAAAGTTTAAACTCACCTACTAAATCAGTTAGCAAACTGAACCCAGGACCCATGCGGGTTTGTTCGCCAAATTCAAGCGCGGTTATAACTTCAACCTGGCCGTGTTGATTCTTTACTAGAATTCCTATTTTTGAAACTCTCCTAATTCCGGATACCTGCTGGGAAAGTTCAATCACAATTTGGATTGCACTGCTCAACTGAGCTTGAATCGCGGCGCTCGGCAAGCCTGCCAGTAGCCCCAGTGCTTCTATTCGAGTTGGCACCGCCTCAGCACTGTTCGCGTGAATCGTTCCAGCGCATCCTTTGTGCCCAGTATTTAGTGCAATTAGGAAATCAGTAATTTCTATTCCCCGCACTTCGCCGACAACTATTCGATCTGGCCTCATTCGCAAGGATTGGCGAACCAAAGAGGAAAGTGAGATTTCGCCTAGGCCCTCAATGTTTGCAAGACGCGACTGAAGACTAATTACGTGTGGGTGGGCAATTTCCAGCTCATTCGAATCTTCAATCACCACAATTCTTTCATTGCTAGGAATTAGAGAGAGTAATGCGGCAAGAAGGGTAGTTTTCCCAGTACCTGTGCCACCAGAGATTAGAAATGAAACTTTTCGATCAATGATTCTCGTTAGAACATCTGACCCAACTTGGTTAATTGTCCCAAGCTCGATTAGTTCTTGGATTGATAGTGCAGTTGCTTTTGGTATTCGCAACGACAGCGAAGTTCCGGCTACGGCAAGAGGCGGAATTACTGCGTGGAAACGAATACCATTCTCTAGTCTCAAATCAACAAAGGGTTGGCTGTCATCCAACCTGCGATGACCAAGGCTAGCGATTCGAGTAGCAAAATTTCTAACCTCGTCCTCACTTTGCCAGTGAACTTCGGTTGCCTCTAATCCCTTTCCGCGATCAATCCAGACATCATCAAATCGTTTAACCAAAATATCGGTTAAGTTCTCGTGAGTTAGTAATTCTTCAAGTGGACCTAATCCATGGAATTCTGCAAGCACCTGATCCACGAGTTCGAGTAGTTCCGTAAGCGTGCTTACCGGGCTAAGTTGGCGCAGTAGTTCGGTAACTTGTGATGCGGTTGGAATTACACCTTCCGCTGCACATTTAGTTCTAACTTGCTGAATTAAGTCAGGCGACAAGCTGTGAATCATTTGCACTTGATAGCCGATTGGCCAGTAAATTCATACTTCGAGTAAAACCACCGACGTGTACCGAACTAATTCCAAACCCTTGTTCAATTTGTTCCACGACTCTGGTATCAGTACTTACGTACCCCGCGAGTGGCAAGTTTAGGATTTGTGCGACCTCGAGCGGCGTCAATGTGGCGCCTGGAATCGAACGCACAACTAATTCAACATTTTCGTTATTGTCTGTCGCATTTGCGACCACTAGGTCTGCTGAGGCAGAGCCTCGGACTGTAGCTGGAACTACTACCCAAATCATGTCTGCCAATGCCATCAGCTCTGAGTCTTTGCTCAGGCCGGCATCTCTTGAAAGGTCGAGGATCACTAAATCAGTGGTACTCAATATCTGCCTTACAATTTCGAGGACTTCTTGAATGCCGATAACACTATCTTCCGAGTTTGTGGAAAGGATAGAAACGTTATCCCGAACAGGCAAGCCTCGCAAAATATCGGTTGCACTAATCGCGCCACTCAGTGACCTGAAGTCTGGCCAGCGCATCCCTTGTTGTCCTTCAATACCGAGGATGATATCTAAGCCAGCATTTGTCTGGTCACAGTCAATTAGACATACGCTTTCGAATATTGAAGTTGCTTGAAAAGCTAAAGCGCTAGCTATTGTAGAAGCGCCTGCTCCGCCTGCTCCTGGAACAATTGCTACACATAAAGCTTTCTGGGTAATTGGAGCCGTCAGATTATCGAGCAACCAATCCCTGGATTCTGGGATTGTTGCGACATATGTAGCGTTGAACGACATCGCTTGTTTCCAGGTATCAGTGCCAACGGGTCTTCCTGTTACTAACGCAATTGTTGGATGCTCAATCTGTATATCTGTTACATCTGGGTCGATGAAAACTCGATATGCATTCTTAATCTGATCGCGAGTCGGAAATATGCTTACTTCCAATTTAGATTGAGTAACCGCAACAATTTTTTCAAACTCAGCAATGATTCGATCATTTGTAGACACCAAAAGGGCATGCATCTATTTCTCCAATTAAGTATTTTTTGTAATAGTGCAGGTCCGATTTGGCTGTTGAAAGGGCTGCTTCTAAATTGTGGAAAATTACATGCGGTGGAAATGGTGAAGCCAATTAATTAACGGATTACTTAATTTTTAGAATCTGCCGAAATTGCAAGCTTTTCAGCCATTTCTGCGCCGCGTTGAATCGCTTGAGATTGCCATTCCACCCAAGCTACTATGCCTTCACGAGTGCCAGACATATAAGCAGTCAAAGCTTTTACATACGCTGGGCGGCCAAGAAGCTGGGCACCATATTCACTCATGACTATTGAATCGATATCCACCTCGCGTGCGGCTAATACCAATCGAGTAGTCGCGCGCGCCACCAGATACGAACCCTCGCTAAATGGTCGCAAAGTTGCTAATTCAGCATGAGCGATTGCTGCTACCAAAATTGCAGAAGATTTGGAGTCAATAATTAAATTTGTTAAAGCAGTTAGGCGATCTTGTAAAACCTCATGTGGAGGCAAATTACCTAAGCGAAGTGGGTCAATTACTTCATTGCTCGTTCTTGGCTGACCACGGTCTGGTGCGCTAGATGCAAGGGTGTGGAGCCGAGCCCAAACTTTCATCGGTTCAGTTTTAAATGCCAACACCTGCAAATCAGCCTCAGCTGTAACAAGTAAGCCATGTTCCGCAAGCAATCCCATTGGTGAGGCTTCAGGTTCCATAGTTGGATCACCTGGCATTTGCGCACCATCCAGAGCTGCTGTTGCATAGCCGGCAATTCGACGAGTGTAGGGAACAAGATATTCCCTGTGTCGACGAACTGTGCGATTCCACATCAATTGGTCAATTGCCTTTAGTGCATCATCACACGAACGAGCCACCTCATCAATTGCCATTAAATTTGCTAACGGATCAGCCACTACTAGTTAACCTCGGAGAATTGAGCCAACCAATTTACGAGCAGTCTGGCAAGAAGTTCAGGATGAGTTTCGGTTAACAAGTGATTGCCATCCAGGACATCATGAAACTCATATGCGTCAGCTGCATAATCTTTCGATTTTACCGCCGTGCCGTGCAAAATTACTTGATCGGAAGTGCCATGGATTTGGATTACTGGAATTTGAGTTATCGAGTCCATATCGGAAGCAAACTTTCTGCCATCCAAGCGTGGAATAGATCGCATGGCCCAACGATGAATCTCGCATGCACAATACGCAGTATTACCTCGCATAAAGGCAGCTTGGTAGCGAGCAACAACTTCGGAATCGAGTTTTGCTGGTTGCGCCCACAGATTAATCAATCGACCAATTTCAGCGGCGCCATTCTTGACAAGAGCACGCTCTGCGATCCACGGACGTTGCATTGCTACTGCAAAAGCTAACGCTTTGGTTTGTGCCACGTTACTTATAGTTGCTCTGCGCAAACTGTTTGGATGAGCAGAACTAACAATTCCTAGGCCACGCACAACACCCTTTTGTAACGTTGCCGCAGTCCAGGCAATGAGTCCGCCATAGCCATGTCCGATCACAACTGCATCGCGATGACCTAAGGTTCGAATCACGCCGGCGACATCTGCTGCAAGCGTGCGTGGGTCGTACCCACGTGGTGGATGATCGCTGCCGCCGTAACCTCGAATATCCAGGGCTGCAACCGTAAAGCCAGCTTTGGAAATTGGTTCTAGCAGTTCGCGCCAAGTCCACCAAAAAGTTGGAAATCCGTGAAGCAAAATGACAAGCGGTCCGGTACCCATAGTTGCTGCATGGAATCTTTGGCCATGTGCATAAATCGTGCGGTGTTCCCAAGGACCAGGCGCAAAAACAGGATCGTTCGGATTACTTACAGGCACGTTACTTACTTAGAAATCTGTCAAGTCGGTAAGGGTCCGTGTGGTTTCAGTAAAGGAATCCAAAGTACGGGAACCAAACGTTATCTTTTTAAGCACTCGAATTGCAATTACAAAAAGTATTACTGAGCCAAGCAGCAGACCGCTCATGACTATTAAGAAACAAATCCAAAGCGCTACCCCTTGATTGTTTAAGTAAAATGCGCCAGCAATAAATACAAAGATGATTGCCAAATTCAACATGGCGAGAGAAACGATGAGAAGAATAGAGGATGCTATTACGCGGCTGATTCCGTCACGAGCTTCTGCTTTTGCTAATTCGATATGACCGCGTACGAGCGTATTCAAATCCTCAACTACCGATGCGATCATTGCGCTAATTGCACTCAACTTGTTTTCTTGACCTTCGCTCATGAGTCCTCCTAGTAACTAGCGTAATGGAGAATTTTGTTGTGAAAAGTTACGAAATTAAGTCTCGTCTGGATAGCGGCCGATAAAGACGGATCTAACCGTAATTGCAATGACTGAAACGATTATGGCAGCCAGCAGGTTAAATACAATGGAGAATTTTCCGGCGGCCAATGAGTCTGGATCCGAAGCAAAAGTAACCTCGGTAATTAGCAAGGCCACAGTAAATCCCACGCTGGCTAACGAGCCAACCACAACTACGTCCCACCACGAAAGATCTGGATTTAAAGATCCCCTGGTGAAGCGAGCGACAATAAATGCTCCGAGCGTCACACCGACTGGCTGCCCAATAACCAATCCGCCGAGAACTCCGAGTGTAAATGGACTAGTCAACGATTCGCTTAATGAGATTCCAATAACGCTTACTCCGGAAGCAAATAATGCAAACACTGGAACACATAGTCCAGCTGAAATTGGGCGCCATCGTTCATCCGCGCGCTCGCATGGGGCAACTTTCTCATCTCCCAATATTTGGACTCGCATCAACAGCCCCATTGCAACTCCAGCAATCGTTGCGTGGATGCCACTTCGGAACATGGCGTACCAAATAACTAGCGCAAGTGGGATAAAAATTAAACTCGAAGTATTCGCACGCCTTTGCAGGAAGCCAAAAATTCCCAATAATGCAATAGCGATCAAGAACCAATTCAAATAAAACCCATGGCTATAGAAAATTGCAATAACAAGTATCGCTCCCATGTCGTTGACTACCGCAAGCGTTAATAAGAATGAGCGCAATGCAATGGGTAATCGCTGGCCCGCAATTGCTAATACAGCTAATGAAAAAGCGACGTCGGTGGAAATAGGAAGTCCCCAAGCACTCTGCGCTGGAGTTCCGTGGTTAAAGGCCAAGAAGATTGATGCTGCGACAACCATTCCGCCAAGTGCTGCGCCAATCGGAACGGCAGCCAGCCTTGGATTAGAAAGGCTGCCGACTGCAAATTCATGTTTTAGCTCGCAACCCACGACATAGAAAAATATTGCAAGTAAAAAATCAGAAGCCCAAGCAGTCAAGGTCAAATTTAAATGCAGGGACTCGGGACCAATTACAAAATGAGTAAGTGATTCATAAGAACTAGCCCACGCCGAATTTGCCCAGACAACCGCGATTACGGCTGCAGTAAGAAGCAGGAGCCCGCCGACCGTTTCATCGTGGAGTTTTCTAACTAACCAACGTTGCTCTGTTGCTGGAACCTCGTCCAACACAGTTACGTTGCTATTCATGAACCTAAGTTTAACCCAGTTCCCTAATCATCATCTGAGGATGAATTGCTCAAGCCTGAACTAATCAAATTCATTATTGTAGGATCCGCCAAAGTGGTGACATCCCCAAGAGTTCTATTTTCTGCAACATCACGAAGCAGTCGACGCATAATTTTTCCCGACCGAGTTTTTGGCAATTCAGCAACGATCAGAATTTGTCGAGGTCTCGCAATTGCACCTATCTCTTTGGCAACGTGAGCTCGCAATTCTTGGGCAACCCCTGGGCCGTCAACTGATCCAGCGCGCAAAATTACGAATGCCACAATTCCTTGACCCGTGGTGTCATCACTGGCTCCAACCACTGCAGCTTCGGCAACTGTTGGATGTGATACCAGAGCTGATTCCACTTCAGTTGTTGAAATTCGATGTCCCGAAATATTCATCACATCGTCAACTCGGCCAAGTAACCAAATCGCGCCATCGGTATCCCACTTAGCGCCATCGCCAGCAAAATAAGTGTTCTTAAATCTGGACCAATAATTTTCGCGGTAACGATCCATGTCGCCCCAAATTCCGCGCAACATACCAGGCCAAGGCTGCGTCAGAACTAAATACCCACCGCTGCCGAGACCGACTGGTTTACCCGCATCATCGAATATTTCCGCGCTGATCCCAGGAATCGGTCCCATTGCTGAACCCGGTTTCGTAGCCGTAACACCGGGTAGGGGACTAATCATGATGCTGCCGGTTTCGGTTTGCCACCAAGTGTCAACAATCGGACAATTATTGCCTCCAATGACTTCTCGATACCACATCCAGGCTTCTGGATTAATTGGTTCTCCAACGCTTCCTAATAGACGCAAACTTAAAAGGTCATGTGCTTGGGGTAGGTGATCGCCCCATTTCATGAAAGTTCTAATCGCAGTCGGTGCAGTGTAAAGAATTGTGACACCGTACTTTGCAATGATCTCCCACCAGCGGCCTTGATGTGGGGTATCAGGAGTGCCTTCGTAAATAACTTGAGTCGCACCGTTTGCCAGCGGTCCATAAGTTACATATGAATGTCCAGTGATCCAGCCGACATCTGCCGTGCACCAATACACATCAGTCTCTGGCTTTAGGTCGAAAACATTTTTATGGGTGTAAGCCGCTTGCGTTAAGTATCCGCCGGTTGTATGAAGGATGCCCTTTGGTTTTCCAGTCGTGCCGGATGTATAGAGGATAAATAGCGGGTGTTCTGAATCAAATGATTCTGGTGCATGCGTAGTTGATTGTTTGCCCACAATGTCATGCCACCAAATATCGAGGCCTGAATTCCATGCGACGTCTTGTCCGGTTCGTCGAACGACTAAAACATTTTTTACAGTCGGGGTATCTTTTACTGCCTCATCAACTGCACTTTTGAGTCCGAACATATTTCCTTTTCGGAACCCACCATCAGCCGTGATAACTAACGAAGCGGCTGCATCTTCGATTCGACTACGTAATGCTTCGGCAGAAAAACCGCCAAACACAACAGAGTGTGCTGCGCCAATTCGTGCGCATGCCAACATAGCGATGATTGCTTCAGGAATTAGTGGCATATAGATAGCTACACGATCACCCGGACGCACATTAAGTTCGGTTAAGGCATTTGCTGCTTGGCTTACGGAGTCGAGTAAATCTTTGTAAGTAATAGTTTGGGTGTCCCCTGGTTCACCCTCGAAATAAATCGCAACTCGATCGCCAATTCCTGCAGCAACATGTCGATCCACACAGTTAACGGATACGTTTAGCTTGCCGCCAACAAACCATTTTGAAACTGGAGCATCTGTCCAATCTAAAACATTTGTCCAAGGTTGCGACCATTGCAGTTCACTTGCTTGCCTTGCCCAAAAGGCTTCTCGATCTGCGGCTGCTTCTTCATACATTGCCGGCTGGGCATTTGCCTGCCGTGCGAATGATTCGCTCGGTGGAAATAAGCGATTTTCGGTTGCTAAATTCTCTAATGCTTCGCCGCTCACGACTGCCATCACTTCCCGTAATTGGATACAGATCTATAAATGATAGTTGTCGCTTTTTTAGTGCTGGTCAAGCCCTTTTTGAAACCTTAGTTGGTTCTTGCGGTGAAAATGCCAATTAGACACCGGAGCACTTCCCGGTATTTACTGCTTGCATTTCAGTACTGGCTTGATCAACTCCAGCCATGAACTCTTTTGATGTTAATGCGTAACCCGTTAGTGGATCATTAGCTGAGGAAGCAAAGATCAACCCAGCTACCGTTCCATCCATAGCAAGCATCGGTGCTCCCGAATCTCCTTGCTTAATATTTGCCAGAATTGAATAGATCTCTCTTCGAACTGCTTCTTTGCCGTATATATCGGTGCCGCTAGATGTAGATATGCTGCGCACTCTTGCCGGTATTAGTGTCAATGGCCCGCCCCCAGGAAAGCCTGCTACGACCGCACCAGTTCCGCGAGTTAATGCTGCGCTGACTCGAAGTTGCGTTGCGGGAATTCCATTCGTGCGGATTAACGCAATGTCTCGTTTTGGATCAAAGAAGACCACTACGCCAGCAAATGCTTTCCCTTTTCCCTTTATGCGAACACTAGGTTCTGATACGCCAGCAACCACATGTGCGTTAGTCAAAATCAAATCTTTTCCGATAACAAAACCAGATCCAGTTAATCGAGTGCTGCATGCAGGTGCGGTACCCTCAACCTTTACCACAGAACTTAATGCCGCAATTATCGCTGGCGCATTAATTGCAGTTTTGTCAGGGGCTGCTACTGGAGGAGATAACAGTACTTGTGTTAGACCGCTTGGTAAATGTGAATCTGAAACATAAATTCGGATTGATTCAAAACTAGATCTAACTTTGCTCGGCATTACTTCATCTAATCGAGTTAAAACCTTGGATTCAGCCAGAACGTTTGTAAATGGGTTTATCGGAGCTGCTAACAAAGTAGTTCCGGTGAACCAAGCAACTACAATCCAAACCGTGATCGAAAGTAGCGCGCCTGCTGCTCTGTCCATCGTTCGAATTAAACGCCATTTGAAGAATCCTCTGGCGCGCAAACCAATAGCACCACCAACTGCACTTCCGATGCCCATACCAGTTAAAAGGAGTGCGACGCTTAATCCGGTTCGCGTTAGCGAAGTTTCTTGTGAGGCGCCGACAACTATTGAGATTAATGAGCGACCGAGCCAAGCGCCAACAAATAATCCTGCGAATGAAAATATGCTGACAATAAGTCCGCGGCGCCAACCGGCAAAAGTTACATAGATACCAAAGCCAATTAAAACTAGGTCTAAATACTCAGGCTTCAATTAGTTACGTCCGCACTCCACTCGGTTGCCGGGAGATCGACAATGCGCGTCTCATCCCACGGCTCGGACCAGCCTGCGATATCTAACAATTGTGAAAGCAGGCCGCCAGTGAAGCCCCATACCAACATGTCGGCGACAAAAAAGCCTGAGCCCACCCAACCTCGGCTATTTCTAACTTTTGTTCGATTAGCAGGATTTACTAAATCTGCAATCGGAATTTGATGCACTTTAGCGACTTCATTGGCATCGATTTGAGTTATTGGATGCGGTGCACGCCACCACCCAATCACGGGTGTCACCTTAAAGTTTGACGGTGGGATCCAAAGTTGCGGTAACTCTCCAATGACATCGATCGTTTGGGGATCGATACCAATTTCTTCTTTTGCCTCTCGAAGTGCAGTTTGGGCAAGTGAGCTATCACCCTCCTCAACTCGACCACCCGGAAATGCTGGTTGACCAGGGTGCGCCTTTAAATGCGAAGCCCGTTCAATAATGATTACATCGCCGCCAAAAGTTGCCTCGCTGAACAGCACTAGAACTGCGGCCTCGCGGGTTGGTTCATCAGGAACTGGGATGTTGGATAAATCCGAATGTTGTATCGCTGCGCGCTTCTCAATTAGTGAATTAAACCAAATTGGATAACTCAAAACTGATCACCTGACTTAACAAGTTTTGCTGCCTCAGTTGGATCAATGGGGCCATCGACTCCATATGACGGACACCATTTTGCTATCTCGCATGCGCCGCACGCCGGCTTACGGGAATGACAAATCCGCCTTCCAAGAAAAATTAATCGATGGTTCAACATCGTCCAGTCTTTTGGCTCGAAAAGTTCCATCAAATCAAATTCAACTTTTACGGGATCTGTATTAGTAGTCCACCCAAGTCGGCGTGCGATTCTGCCAACGTGAGTATCGACTGTAATTCCTGGCACGTTGAATGCATTACCAAGCACTACGTTTGCAGTTTTTCGACCGGCACCCGGTAGCGTCACAAGTTCTTCAAGTGTGTCTGGTACTTCCCCGTTGAAGTTCTCAATAATCGCAGCCGCCAATCCCTTAATAGCCATTGCCTTATTGTGATAAAAACCAGTTGACCTTATTACATCTTCGATGTCAGAAATCGATGCAGATGCAAGATCTACGACTGTTGGATACTTCTTAAAAAGAACAGGAGTAACCATGTTCACGCGCTTATCAGTACATTGTGCGGACAGGACTGTGGCTACTAACAATTGCAATGGGTTCTGATAATCAAGTTCACATTTAGCATCTGGAAAAATGATGCCGAGTTCACGATCTATCTTGCGAGCCCGGCGCACTAAGGCGGTTTTGGATTCAGGCTCGCTCATGATCACACTCTAAGTGCCGGGTTAACCAGCGCGTTTTGAAAGACGTTCTAGATCTAGCAGTTCAACAGATCTGGTTTCTAACTTGAGCCAGCCACGACTAGCAAAATCTGCGAGCGATTTATTTACAGTTTCGCGGGATGCTCCAACCAGCTGGGCAAGTTCCTCTTGTGTTAAATCATGGTGCACATAAAGACCATCAGGGGTAGGCGTGCCGAACTTTTCACCAAGTTCAAGTAAGGCTTTTGCAACTCGACCTGGTACGTCGGCGAAAACTAGATCAGACATCGCCTCACTAGTACGTCGTAACCTGTGTGCCAGTGCCTGCAAAAGTGACTGCGCCACTTCAGGTCTGCCTGAAAGCCAAGGGCGCAAGTCATTGGTTCCTAAACCAAGGACCGCTGCGTCGGTAACTGCAATTGCAGTAGAAGTGCGTGGTCCTGGATCGAAAAGTGAAAGCTCACCAAACATATCGCCAGGTCCGAGCACCATTAATAATGACTCACGACCATCGCCAGATGCGTGACTGAGTTTAATTTTTCCATCAGTAACGACATAAAGCCGATCTCCCGGCTCGCCTTCATTAAATAGGGTTTTACCCTTCTTTAATGACTGTGGAACCATCGATCGCTGAAGTGAATCTGCGGTCGCATCATCTAATGCAGAGAAGAGGGGGGTTCCATGCAGATTGCTATCCATCAATGAACTCCTCTCTGCTTGCTAATGCTTGAATTATTTAGTCGCGAACTTCAAAGATAACTTCAACTTCAACTGGCGTGTTAAGTGGCAATGAAGCAACACCGACAGCAGAGCGAGCATGCCTACCGGCATCTCCAAATGCCTTTATAAATAGATCGCTTGCGCCGTTTATTACAACTGGTTGCTTGGTAAATTCTTGGGTGCTTGCGACGAAACCGACGACCTTGACAACCCGAACAATTTTATCTAGGTCACCGATAACAGACTTTGCTGCTGCGATCGCATTGATTGCACATTGTTCAGCACACTTTGCTGCAGTGTCTTCATCGACGTCTTTGCCAAGGATTCCAGTCGCAATAAGTTCACCGGCGACGAAAGGCAGCTGGCCGGAAGTGTAAACATAATTTCCGGAGCGATTTGCTGGAAGGTAAGAAGCCACAGGTGGAATAACCTCAGGCACGGTGATGCCAAGTTTGGCTAAACGATCTTCTACTGCACTCATAATTTCCCTAATCCTTAGGTCGCTTGAAGTATGCGACAAGATTTTCAGTATTCATTCCAGGGACTATGGCAACAAGTTCCCAGCCATCTGCACCGAAATTATCCAAAATAGCTTTTGTATTGTGCACCAGTATCGGTGCGGTGAGGTATTCCCACTTAGTCATATATCGACTCTACCGAACAAATTGACTTGCAAAAACGCGGGACTAGGAACCACTGACGAATGCGACTGGATCCAAACGGTCATAATCCTGACGAGCATTCATTAATAACTCGCGCCAGGAGCCAACGTTTGAGCGACGGCGAAGTAGGGCTCGGCGCTCGCGTTCGGTCATACCGCCCCAGACACCAAACTCGATTTCATTGTCAAGGGCGTCAGCTAAACATTCAGTTCGAACTGAACACCCGGCACAAATGATTTTTACTCGGTTTTGCGCTGCACCTTGGACGAATAGTAGATCTGGATCGGTATTTCGGCACGCAGCGTTGCGGCTCCACTCGGCATCCCACATTTAAATATTCGTATCCCCTCATACTTGGATTAACGTCGTCGACAAATTCTAGAGTTTCTGTCGTTGTGTTAACTATTGGGGTCATGGATATTGCTTGTCAAGACCTAATCGGTAACTATTTTTTGGACATTTCTTAACCAAACCTGAGTTAGGCGCATCGGAAATCCCCAGTTACCATTGAGTAACTATGGCAATTGGCGAAAACACACAAAGTCGAATTGGACTTTTGACACGTATGGCAACATTTGTTGCGCTTGCGGGGCTTGTTGGTGCTTTCATTGCCCTGCCGGTCGTAGGAGCAGTTGGGTTGGCAACTCGAAATGGTGCTAATTCATTCGAAAACTTGCCAGCCGACTTAACCCAAGTTCCATTGCCACAACAAAACACGATTCTAGATTCTGATGGAAATACGCTTGCTGTTTTGTTTGCCCAGAATCGCATTGAGGTTCCTCTTTCAGATATAGCGCCGGTGATGCAGCAAGCACTTATCGCCATCGAAGATCAGAGATTCTTCCAACATGCTGGCATCGACTTCCGTGGCACGCTGCGCGCCTCTCTGTCTACAAGTGGTGGAGGTCAAGTGCAGGGTGGTTCAACGATCACCCAGCAATATGTAAAGCAGATTTTGTTAACAGCGGCAACTACACCAGCAGAGAAATCTGCTGCGACTGCGGTGTCTTTGAATCGAAAGATTCGCGAAGCTCGATATGCGATTGCTCTTGAAAATAAACTTTCAAAGAAGCAAATACTTGAGGGGTACTTAAACATCGCCTACTTCGGTGCTGGTTCCTATGGGGTAGAAATCGCATCCCGTCGTTATTTCTCAAAGCACGCCAATGAATTAACACTCGGTGAAGCGGCCACACTTGCAGGCCTGGTTCAGAACCCATCACGGTTTGATCCAACGCGAAATCCTGGCTTAGCTGAAACGCGTCGAAATGAAGTTTTGAATGCAATGGCGCATGTTGGATACATAACGCAAGCGCAGGCAGATGAAGCCAAGAAAGTACCAATGCAGTCCTCACTTAACACGTCTGAACTTCCAAATGGCTGTACGACTTCGTTCGCTCCGTTCTTTTGTGACTACGTACTTACTGTTCTGAAGAGTGACCCCGCTTTCGGTGCCACCCCCGAGGCGCGCCAACAGTTTCTAGATATTGGTGGTTTGACCATCAAAACCACGCTGAGCCGAAAAGCGCAGGTAGCTTCTCAAACTCAGGTTGATACAACAATTCCATTTGATGATGCGAGTGGAAAAGCTGCTGCCATCAGCATGATTCGACCAGGTACGGGTGAAATAACTGCAATGGCTCAGGACCGCAAGTGGGGTCGAAGTGGTGCCGGATATACAACTGTTAATTACAACGTACCCCTTGATCACAATGGGACTGTTGGATTCCAAGCAGGTTCGACCTTCAAGGCCTTCACTATTGCCGCAGCGTTTAAGCAAGGTTGGGATCCATTTACAGTCCTCAGTGCGCCGCAAGTAAAAACTTTTAAAGACTTCAAAGAATGCAAGTCTGGCGCTGCATATGCTCCTTACACGGTTCATAACTCAACCGGTTCTGGGGCTTTTGATATGTTAGCCGGAGCCGCATACTCCGTTAACACTTTCTTCGTTGGACTAGAAGAAAAAATAGGCTTATGTGATCCTCCTGCTATGGCCAAAGCAGCCGGTGTGCAACAAGGTAACGGCCAGGATTTTAATGAGTTCCCGTGCTTCACACTCGGTTGTTTTGACGTGACGACTTTAGACATGGCTGACGGTATGGCAACATTCGCAGCTCACGGAATTCACTGTCGTCCAATCGCAATAGCTTCAGTAACAGATCGTTTTGGTCACAACCTCGACGTACCTTCAGCTGATTGCAAACGCACGATAGATCTGCAAGTTGCCGACAGTACGGCGGCAGTACTTGCAGGTGTAATTTCCGGACCACTTCCAGGGCGAACTGGTCAGCGTATGTATTTTGGTCGACCAGCAGCTGGTAAAACTGGAACAACAGATGATTCGGCTGCCGTTTGGTTTGTTGGATTCACTCCAGACATGGCTGCGGCTGTTTGGGTTGGTGACCCACGTGGCGGCCAGAAATATCCAATGAAGAACTTCACGATCAACGGACGCTATTACTCACAAGCATTCGGCTCCCTACTCCCTGGTCCAATTTGGCGAGATTCACTTGCAGGTGCGCTTGCCGGAACTCCAGCAACTCCATGGAATCTAAGCACGTTGAACGGGCTTAATCCTGGTGGAGTTGGTAACAAGATTTCTGCCTCTACAAATACCTGCGGTGGACTCAAAGATCTAGAACTCATTGCTTGTAACACTGAGAATGCAAAAAAGAAATATGCGGCTCAGCTCGCGGATGGAACTATGATCTTGGATCCAATGACCGGACTTGCAATTCCAAATCCGGCGTTAGTCCCATCACCAACTCCTACGCCAACTCCTACGCCAACACCAACGCCGTAATTAATCCTTACGCCATAACGGTCGAGTCAAACACGTAGGTCCACCTTCACCTCGGTTAAGTACCTCTGCAGGATATTCGTGAACTTCAACTCCGGCCTCCCGCATTCGCTGTGCCGTAATCGGATTGCCAGAAGGCATAACTACTACCCCGGGCCGCACAGCTAGCACATTGCAGGCAAGTGTTGGGTACTCCTCATCTGGGACTGAGACGGTTTTGATTCCGCGCTTGGCAAGTTCTTGTAGCAATGTGATCGGTGCTTCACGTTCATAAACAACTGCGAGGTCTTCGCGAATCGGCGAAATCACACTCATTAGGTGTAAGCAGAATTCTGGGCCTAATGCGTGTGGCATATGGAATGCAACTACATCGATTCCTTCGGAGGCAAATATCTCACGTAGTTGTTGTTCACCTGCTTCGTTAGTTCGGTAAGTACGACCAAGCCCAACTGTCTTCTCGTCGAGCCAGAACATATCTCCGCCATCAGCAGTTGCATCACCAACGAGTACTCCGACTGTTGGAATTCCGATTGCATTTAGATCGCCAGCAATCAATGCCGGCTCTTTCATGCGAGCTTCCTTTGCACCCTGAAGTTGAATTACACCGCTCGGTGTCGTGAAAGCCGGATCGTAAACAAAACAAGCATCGGCTTGGCCCGGCGCTTCCAAAAGTACTTCAACTTCGCAGCCAAGTTCGCGAAGTAGTTCAACAAACTTCGCATGGTCTAGTTGCAACTGATCTAAGTCCAATTGTTCTGGTGCACCTATCCAATGCGCTGCTTGATAATCCGCATCACGAGTTGGTGGGCGCACGGCGACGCGTCGGAGGTTTGCAACTGAGGAGGAGACACCGAAATTCGACATGCCCCAATCCTGTCTGGCGATTGACCTCTTTACAAACTTGGTTTTTCGCCAATCCTGCCAAAACCCGTTAATCTAATGATTCGAGGAGACGTCGCATAGTCCGGTCGAGTGCGCCTCACTGCTAATGAGGTAAGGAGTCAAATCCTTCGGAGGTTCAAATCCTCTCGTCTCCGCCAAAAAATGGCTCCACCCATGTGGGTGGGGCCATTTTTGTTGCGAAGAGTTGTGAGGATTTGGGAGGAGGTGCGCAGCACCGACGGTTCCTCTCGTCTCCGCAGATAAATAATCCCTGTCCTGTTGGGCAGGGATTATTTACTTGTTCGGAATCTAGCCAGGGAGGATTTGGGAGCCGATTGCGTGATTGCTGGCAATCACTTGCATTCGGATTGGCAACTTGTCGGTAGTCATTTTTGCAAATAGCACGGCCGACGGTTCCTCTCGTCTCCGCTCCCGCCACCCTCGGCCTCTACTCTTGAAGTACGGATTAACTCAGCGAGGTGAGCGACAAATGGAAAGTTTGGCTTTACTCGCCAGTG